>NZ_DATKFP010000097.1:0-75976 GCF_035511395.1 Sphingobium sp.
GCATGGGTCCAGAAGAACACCAGCGTGTCGGGCGGCTATGTCATCATCCCCGCGTTGGCGATCCTCGTTCCGCTCTATTTCTGGAATTATATGCGGCCTTGGGGCCGTCGCAGGAAATGGCGTCCGCGCATAGTCGGCCAACAGCGGCAACCATATGACAGGCGGTCGCGGTCGAATGGTTGGCAGCAGCCCAAGGAGCGGCAATTTCCAGCTTGGTCAGTTTATGCCGTTGCTGCTGTCCTGATAGTCGGCACCTTCTGCGCGGTTTTCTTTTGGCCCAGCAGCGAACCGAGCGAGGCGGCTTCAATCGCAATACCCGCGTCAACGGCAACCTCTATGGTTGATGCTCCTACGCCCAAAGCCAGCAAACAGGCGTTCGCCAGTTTACCAGAGAGGCCAGAGGCACCCGTCCGAGCGTCGGAAATGTATAAAGTTCCGTCTGATCGCTTCTTGTGCCGTGTCAGCAGCATCACCGACGGCGATACTTTGCGATGCGCTGACGGTACGAGGATCAGGCTTCACGCGGTTGCTGCTCGTGAAAGCGATGAAACCTGTAAGGTTGGTCATCCTTGCCCATCAGCATCGGGCGCTTCCGCTACGTCCAAACTGACTGAGCTTGCCTCTGGCCAAATCCTACAATGTGAGCAGACGGGCACCAGCTACAACCGCGCGACTGCCGTTTGCTGGAACGAGGCAAGCACGGAGATCAACTGCGCGATGGTTCAAAGTGGCACCACTGTCATATGGCCCAAGTTCAACCAGCAACGGGCGATCTGCGAATGAAGATGATGAGACGCCTGCTGTTTTGGACTGAGGTTATCGTCGTTGCGGGGCTAACGCTTTTTGGGTCCGTCCAAATGCTACTGTCCCTTGGCCGCTCGCTTTGGAATGCCCTTTGAAACCCCAGATTTCTGCGGATTTTAGGCAGAATATTTTTCAGTCTACATACATTGCAGGTTGCGTTCAACTGATCGCGGCGATGAATCCCTGTCGCTGCGGCCATCTTGGCGACCCGGCGCTGGCCTGTTCGCGCGCGCCGCGCTGCGCATCGGATTATCAGGCCAAGGTATCGGGACCGCTGCTAGATCGTATCGATCTGCATGTCGAGGTGCAGGCGGTGACCGCCGCCGACCTTGTCCTGCCGCCGCCTGCCGAGGGATCAGCGGAGGTTGCGGCGCGGGTCGCAACCGCGCGTGCGGTGCAGACGAAGCGCTATGCCGGCAGCAAGACGCGCACCAATGCCGAAGTGGATGGCGAGCGGCTGGAGGATGTCGCCGGCCCGGACGAGGCGGGGCGGCAGTTGCTGGCGCAGGCAGCCGCGGCGATGAAGCTGTCCGCGCGCGGCTATACCCGCGTGCTTCGCGTGGCACGGACCATCGCCGACCTGGAAGGGGCGGAGCGGGTCGGACGTGTCCATGTCGCCGAAGCGCTCAGCTATAGGCGGCGCGCGCCGGTGAATTGATCGATCGCGCTCTTTCGTTTCCGCGTCGAGCCTCTACTCTGGCAGCCATCAGCCAAGGGAGAGGAGCGTGCCGATGACGAGCAAGGGAAGCAAAGACAAGGGGGCTGCGCCCGATCGCTTGCCCGAAGACCGCAACTGGGTTGGCAGCACCGGCCTTCAGCGTCGCCATGTCCTGGCTGGCGGCGCCTTTGCCGCCGGTTTCGCGGCGGCCTGTCGTCCGGTCGCCAGCAGCGCGGTGCAGACATCGGGCGACGGACTGATGGAGGAAAGCGTCTCCATCCCTGCGAACGACGGTTTTGCCATGCCCGCCTTCGTCGCGCGGCCGGCAGGCGGGAAGAGCGCGCCGGTCATCGTCGTCGTGCATGAGATTTTCGGCGTGCATGAATGGATTCGCGACATATGCCGCCGCTTCGCCAAGGCCGGCTATTATGCCATCGCGCCCGATCTGTTCGCGCGGCATGGCGACGCGACAAAGGTCGCCGACTTCAAGCAACTGGTCGGCACGATCGTGTCCAAGGCGCCCGATGCCCAGGTGCTGGCCGACATCGACACGACCTATGGCTGGGCGGGCAGTCATGGTGGCGACGCCAGGCGGCGCGGCATTACCGGCTTCTGCTGGGGCGGGCGGATCGTCTGGCTCTATGCCGCGCACAGCGCCGATCTGGATGCGGGTGTCGCTTTCTACGGCCGGCTGGTCACCGACAAGACCGCACTGCAACCGCTGAGCGCGATTGAGGAAGTGGGCAAGCTCAAGGTGCCGGTGCTCGGCCAATATGGCGAGCTGGACAAGGGCATCCCCCAGACCGACGTGGAGGCGATGCGCGCCGCGCTTTCCAAGGCGGGCAAGTCTCCGCCCGACGCCATCACCGTGCATAAGGGGGCGGACCATGGCTTCATGGCCGACTACCGACCCAGCTATGATGAGGCAGCGGCGAAAGCGGCCTGGGACGCGACGCTCGGCTGGTTCGGCAAATATGTGAAGGGGTAAGGCTGAGCCGTCGTCCGCTTCGGGTGAACGGCCCGAAGCGGACGGAGATTATTCCTTACTTGCCCTTCATCGCTTCCACGGCGGCCAGCGTGCTCTTCACATGGCCGGCATAGCTCATCTCGCTATGGACGAAGGCGATCCGGCCCGACGGCGCGATGACATAGGAGGTGCGGTCAGTCATGCCCGGCCGCATCTTGAGCGCCACGTCATAACCCGACACGATGGCCGGACCGGCCGAGGCGACGGCGAACTTGCCCGCGCATTCCTTGGTCGAAAAGGCGACCAGATCGTCCACCGGATCGGCCGACATGCCGATGACGGTCGCGCCCGCTGCCTTGAACTTGTCGATATTCTCAGCGAATTCGCGCGCTTCGGCGGAGCAGCCCGGCGTGAACGCCTTGGGGAAGAAATAGAGTACCACCGGCCCGCGCTTCAGCTGGTGCGAGAGGGTCAGGGTGAAGGTCTTGCCCGCCTGTGCGCCGCGTGTTGTGAAGTCCGGCGCCTTGGCACCGACGGCGAGCGCGGCCATGGCGGCGGCGGGCATCAGCGTGGCGGCAGCGACGACGAGGAAGAGGGGGAGGCGCTTCATCAGGATGCTCCAATATTCAGGCGGCCAAAAAGTCAGGAAGGCTTGGGCTGTTCCCACAATTCGATCGCATTGCCCTCCGGATCGTGAATGCGGGTAAAACGGCCGACCACGGGGTCGTCCCATTCGGGCTTGGTGATGATCTCAACGTCCGCCGCGCGCAAGTCCGCCAGCAGCGCATCGAGGTCCGATACGCGAAAATTGATCATATACTGCTTGTCGGCAGCGAAATAGTCGCTGTTGGCCTTGAACGGGGCGAAGACCATCGGGCCGCCCAGCGTTTGCCACACCCATTCATTTGCCTCTGCCGTCGGATCGGCGACGCAGCCGCCGCCGACATTCAGATGCTTGCGATACCAGGCGGCCAGCGCCTCGGGATCGCGCGAACGGAAGAACAGGCCACCCATTCCCAGAACCGGCATGGCATCGACTCTCCTTGGATGATGCTGCTTGCCTAGCATGGCGGCAGACTCGAGTCATGCGGCGGGAACCGGAAGGCGGCCGGGATTGTTTTCGCACCATGCGAAAGATCGTCCCGCTCCTGCCACTCCTGTTGATCACCGCCTGTAACCAGAAGGACGGGCAACAGGAACAACAGCCCGGCGTCGTTTCCAATATCGTCGACCAGACGATGCCCGAGGTCCGCAACGGGCCGACCCCGGCCAATGTGATCACGCCGATCGAGGCGCCTCCATCGATCGACACGCCCCCACCGCCACCCGCGCCCGACGGGCTGATCCCCGTAGCGATACAGGGGCGCTGGACCGGGATGGACGAACGGTGCGGTGATCGCGCCGCCGATCTGGAATTGTCGGTCGCGCCGGACGAGCTTGTCTTCCACGAAAGCGTCGGGAAGGTGAAGGCCGTGCGCACGCGCGACAACGGTCTGGTCGCGGTGGATGCCGCGTTCACGGGCGAGGGGCAGAGCTGGACCCGGACGCTCCAGATGCGGCCATCGGCGGACGGCAAGACTCTGACCATCACCAATGACGGGACGGCGGTGACGCGTAAGCGCTGCTGATCGACCTGTTCCCGCCTGGGGTCATACAACCGGGGTCAGCAATGCCTCTCCGGCGAAATGCGCGTCCAGATTGGCGAGGACCAGATCGGCCATCGCCTTGCGCGTGTGGACGGTGGCGCTGCCCTGATGCGGCTGGAGCACGACATGGTCCATCGCAAACAGGGCCTGCGGCACATGGGGTTCGTTGACGAACACGTCGAGGCCGGCGCCAGCGATGCACCGGTCGGCGAGCGCGGCGACCAGCGCCTCCTCGTCGATCACTCTGCCGCGGCTGATGTTGACGATGACGCCGTCTGGCCCCAGCGCGTCGAGCATGGCGGCATCGACCAGCTTGGCCGCTTCCGGCCCGCCGGAGGTAGCGACGATGATCACATCGCTTTGCCGCGCGAAGTCGACGGGATCCGCGACATACCGATATGAGGTGTCTGAAGCTTCTCGCCGATTGTGGTAGAGGATTTCGCCGGCCACCGGCTCCAGCCGTTTCGCGATGGCGCGGCCGGTGCGACCGAGGCCCAATATGCCGATGCGCGATCCGGTCACGCGACCGGACAAGGCCGGTTTCACGCCCCGCGCCCAGTCGCCCGCGCGCACCATCCGGTCGTTGGCGGCGATGTTGCGGACCGTAGCGTAGAGCAGACCGACCGCGAGGTCGGCGACATCGTCGGTCAGCACATCGGGCGTGTTGGTGACGCGGATGCCCTTCGCGCGGGCGTGATCGACATCGACCTTGTCATAACCGACCGAGAAGAGGCCGATCATTTCCAATTTCGGCAGCGCGTCCATGATCGGGGCGGGCGCGCCGACCGATCCGAAGCTGACGAGCGCGCGCGCATCCTGCACCTCCGCCGGCAGGGTGGACAGGTCGGCGTCGGCCGCAACGGCATGGACCGTAAAGCGGCGTTGCAGTTCATTGGTCAGATAGGGGTAGAGAGGGCCAAAGGCGACGATCGGGGGGCGGTTGCTGTCGGTCATGTCGTTAATCTAGGGACTCGGTGGCGATCGTGCCAGATTGACAGAGGCGGGCAGCGGTCCTAGCCCCGCTCGGTCATGGCCAGTGTCCCCATCAGCGAAGACAATCGGTTCGGCCTGCGCCGGCAGGCCCGCCTGACCGGGCCGTTGCGCCTGTCCAGCGGCGCAAGCCTCGGCCCCGTCGACATCGCCTATGAAACCTATGGCACGATGAATGCCGACAGGTCGAACGTCATCCTGATCTGCCATGCGCTGACCGGCGACCAATATGTCGCGTCCGACCATCCCGTCACCGGCAAGCCGGGCTGGTGGTGGCGGCTGGTGGGTGAGGGAAAGCCGGTCGATCCGGCGCGCCATTTCATCATCTGCTCCAACGTCATCGGCAGTTGCATGGGGTCGAGCGGCCCCGCCAGCCTCGATCCTGCGACCGGCGATCCGCATGCAATGCGTTTCCCTGTCATCACCATCGCCGACATGGTGCGGGCGCAGGCGCTGCTGCTCGACCATCTGGGGGTGGACCGGCTGAGCGCGGTGATTGGCGGATCGATGGGGGGGATGCAGGCGCTGACCTGGCCGACGCTGTTCCCCGACCGGGTCGAAAGCTGCGTCGTCATCGCCTCGACCGCCCGCCACAGCGCGCAGAATATCGCCTTTCATGAGGTCGGGCGGCAGGCGATCATGGCCGATCCCAACTGGCGCGGTGGCGACTATTATGCCGATGGGCAGGTGCCGAGCGCGGGCCTCGCCGTCGCGCGCATGGCGGCACACATCACCTATCTGTCCGAAGCCGGGCTGACCGAGAAATTCGGGCGTCGACTTCAGGGACGCGATGCCAAGACCTTCGGCTTCGACGCGGATTTCCAGGTGGAAAGCTATCTGCGCCACCAGGGGCTGAGCTTCGTCGAGCGGTTCGACGCCAACTCCTATCTCTACATCACCCGCGCCATGGATTATTATGACATTGCCGAGGATCATGGCGGATCGCTGGCCAAGGCTTTCGCGGCGACCAGTGCGCGCTTCTGCCTCGTCAGCTTCGACACCGACTGGCTTTACCCGACGACAGAATCGCGGGTGATCGTCCATGCCCTCAACGCATCGGGCGCGCAGGCGAGCTTCGTCGAACTGTCCAGTCCCTTCGGCCATGACGCCTTTCTGCTCGAATCGCCCGAACTCAACAGGGTGGTGGACGGCTTCCTGCGGGGCGGCCGGGCATGAGCGAGGCGCCGCTGGTGCAGACATTGCGCCCGGACCTGGCCCTGATCGCGCGAACTGTGCGGCAGGGCGCGCGCGTGCTGGACGTGGGCTGCGGCGACGGCGCCTTGATGGCGGCGATGCGCGACCATAGCCAGGTCGACGCGCGCGGGCTGGAGATTGACGGCTCCAACGTCGCGGCGGCGGTCGGGCGTGGCCTCTCCGTAGTGCAGGGCGACGCGGACACTGACCTTGCCTATTATCCCGACGCCAGCTTCGACTATGCGATCCTGAGTCAGACGCTCCAGACGACGCGGCGGCCCGATCTGGTGGTGGAGGAATTGCTGCGCATCGGGCGGCAGGCCTTCGTCTCCTTCCCCAATTTCGCGCATTGGCGCGGGCGGGTTTCGCTGCTGTGGGGCGGGCGGATGCCGGTGACGCGGCTGTTGCCAGACACCTGGTATGACACGCTCAACATCCATCATGTGACGGTCGACGATTTCCGCGCGCTGGTGAAGGAGCGCGGCTGGCATATCGAGGGCCAATGGTTCCTCAAGGGGGACAAGGAAACCACCCACGCAAACGCCAATCTGTTCGCGGAACATGCGGTGTTCCTGCTGCGAAAATAATCTAAAGCATCGTCCAGTCAGACGAGAATGTCTGACCAACTCCATCAGGGTGATCGTATCATACTTTAGCGGCCAGCCCCCGCTACACGCAGGCCAAAGGTTTTGCGGCCGCGCGGGGTCTGTCGATGGAAATGACCGAGGCCCGATGTGAGGGCTGCTGCATATAGGGGGCGCTCGGGCGATCTGGGCACCGCAGCCTTCAGCACCGCGTCGACGTTGATCGGCTCGTCAAAGGCCACGCCGAAATGACGATCGGCCGTCCATACAACCCGGCCGGGCATTTCCGTTTCGCCCCGCGTCAGGACGATCCGGGCGCCTACGCCGGGCGACTTGCCCTGAATGCGGACGCCACCTTCGGAAATGTCGCGGATACGCACGACCTGCGTTGCCGACAAGGGCTCGCCCAGATTCAGACAGGCATCTATGAAGATGTTGGAGCGCTTCGCGCGCGGAGGCAGGTCCATGATCCTTCTCCCATGATGTTTCGTCATGAAAAGGAGTCACGAACGGCGCTGCTGGTTGCAAAGGCCTCGCCAGTCCGAGACGGTCTTGCGACCGACAGAGCCTGTGGTCATCGCTAAGGCCGTCAGCGCGGCTGGCCTATACCCCTCTCGATAAGCGCATTGGCGATCGCCGCCACTTCCTCGGCCGGGCGGCTATCGTCCCAGACGCCGTAGCGGAGGCCCAGGAAGACGTTCATGCCCATGATCGCCCAGGCATGGACTTCCTCGACATCGGGACGCACGTCGCCGCGCTCGGCGGCCTTGGCGAGTCGCGTGGCCATGCGAGTGGCCGTATTCTCGTAATGAGCGCGGTAGGCGGCTTGGTCGACGAACTCCGCCTCGTCGATGATGCGGTAGATTTCCTTATGGTCGCGGGCGAACTCCAGAAAGCTCAGCAGGCCGATCCGTTCCGCGTCGATGCCGTCGCGCGCCGCCGCGATGCGTGGTGTCACATAGTCGCGCACCTGCCCCGACATGTCGTTCACCAGCGCGCGGAAAATATCGTCCTTGGTATCGAAATAGGTGTAGAAGCTGCCCAGCGCGCAGCCGGCGCGGCGGGTGATGCCGCTGATCGAGCCGTCGTGAAATCCCTTCTCGCCAAATTCCGCCGCGGCCGCCGACAATAGCGCACGACGGGTGCGCTCGCCGCGCGCGGTGCGGGGCGTCTTGTCGTCCTTCGCTGCGCCTTCACCGGTCATTTCCACTCCTGATATGCTGTGCTCTTTTTGCCGCAATGATGGCCTCTCGTCACTTGCCTCTTATTTGAAGTTGAAAGCTGGTTCAACTTTCATTATCGAATCAGGCAGCGCAAGTGACCCGGCAGACCGGGCGCAGCTTTTTCAGGAGAGGACCGACCCCGATGAAGGCCCATCAGACCATTCGCGCTCTCGCGCTCGCTTCTGCCGCGTGGAGCGGCGTGGCCGCGCTGCCCGTCTTCGCGCAGGACAGCGCGCCGCAGGCAAGTGCCGACGATGACGGCGCGGCGATCGTCGTCACCGCACGTCGTCGCGAGGAAACTTTGGTCAGCGTGCCGATCGCGGTCAGCGCCTTTTCCGGCGAAGCGCTCGAACGGGGCGGGGCGATCGACATCACCGACCTGGCCAATGTGACCCCTAACACCACGCTGGAGGCTTCGCGCGGCACCAATTCGACGCTGACTGCCTTCATCCGCGGCGTGGGTCAGCAGGATCCGGTCTCCGGCTTCGAGCAGGGCGTCGGCATCTATCTGGACGATGTCTATCTGAACCGTCCGCAGGGGGCGCTGCTCGACATTTACGATGTGGAGCGGATCGAGGTGCTGCGCGGGCCGCAGGGCACGCTTTACGGTCGCAACACGATCGGCGGTGCGGTCAAATATGTGACCAAGCTGCTGCCGCAGGACTTTTCGCTCAAGGTGAAGGGCACTTATGGCAGCTATGACCAGGCGGACGGCATCGTCACCGTGTCGGCGCCGATCGGCGACCTGATCCGCGTCGGCGGCGCCTTCGCCCGCCTGTCGCGCGGCGGCTTCGGCACCAACCTCACCACCGGTCAGGAAAATTACAACAAGGATATCTGGGCCGGGCGCGCTACCGCCGAAATGGGCGGCTATGGCGAACCGGTGCTGGTGCGCATTACCGGAGACTATACCAAGGACAAGAGCAATCCGCGTGGCGGCCATCGCCTGATACCGGGGCAGGCATCGGGCGCGCCGGTGCTGGACGATGTCTTCGACACACGCGGCGGTCTGGTCGATCCCCGGCAGCAGGTCAAATCCTACGGCCTGTCGATGAATATCTCGGCCGAACTCAATGACATGTTCACGCTGAAGTCGATCAGCGCCTGGCGCAAGGATGACAGCGCATCGCCGATCGATTTCGACGCATTGCCCGCCGTCGATGTTGACGTGCCGGCCTTCTATCGCAACGAACAGCTGAGCCAGGAATTCCAGTTGCAGGTCGATGCCGGGCCGTTGAAAGGCATGATCGGCTTCTATTATCTG
Organism: Sphingobium sp.; assembly: GCF_035511395.1. Lineage (GTDB taxonomy): Bacteria > Pseudomonadota > Alphaproteobacteria > Sphingomonadales > Sphingomonadaceae > Sphingobium. The sequence goes on from NZ_DATKFP010000097.1 coordinate 9,331, forward strand.
GATGCGAGCGCCGACACGCAGTTCGACACGCGCATCTTCACCACGCTGGCCGGCCTCACCGCCTTCACCCAGGCCGATGTCGATACCGAAACCTATGCGATCTTCGGCGACTTCACCTATGATTTCAGCGACCAGTTCAGCGTGTCGGCCGGCGGCCGCTACACATGGGATGAGCGGACCGCCGACATTCTGCGCCAAAGCTATGTCGGGGGCGGGTCGCCGGTGTTCGGGGGCGCCGGCCTGCCGCTCGGCGCGCCCAGCACCGATTTCCGCGGCTCCGCGAAATATAAGAAATTCACGCCGCGCTTCTCGGTCAGTTACAAGCCGACCCCGGATCACAATATCTACGCCAGCTATTCCAAGGGCTTCAAGGGCGGTGGCTTCGACCCGCGCGGGGTGGGCACCAATGCGCCCGACCTGAATGGCGACGGCATAAGACAGGAAAGCGAGATTGCGTCCTTCCTCAGCTTCCGTCCGGAGCAGGTCGACAGCTATGAGGTCGGTTACAAGGGCAATTTCATGGACGGCGCGCTCTATGTCGCGGTCGCCGGCTTCTATGCCGACTACAAGGATGTGCAGATCCCCGGCTCCGTCGCCTGCACCGTGCTGGTGAGCGGGGTGCCGACGCCGTCCTTCTGCGGTGTGGTGTCCAACGCGGGCAAGGCCCGGTTCAAGGGGCTGGAGTTCGAAAGCAATGCGCGCCTCGGCCGTGACCTGTTGTCGAGCGGAGACCGGCTGAACCTGTCCACCGCGATCGGCTATATCGATGCGGAATATCGCGAATATATCGCCAATATCGGCAACGTCCCGACCGACGTGGCGCAACATCGCCGGGTGCAGAACACGCCCAAATGGACGGCGAGCGGCTCGCTCAGCTACACGACCCCGGTAGGCGACGGCAGCCTCTTCATGGGCAGCACCCTTTCCTGGCGCAGCAAGACCTATCAGTTCGAGATTCCCAACCCCTATATCGACCAGAAGGGCTATGCGCTGTGGGATGCCAGCATCGTCTACACCGCGCCCGACGACCGATGGAGCTTGGGCGTCCATGGCAAGAATATCCTCGACAAGGAATATAAGACGTCGGGCTATACCTTCGTCGCTGCCGATCCGGTGACGGGCGCGATCATCAACAATGCCGCCGGTTTCCCGACCCCCTCGTTGGGCAGGGAGGGGACGCTCACGGCCTTCTACGGCAATCCCCGGCAGGTCTTCGTGACCGGCACGGTGAAATTCTGATCTGGCTCACCCCTTCCGTTCGGTTCGAGCTTGTCGAGAACCGTGTAGCGCCAACGCTTCTCGACTTCGCTCGAAGCGAACGGAGATTTAACTGACTTTCATGACCGATCGAACCTCATCCCCTGCCTATCGCCCCGGCTACTCCAGGCTCGTTCTGGCGATGCTGCTGCTGGTCTATACGTTCAACTTCCTCGACCGGCAGATCCTGGGCATCCTCGCCGGGCCGATCAAGGCGGAGTTGCAGTTGACCGATACGCAGCTGGGAGCGTTGGGCGGCATCGCCTTCGCCCTGCTCTATTCGACGCTGGCGATCCCGCTGGCGCTGCTGGCGGACCGGACCAGCCGGACATGGGTCATCACCGTCAGCCTCGCCATCTGGAGCGGCTTCACCGCGCTTTGCGGCGTGGCCGGCAATTTCATGCAGATGTTCCTGTTCCGCATCGGCGTAGGCGTGGGTGAGGCTGGCGGCGTGGCGCCATCCTATGCCGTCATCTCGGATTATTTTCCGCAGCATCAACGGGCGCGGGCGCTGTCCATCTATTCGCTCGGCATCCCCCTGGGATCGGCGGGCGGCGTACTGCTGGGCGGCTATATCGCGCAGACGGTGGAATGGCGCACCGCCTTCATCGCGGTCGGGCTGCTCGGCATCCTGATCGCCCCGATTTTCCGCCTGGTGGTGCGCGAACCTGCGCGGCCGGTGCAGGCGGGCGAGGCGGTGCCGGTCAGCGCCGTATTCGGCATCCTCGCCGCCAAGCGCAGCTTCTGGATGCTGGCGCTGGGTGCCGCGTCCAGTTCGATGTGCGGCTATGGCGTCGCCTTCTGGCTGCCGAGCCTGCTGATGCGCAGCTTCGGCCTCGATCTGCTGGGTGCGGGCCAGTTTCTGGGGGCGCTGCTGCTGATCGGCGGGGTGGCCGGGGTGCTGCTGGGCGGCTTTCTGGGTGATGCCATGGGGGACAAGGACAAGGCCTGGTTCGCATGGGTGCCGGCGATCAGCTATGTCGTGGGCATGCCGCTGTTCGTGATCGGCGTGCTGTCGAGCAGCGTGACCGTCGCCTTCGGCTTGTTCCTGATTCCCCAGGCTCTGGTCTATGTCTGGCTGGGGCCGGTGCTCACCGCCGTGCAGCATCTGGTGCCGGCGCATATGCGGGCGAGCGCATCGGCGACCTTCCTGCTCATCAACAACCTGGTCGGCCTCGGCCTTGGCAGCTGGAGCGTCGGCGCCCTGTCCGACGCGTTGACGCCCACCTATGGCAATGAGGCGCTGCGGTACGCCATCGTCGCGGCGCTGGGCTTTTATCTGCTCGCCGGCCTGTTCATGGCGCTCGCCGGCAAGGCGCTGCGCAAGGACTGGGTCAGCACCTGATCCACCGGATTATACTTACCGCTCCTTGGTGGCGCTGAACTTCACCTTGGGGTGGCGTTCCTGCTGATAGCCGATATCCCAGGCACTCCGCGCCATGAAGACGAGGTTGCCGTCGCGGTCCTTGGCCATGTTGGCGCCGTTATAGCCGACCAGTTCCTTGACCGCGGCCTCGTCGCCGCTGATCCAGCGCGCGGTGTCGAAGGGGGAGGGTTCGAGGCCCGCCGCCACCTTATACTCCGCCTCCAGGCGCGAGATCAGCACTTCGAGCTGAAGCTGGCCGACCACGCCGACGATCCAGTTGCTGCCGATTTCCGGGTAGAAGACCTGGATGACGCCTTCCTCGGACAGGTCGTCCAGCGCCTTGCGCAGCTGCTTGGTCTTGGTCGGGTCTTTTAGCGCCACGCGGCGCAATATTTCCGGCGCGAAATTGGGCAGGCCGGTGAAGCGCAGGCCGGGCTTTTCGCTCAGCGTGTCGCCCACGCGCAGCGCGCCATGATTGGGGATGCCGATGATGTCGCCGGGGAAGGCCTCGTCCGCCAGTTCGCGGTCCTGCGCGAAGAAGAGGATCGGCGAATGGACGGCAAGCGGCTTGCCGCTGCCCGATGGGGTCAGTTTCATGCCGCGGCGGAACTTGCCGGAGACGAGGCGCATGAAGGCGATGCGGTCGCGGTGCATCGGGTCCATGTTCGCCTGCACCTTGAAGATGAAGCCGGTGACTTCATTCTGTTCGGGTTCGACGGCGGCCGGCTCGGCGGGCTGCGAGCGGGGCGGCGGGGCATAGAGGCCCAAGGCGTCGATCAGCTCGGTGACGCCGAACAGCTTCAGCGCCGATCCGAAATAGACCGGCGTCAGGTCGCCCGCGCGATAGCGGTCCAGATCGAATGCGCCATAGCCGCCCTGCGCCAGCTCCGCTTCCTCGCGCAGCCGATCGAGCGCGCGTTCGGACAGGTGATCGGCCAGCGTCGGATCGTCGAGACCGGTGAACTGGTGGCGGGTACCGTCGAATTCGCGGCTGGGCCCTGTCGGCTGCATCAGCCGGTTGGTGGCGAAATCATAGATCCCCTCGAACTCGCCGCCCATGCCGGCCGGCCAGCTCATCGGGCAGACGTCGAGTTGCAGCTGATCGGCGACCTCGTCGAGCAGGCCGAATGTCTCGCGGCCTTCGCGGTCGACCTTGTTCACGAAGGTGATGATCGGGACGTTGCGCAGGCGGCAGACCTCGAACAGCTTGCGGGTCTGTGGCTCGATGCCCTTGGCCGCGTCGATCACCATCACGGCGGAATCGACAGCGGTCAGGGTGCGATAGGTGTCTTCCGAGAAATCCTCGTGACCCGGCGTATCGAGCAGGTTGAAGGTGATCGTCTCGCCATCGCGGGTCCGCTCGAAGGTCATGACCGAGGATGTTACGGAGATGCCGCGCTGCTGCTCGATCTTCATCCAGTCGGACCGCGCGCGCCGGTTCGCGCCGCGCGCCTTGACCTCGCCCGCCAGGTGGATAGCGCCGCCTTCCAGCAGCAGCTTTTCGGTCAGCGTGGTCTTACCGGCGTCCGGGTGGGAAATGATCGCGAAGGTGCGGCGGGATGGGATGCTCATGGGCGGCTCATATAGGGATTTTTGCGCCCAAAGCGAGTCGCGCGTTAGGGTTCCACCAGCGTCACGTCCATGCGGAACGACCGACTATCGCCCGGCAGCAGCGCCAGGATACCCTGCTTGTCCCAGACGTCGCCGGTAAAACCGACCAGATCGGCCATGCCCGCCCAGGGTTCGACGCACAGATAATGCGCGCCCGGCTTCTGCCAGAGGCCGAGCCAGGGCGTGTCGGGAAAGTCGATCCGCAGGTGCGGCTGGCCGGGCACGCCCCAGTTCAGCGAGCGGCTGGCGAGATCGTCCCAGATCAGCGCGTCGCCCTCGAACATTGCATGGGTGGGGGCGAGCGTGTCGCCCTCGACCGGGGAGGGGGCGGTTTCGCGCGCGATGAGGCCGGGTTCGTCGCCGACCTTGCGGATCGGAGCAGGTTCGGGCTGGTCGAATAGCACGCGATGATCCTCCGCCGCGCCGCCATAGGGGAGAGGCCAGGCGAAGGCCGGGTGATAGCCGAAGGAGAAGGGCATGTCCGCTTCGCCCCGGTTAGTGACAGTGGCGGTCATGTGGAGCGTCGCATCCTCCAGCACGAAGCCCATGTCGAGGCGGAAGTCGAATGGATAGGCGGTGCGCGTCTCATTGTCCGCTTCCAGCCGGAACAATGCTGCGTTGTCGCTGCGCTCGACCAGCGCGAAGTCGCTGTGGCGAGCAAAGCCATGCTGCGGCATCGGATAATCCCGCCCGTCCAGCCGATAGACGTCGCCGCGCGATCGGCCAACGAAAGGGAAGAGCAGGGGCGCATGGCCGGTCCACCAGCGCGGATCGGCGTCGGTCATCAACTCGCGGCCCTGCGTGTCCCTGAGCGACCAGAGTTCGGCGCCCAGCGGCTCGATCTGCGCGGAAAGTGCGGACGAAGCGATGGCGATGCGGGTGTCGGACAAGCGGGGCTCCTGCGGGTAAGCGCTTGGCATAGAGCATTCTGAAGTCGGCTGGAACAGCCGACGGCTTGCAGAATGCGGTAATCAAAAGACAATAGCGTCGGGACGGGCCGGAGTCTCCATCGCCGATCGTTTCGGCTGGGGAACCGACAGGCCCTGCCGCAGGTTTGGCGGATGGGAGGACGAAATGAAACAAATCACTACCGCCATTGCCCTGTCGCTGTTGTTGTCGGGCGCCGCCATCGCGCAGGAGCAGGACAAGAAGAAGGATGACACGCTGGACAAGGCCGGCCGTATCGCGACCCAGCCGGGGCGCGATGTAGGACTGGACAAGGACGAGATCCCGATCGTGCTGACGAAGGCGGTGGAAAATCCCTACGCCCAGCCGGCCAACCGGACCTGCAAGGGGCTGAACATGGGGCTGGGCGACCTCAACGCCGTGCTGGGTGAGGATTTCACCGTCGGCAAGGAAGCCAATGAAAATCGCACCGGCAAGATCGCTGAGGCGGTGGGCAAGACCATCGTCAATTCGCTGATCCCCTTCCGCGGTCTGGTGCGCGAGATCAGCGGCGCGGCGCCGGCCGAGCGCCGGTTGCAGGCGGCCGTGACCGCCGGCATCGCGCGGCGCGGCTATTTGCGCGGGCTGGCCGCCGCCAAGGGCTGCAAGATCGCGCCGATCGCGCCGCCTCCTGCGCCAAAGGTGAAGAAGGACGAGGATAAGAAATAGCCGAGATCCGTTCGTTTCGAGCGTGTCGAGAAACGTGAAGCGCGCGCTATCTGCTTCTCGACTTTGCTCGAAGCGAACGGATTTTGGTGCTTACCCCCTCAGCGACGCACCCAGCTTCTCCGCGGCCTTGACCACGGCGGCGCTGATCGCCTCCAGCTCTTCCTGCGAAAAACTCTTCTCGCCCGGCTGCAACGTCACTTCGACCGCAAGCGACTTCATGCCCTCGTCCACGCCCGGCCCGACGAAGACGTCGAACAGGCGCGCGTCGACGATGCTCTTCTTGTCCGCGCCCTTCACGCCGCGCTCCAGTGCATCGGCCTCGACCGTTTCCGGCACGACGAAGGCGAAGTCGCGCTTTACCGCCTGCAACGCCGGCGGTGCGTAAGGCGCGCGCATGAAGCCGCTCTTGCGCTTGCCCGGAATGGCGTCGAGGAAGATTTCGCCTGCAACGACGGTACCCGTGAGGCCGAACTGCTTCGCAAGTGACGGGTGTAGCACGCCATATTCCGCGAGCACCACCTTCGGCCCCAGCCGCAGCGTGCCCGACTGCCCCGGATGATAGGCGGCGGACGCCTCACCGAAGTTCTGGAGGTTCGGGACCGGCGCACCGGCGGCGGCCAGCAGCGCGATCACCTCAGCCTTGGCATCGAAGGCGTCGAACGCCTGCGCCTTGCCGCTCTGCCATCCCCGCGCGGTCTTCTCGCCTGCCAGCACGAAGCCGACCGTGGCCCGCTCACCCTGCTTGAAATAGCGACGGCCGAGTTCGAACAGGCGGACCGATGTGGCGCTGCGATCGACATTGCGCTTCGTCGCCGACAGCAGACCAGGTAGCAGCGAGGGGCGCATGACCTTCAGATCCTCGGAGATCGGATTGGCCAGCGTCCAGTCGCCCCCGCCAACGGCAGCGGCCTCCTTTTCGGAGAGGAAGGACCAGTTGATCGCTTCGGCGAGGCCACGCGCAGCCGCCGTGCGGCGAACCCGGCGCTCGACCAGCTGCTCCGGCGTGGCGGTCGGACGAGCGACGCCCGGCATGCGCGGCAGCGGGGTGGACGGCACATGGTCGAGACCGACGATGCGCACGACTTCCTCGACAATGTCGGGCCATCCATCGACGTCGCGGCGCCAGGTCGGAACCGTGATGGTCCAGTTGGCGGGCACGGTGACGGGCATGCCGTCCTGATATTCGACGCCGCCGCCCGACGCGCTGACGGCGAAGCCCAGGCTTTCGAGGATGCGCTGCTGCTCGTCAGCGGCCACGTCCACGCCGGCCAGCGCGAGGCACTGGTCGGGGCTGTAGCTGACGGTCCTGGGCGTCGCGGGCGCGACACCGGCGCGGGTCGCCTCGCTCGCCGTGCCGCCGCACAGCTTCACCACCAGATCGGTCGCGATCGACAGGCCATCGTCCAGGAAGGCGGGATCGACGCCGCGTTCGAACCGGCCGCGCGCGTCGGACGTCAGGGTCAGTTTCTGACCCGTCATCGCGATCCGCTCCGGCGTGAAATAGGCGCATTCGATCAGCACGTCGGTCGTGCCGTCCTGCGCGCCCGAATGCTCGCCGCCCATGATGCCGCCAATGTCATGCACGGCTTCATCGTCGGCGATGACCGTCATGCTCTCGTCGACCGTATAGGTCTTGCCGTTGAGCGCCAGAACCTGCTCGCCGGGCTTGCCCTTGCGGGCGACAAGGCCGCCCTTCAACGTCGCCATGTCATAGACGTGCAGCGGTCGGCCAAGGTCGATCATGATATAATTGGTGATGTCGACCAGGGTGCTGATCGGCTTCTGCCCGATCGCCTTCAGCCGCTTGCTCATCCATTCGGGCGACGCGCCATTGGTCACGCCGCGCACGGTGCGCGCGAAGAAGGCGGGGCAGCCGTCCATGTCGTCCGTGCGCACGTCCGGTCCCGGACCCACGCCCTCGATGGTCGGCACGATGATGGCATTGAGCGTGCCGAGGCCCGCCGCCGCCAGATCGCGCGCGATGCCGCGCACGCCCATGCAATCCTGCCGGTTGGGCGTGATCGACACGTCGATGACCGGATCGTTCAGGCCCGCCCAGTTGGCATAGACCTCACCCACCGGCGCGCTTTCGGCCAGTTCGATGATGCCGTCATGATCCTCACCCAGCTCCAGTTCGCGGAAGCTGCACATCATGCCGTTGGATTCGACGCCGCGAATGGCGGTCTTCTTGAGCACCATGCCGTTGACAGGCACCACCGCGCCCTCGACGCCGAACACGCCGACCAGCCCCGCGCGCGCATTGGGCGCGCCGCAGACGACCTGCAACGGATTGCCGTCGCCATGGTCGACCGTCAGCACCTGCAACTTGTCGGCCTGCGGGTGGCGTTCGGCGGTCAGCACCTTCGCGATCCTGAATGCGCCCAGCTTCTCGGCCGGGTTTTCCACGTCCTCGACTTCCAGGCCGATGGCGTTCAGCGTCTTGAGGATCGTGGCGAGGTCCGCGTCGGTCTTCAGATGCGTCTTGAGCCAGCTCAGGGTGAACTTCATGCGCCGACTCCTCCCGACAGCGTGGGCACGTCGAGTGCCGAAAATCCATAATGTTTCAGCCAGCGCAGATCGCCGTCGAAGAAGGCGCGCAGGTCGTTCATGCCATATTTGAGCATGGCGAGCCGGTCGACGCCGGTGCCGAAGGCGAAGCCCTGCCATTCGTCGGGATCAAGGCCGCACGCTTCGATGACGCGGCGGTTGACCATGCCGCTGCCCAGCACTTCCAGCCATCCGCCACCCGGTGCATCGCCGTCGCCGCCGATGACGCGCTGGCCATTGGTCAGCGTATAGCCGACATCGACCTCGACCGACGGTTCGGTGAAGGGGAAGTAACTGGGGCGCAGGCGCAGGACGATGTCCTCGCGCTCGAAGAAAGCCTTGAGGAAGGTTTCCAGCGTCCATTTGAGATGGCCGAGCGTGATGCTCTTGTCGATCACCAGACCCTCGATCTGGTGGAACATCGGCGTGTGGGTCGCGTCGGAGTCGCTGCGATAGACGCGACCGGGCGCGATGATGCGGATCGGCGGCTCCTGCGTCATCATCGTGCGGATCTGCACCGGCGACGTGTGGGTGCGCAGCAGCATCTTCTTCTGTCCCTCTTCATCAGGGAAGTAGAAGGTGTCATGCATTGCGCGCGCCGGGTGCGTCTCCGGGATGTTGAGCGCGGTGAAATTATGCCAGTCGTCCTCGATCTCCGGCCCTGTGGCGACCGAGAAGCCGAGGTCGGCGAAGATTTCCGCCAGTTCGTCCATGACCTGACTGACCGCATGGACCGACCCTTGCGGACCCAGATCGGCGGGCAGGGTCATGTCGACCTTTTCCGACGCCAGCTTGGCGTCGAGCGCAGCCTGCTCCAGCGCCGCCTTCTTGTCCGCCAGCGCAGCGGTTACGCTTTCGCGCAGATCCTGGATCGGCGGACCTTTCTCCATCCGCTCGTCAGGCGACATGCCGCCCAGCGTCTTCAGCAGGCCGGTCACGACCCCGCTTTTGCCCAGCGCCCCCACCCGCAGCGCCTCCAGCGCGTCCAGCGTGTCGGCGGCGGCGATGTCGGCGATCAGGCCGGCTTTCAGTGCGCTAATTTCGGTCATTCTTCTTCCAGAGCCTGTGGTGGCGGAGACATGCCCGCGGCCTTAGCGGGGCATGTCGTTCAAGGAAAGGGGCGCTCAAGGAAAGCGCGGTTAAGCCCGCGCCCCCAGCAATGCGCCGCCAAAGCCGATAAACAGCAACCCCGTGCCACGGTTGAACAGCTTCTGCCGGTTGACGGGTTCCAGCCAGCGGGCGAGGCGCAGGCCACCCAGCGCGTAGACGCCATACCAGAAGCTCTCGATCACCACGAAGCTGGCGATCAGGATGGCGAGCTGCACCCAGAAGGGCCGCTCCAGATCGATGAACTGGGGGAAGAGCGCGGCGGCGAAGATGATGAGCTTGGGGTTGGCGAGGCCGGTCAGCAGGCCGGTGCCATAGAGGGCGCGGGCCGAGCGGGCGTTGGTTGCGCTCGCCTCGCCGCCGCCCACGGGCGCGCGCCAGGCCTTGATCCCCAGCCAGACGAGATAGGCGACGCCGGCATAGCGCAGCACGTCGAACAGGCGCGGCGACGCCTTCAACAATGCGCCGAGACCGAGCGCGGACGCGACGAGGCACAGCAGCACCGCGCTCATCAGGCCCGCCATCGTCGCAGTCGCCTTGCGCGGGCCATGGGCGATGCTCTGCGTCATCACATGCAGCATGTTCGGCCCCGGCGTGGCCGAGATCAGGAAGACCGCAGTGACATATAACCACCAGAGATGCAGCGACATGGGATGCGCCTTTTGGTCTGGCTTCTTTCCTCCGTTCGCTTCGAGCGAAGTCGAGAAGCGGATAGAATTGCTCTTCGCGTTTCTCGACGCGCTCGAAACGAACGGGCGTTGAAAAACAAAAAAGGGCGCCGAAGGCATCTGCCCCGGCGCCCCTTTGACGATCTCGCGATCGATCAGCTTCAGGCTGCGGGCAGCGCAGCCTTCGCCTGGGCGATGATGGCGCTGAACGCCTCGCCTTCATGCATCGCGATGTCGGCCAGGACCTTCCGGTCCAGTTCGACGCCGGCCAGCTTGAGGCCGTGCATGAACTGCGAATAGGTCAGGCCTTCAGCGCGGACGCCCGCGTTGATGCGCTGGATCCACAGGCCACGGAAGGTGCGCTTCTTGACCTTGCGGTCGCGGTAAGCGTACTGGCCAGCCTTTTCGACGGCCTGACGGGCGATACGGATCGTATTCTTGCGACGGCCATAATAGCCCTTCGCCTGTTCCAGAATCCGCTTGTGCTTGGCGCGGGTGGTTACACCACGTTTGACGCGTGCCATGTGCCTCTACTCCTTACTTCAGGCCGTAGGGCGCCCACAGGCGCACATGGGCAACATCGGAATCCGACAGCACGCTGGTGCCGCGGTTCTGGCGAATATATTTCGAATTGTGGCTGATCAGGCGGTGACGCTTGCCAGCGACGCCGTGCTTGACCTTGCCGGTAGCGGTGAACTTGAAGCGCTTCTTCACACCGCTCTTGGTCTTCATCTTGGGCATTTTCGTCTCCTTTTGCAGCGCGACGATTACAGACAGCCACGGCAGCCCTAGTTAGCCGGGCGGTCTCACTGAATATCGCGAACGGCGCGCATAGTCGGGCGCGTCCGCAAAAGCAAGCGATTCGGAGCCAAAATCGGGCCTTTGCGTTGATGCCCTGCCATGGCCGATGTCGATCCCCTGATGCGCCCCGCATCCATATCCGGTTGGCGGCCTCATGCCCGCCGTGCGGGGGAGCGCTGGCGCCGGCTGCCGCTGGTCGTGCGCATCCTGCTCTGGATCGTCGGCATCCTCTTGGCGCTCTGGCTGGTCCTGTTCATCACCAAGGGGCGCTTCCTGAAACATCCGTTCGAGCGTATCGTAGGTGGCCAGCTGGAGCGGCAGGTACGTGTCGGCGGCGATTTCCAGCTCTATTTCGCGCCGATCGCGATCAAGTTCCGCGCCGAGGGGCTGAGGGTCACCAATCTGCCCTGGGCCAGCCGCGCGGATTTATTTCGCGCCGACCTGATCGACATGCGGATTGCGCCGCTCAGCCTGCTCTTCGGTGACCGGTACAGGATCGCATGGCTGGAGTTGCGCAATGCCGCCGCCGATCTCGAATGGTCGCGCGACCGGCAGCATAATACATGGACGCTGGGCGATCCCGATCGCAAGGGCGAGCCGATGACGCTGCCGCTGATCCGCCGCGCGCTGCTTGCGGGCACGACGCTGCGCTATCGCGATCCGGTGATGCGGCTGTCCACCGATATCGGGTTCGAGACGGCAAAGGCGCAGGATACGCGCTTTTCCAGCGACCTGCGCTTTTCGGGCACCGGCACGATGCGTGACAAGCCCTTCACCCTGAAAGGGGGACTGCTGTCGCCCAACGAGACGGTAGTCGGCGGGAAGAACAGTCTGGCCATGCGGGCCGTTGCGGGCACGACCGTGCTGGAGATGAGCGGTACGCTGCCCGGCGCGACCGAGCTGGAACGCAGCGACCTGCGGCTGATGACGACCGGTCCCAATCTAAGCCTGCTGTTCGATTTCCTGGGCGTCGCCATTCCCGACACCCGCGCCTATCGCTTCACGTCGGCGCTGACGAAGGCGGGCGAGGAATGGCGCTTCACCCATTTGAAGGGCCGGTTCGGCGACAGCGACCTGGCCGGCCGGATGACGGTGTCGCTGCCGAAGGCGCGGCTGCTGATCGATGCCGATCTCGCAACGCAGAAGCTGGACATCATCGATGTCGGCCCCTTCATCGGCTATGATCCGCAGCGTTTGGCGAAGGAAGGTGCGGGCGGGGCGATCGAGCAGGTCGGCGGTACGCCCCGCATCCTTCCCGACGCCCCGCTCCGGGTCGAGGCGATCCGCAATTTCGACGCGAATGTCCGCTACAGTGTGAAGACGATCCGTGCGCCGAACCTGCCCGTATCCAACGGGACGGTGACGGTGAAGCTGGACCGCAGCCTGCTCACCCTGTCGCCGCTGACCTTTGACATGTCGGGCGGCCATGTCGCGTCGGACATAGAGATTGACGCGCGGGGCCGGCCGGTGCGCACCGCCTATGACATCCGCCTGTCGCCTACGCCCATGGGAAAGCTGCTGGCGCGCTGGGGCGTGGAGGAATCGGGCACCAGCGGCACGATCAAGGCGCGCGTGCAGATGACGGGTCAGGGCGATACGCTGCACGATTCGCTCGGCACGGCGAACGGGCGGATCGCGGTGATATTGCCCGCTGGCTCCATGTGGGCGCGCAACGTCCAGCTATCCGAACTGGATGTCGGCACCTTCGTCACCAAGATGTTCTCCGGCAAACTGAAACAGCCGGTGGAGATCAACTGCGGCCTCATTGCCTTCACCGTGCGCGATGGCGTGGCGGCGGCCGATCCGATCCTCATCGACACGAAGAAGAATGTGATGATCGGTCGGGGCGGTTTCTCGTTCAGGAACGAAAGCCTCGACCTCGCCTTCCGCGCCGATGGCAAGAAGATCAGCCTCTTTTCCGGCCAGTCTCCCGTCGGCATAGGCGGCTATTTCGCCAAACCCGCCATCTCCGTTCTTTCGCCTGAACTGATGGCGCGGGGCGGGGCGGGTGCGGCGCTGGGCATCGTCGCCAGCCCGATCGCGGCGGTGCTCGCCTTTGTCGATGTGGGCGATGCCAGGGGCGCGGCCTGCGGTCCGGTACTGGCCGGTGCGGACGCGCATGCTCAGCGTACCAAGGGCGGCAAGCCGCGCGACGATGTCGGTCGCGGCACCACCGCCAAGGACGAGAAGGGCAGGGCCAATGCCGATGAGAAGAAGCGGCAGGACAAGAAATTCCTCGGCATCTTCTGATCGTCACGGTGCAGGATTATCCTCTGTGGATAACGACTCGAAGAGGAGAGTGGCCGTGAGTGAAATACCCTTCACCATGCCCGGCGTGACCGCGCATCTCACCATCGGCGACGGCAGGGCGGCCGAGGCGATCGACTTCTACAGGACGGCCTTCGGCGCGATCGAGCAGACCAGGCATATCGCCGACGATGGCGAGCGGATCATGCACGCCCACCTTGTCATCAACGACGGACCCCTGATGCTGAACGACCATTTCCACGAGATGGCGGGGGAAGCGCCGGTGTCGCCGCCAGCCTGCGTGACACTCCATCTGGAGGTGGACGATGCCGATACATGGTGGAACCGGGCCCTGTCGGCAGGCGCCAGCATCCGCTTCCCGATCGACAACCAGTTCTGGGGTGCGCGTTACGGCCAGCTGATCGATCCGTTCGGCCATGTCTGGTCGATCGGCGGGCCGCTGAAGGGCTGAGCCATGATCGTCGGCGCGACCCGGTGGGAAGTGGTGACGGGCGACATCACCCGCAGCGCGACCGACGCGATCGTCAACGCCGCCAACAACAGCCTGCTGGGCGGCGGCGGCGTCGACGGGGCGATCCACCGTGCGGCCGGGCCGGAACTGCTCGCAGAATGCCGGACCATCGGCGGCTGCCCGACCGGCGAAGCGCGGATCACGCGCGGTTACGACCTGCCGGCCCGCTATGTCATCCATACGGTGGGACCGGTTTGGAATGGCGGCGGTCGGGGCGAACGCGACCTGCTTGCCGGCTGCTATGCCCATTCGCTCGACCTGGCGCGCCGCCACGCGTTGCGCAGCATCGCCTTTCCGGCAATCTCGACCGGGGTCTATGCTTTTCCGAAGGATCAGGCGGCAGGTATTGCGGCGGCTGCCGTGGCATCGGCGCTGCGCCGCGATCCGGAGGCGTTCGACTTCGTCCGCTTCGTCTGTTTCGATGACTCGACCACCGTCCTGTTCGAGGCGGCGGTCAGGGACGCGGCCTGCGACGATCAGTGATCGTGGCCATGCCCATGATCATGCCCGCCATCATGGATCGCCTCCAGCACATCCTCCAGCCGTGCGGGATCGCCCAGCGCCAGCACATGACCTTCGCTGTCCGCCGTCAGCGGCTCGCCATTCCAGTCGCACATCAGGCCGCCCGCGCCTTCGACCACCGGCACCAGCGCCGCGAAGTCATAGCTTTGCAGGCCCGATTCGATGACGATGTCGAGGAAGCCCGACGAGAGCAGCCCATAATTATAGCAGTCTCCGCCATAGACCGGCCCCTGGCGCGGCGACCCGCCCGACACCTTGGTCACCAGCGCCATATAATGGGGCACGTCGCCTTCGGCGAAGAGGTGCGGGCTGGTGGTGGCGATGCCCGCCCCCTCCAGCGCCTTGCACGCGCGGGTGCGCACCGGCTTGCCGTTGAAGGTGGTGGGCTGGCCCGCCATGCCGGCCCAGCGTTCCTGCGCGATCGGCTGGTCGATGATGCCGATGGTCGGCCACCCCGCCTGGGTCAGCGCGATCAGCGTGCCGAAGATCGGTCGCCCGGCGATGAAGCTGCGCGTGCCGTCGATCGGATCGAGGATCCACACCCGCTCCGCTTCGGTGCGGACCGATCCATATTCCTCGCCGATGATCCCGTCGTCCGGCCGCTCCTTCTCCAGGATCGCGCGGATAGCGGCTTCGGCGGCGCGGTCGGCCTCCGTCACCGGCGACTTGTCCGCCTTGATCTCCAGATCGTAGCGCGCGCGGAAAAAGGGGCGGATCGCCGCGCCGGCGGCGTCGGCAAGGCGGTTGGCTAGGGCCAGGTCGTCGCGGGTCGTCATGCCCATCGCCTAGCGGTTGAGGAGCGACTGCGCTAGACTGGCCGCCTCTCGAATCCGATAAGAGGAGAGCAAGATGCCCGGTTCGCCCGCCATCCCGTGCCTGCGCTATGCCAACGCGCCTGCCGCCATCGATTTCCTGTGCGACGCTTTCGGCTTTGAACGGCACGCGGTTTATCCGGACGAAGTCGACCCGACCATCATCCATCATGCGCAACTGGTGCTTGGGAACGGCATGGTGATGCTGGGCAGCGTCAAGGATATGGAGAGCGAATCGCTCTACACCTGGTCCACCGCGCGCGATCTGGGCGGCGTCACGGGCTGTGTCTATGTCGTCGTGCCCGATCCTGACACCCATTGCCTCCATGCCCGCAACGAAGGCGCGGTCGTTGTGCAGGAACCGCAGGATAATGACGGCTATCCGGGGCGCGGCTACACGGCGCTCGATCCGGAAGGCAATGTCTGGAGCTTCGGCAGCTACGATCCCTGGGTTCCCATAAGTTAAACCTTTAGAAACCCGGCCGTTCTAGCCTCCGACGTGGAAAGGGACGGTCATGGCGCTGGTCGGCTGGATATTGAGCTTCATCTGCCTGCTTGGCGGCCTTGCACTGCGGCAGGATCTGCCGATCGGCGGTTCGGTGACGATCTCCAACATCCTCATCGTCTTTGCGCTGCTTGCCTGTCCGATGATCTGGCGCGACCTGCCGCTGGGCGTGTCGCGCGGCCAGCGCATCACCGCCGGCCTGGCGCTGATCTTCGCCCTGCCGTTGATCCTGTTTCCGGCGCATTGAGCGTTTTATAGGCCATAGAAAAAGCCGCCGGTTTCCCGGCGGCTGAATGATTTCCCAATCCGATCCAACTCAGTCGAACAGGCTGGAAACCGAACTCTCGTCGGCGATGCGCTTGATCGCTTCGCCCAGCAGTGGAGCAATAGGCAGGTGCCGGATGCGCTGGGCGCCGTTCACCGCGTCCGTGCCCTGGATCGAGTCGGTGATGACCAGTTCCAGCAGTTCCGAAGCCTCGACGCGCGCGACCGCGCCGCCCGACAGCACGCCATGGCTGACATAGGCGATCACATCCTCAGCGCCCGCGGCCTTGAGGGCGCCGGCCGCGTTGCACAGCGTACCGGCCGAATCGACGATGTCGTCGATGAGGATGCAGAAACGGCCCTTCACGTCGCCGATGATGTTCATCACTTCCGACTCGCCCGCGCGCTCGCGGCGCTTGTCGACGATGGCGAGCGGGGCATTGTCGAGCCGCTTGGCGAGCGCACGGGCGCGCACCACGCCGCCCACGTCGGGCGACACGACCATGATGTTCTTGTCGCCGAAGCGGGCCTGGATGTCGGCCGACATCACCGGCGCACCGAACAGATTGTCGGTCGGAATGTCGAAGAAGCCCTGGATCTGCCCGGCGTGGAGATCGACCGACAGCACGCGGTCGGCGCCGGCGGTGGTGATCAGGTTGGCGACCAGCTTGGCGCTGATCGGCGTCCGCGGGCCGGGCTTTCGGTCCTGGCGGGCATAGCCGAAATAGGGGACGACGGCAGTGATTCGCTTGGCCGACGCGCGCTTCAGCGCGTCGATCATGATCAGCAATTCCATCAGATTGTCGTTGGTCGGATAGGCCGTCGACTGGATTACGAAAACGTCCTCGCCGCGGACATTCTCATGAATTTCAACGAAAACTTCCTCGTCCGCGAAGCGGCGGACGCTGGCGTCGGTCAGGGGGATCTCGATATAGTCGGCGATGGCGGCCGCAAGCGGCTTGTTCGAATTGCCGGTCATGAGTTTCATGGCGAAATCCCCAGGCTGATTGGCGTGACGAATTGATGACGATGCGCGAAACGCGGCCCCTTTAGCGGCGCATGTCCCATGTGGGAAGGCGCTTTTGCGCCCTGCGACAAAATGGACCAAGCATTTTCAGAACGCGTGCGAAGCAGTGTCAGGTTCGAAAATGCGGCATCGAAAAACAGAGCATTTTCGCAAATAGCGAAAATGCTCTAGGGCGCGAGGCATGACCGACAAACTCGTGATCGCGCTTGCGCAGATGACCCAGTCCGTGGGCGACCTGAAGGCCAATGCCGACGCCATGCTGGAATGGCGCGCGCGGGCGAAGGGCGCGGACCTCATCGTCTATCCTGAACTCCAGCTGATCGGCTATCCGCCCGAGGATCTGGTGCTGAAGCCCGCGCTGGTCGATCAGGCCAATTACCAGCTCGACCGGCTGGCGCAGGAAAGCGCCGATGGCGGCCCGGCGATGCTGGTCGGCACCGTCGTCGCCTCGCAGGGCGTGCTGTTCAATGTCGTCGCGCTGATCGACAATGGCGCGGTGACGGCGATCCGGCAGAAGCGCGAATTGCCCAATTACGGCACGTTCGATGAAAAGCGTCTGTTCGCCCCCGGCCCGCTGCCGGCCCCGATCGACTTCCGGGGCGTCAGGATCGGCGTGCCGATCTGCGAGGATATCTGGTTTCCCTTCGTCACCGCGCATCTGCGCAGCGAGGGCGCGGAAATCCTGATCAGCCCCAATGGCAGCCCGTTCGAGGTGGACAAGGACGATCGCCGCCTCAACGCCGTCGCGGGAACCCGCGTCCGCGAAACCGGCCTGCCGCTCGTCTATCTCAATCGCGTCGGCGGGCAGGACGAACTGGTGTTCGACGGCGCGTCCTTTGTCATGAACGGCGACCTCGGCATCGCGCACCAGATGCCCGACTGGGAAGAGGCGCTGACCCTCACCAGCTGGGAAAAATGGGATGGCCAGTGGGTTTGCCTGCCCGGCGACAAGCACGACCTCGATCCGCGTCCGGCCGACATCTATAATGCGATGGTGCTGGGCCTGCGCGACTATGTGAACCGCAACCGCTTCCCCGGCGTGGTGCTGGGCCTGTCGGGCGGCATCGATTCCGCCCTGTCCGCCGCCGTCGCGGTCGATGCGCTGGGCGCCGATCGCGTCTGGTGCGTGATGATGCCCTCGCGCTTCACGTCGCAGGAGAGCCTGGACGACGCGGTCGAATGCGCCCGCCTGCTCGGCGTCCGCTACGACACCATTCCGATCGAGCCGGCCGTCGCCGCCTTCGATACGATGCTCGGCCCCGTCTTCGAAGGCCGCCAGCGCGATCTGACCGAAGAGAATATCCAGTCGCGCATCCGCGGCGTGACGCTGATGGGCCTGTCCAACAAGTTCGGCCACATGCTGCTCACCACTGGCAACAAGAGCGAGATGTCGGTCGGCTATGCCACCATCTATGGCGACATGGCGGGTGGCTATTCGGTGCTGAAGGACGCCTACAAGACGACGGTGTTCGACCTCTGCCGCTGGCGGAACGAAAACATGCCGTCGCTCGGCGAAGGCTTTGGCCCCGCCGGCCCGGTCATGCCCGACCGCGTCATCACCAAGCCGCCCAGCGCCGAACTGCGCGACAATCAGCGCGACGACGACAGCCTGCCGCCTTATGAGGTGCTGGACCCGATCCTTTACGGCTTGGTCGAGGAGGAATTGTCGGTCGACAAGCTGGTCGAGCGCGGCTTCGAGAAGGAGACGGTCGCCCGGATCGAGCGACTGCTCTACATCGCCGAATATAAGCGCCGCCAGTCGCCGCCGGGCGTGAAGCTGGGCATCCGCAACTTCGGCCGCGACCGCCGCTATCCGATCACCAACGGTTTTCGGACGATATAAGAGTTTCCATGACCGTCATCACCCGCTTCGCTCCATCGCCGACCGGCCATCTTCATGTCGGCAATATCCGCGCCGCGCTCCACAACTGGTTGTGGGCGAGAAAGTCCGGTGGCCAGTTCCTCCTGCGCCTCGACGATACCGACCTGGAGCGCTCGCGCCCCGAATATGCGGTGTCGATCAAGGCGGATCTCGAATGGCTCGGCCTCCGCTGGGATGGTGAGGAGAAGCAGTCCGACCGCTTCGCCCTCTATGAAGCGCGGTTCGAGGCCTTGAAGGCGTCCGGCCATGTCTATCCCGCCTATGAAACCAGCCAGGAACTGGACCTGCGTCGCAAGATCCTGCTGGGGCGCGGCCTGCCGCCGGTCTATGACCGCGCGGCGCTGTCGCTGACGCCGGAGCAGGTGGTCACCCATGAAGCCGAAGGCCGCACCCCGCACTGGCGCTTCAAGCTGGACCATGACCAGCCGATCGTCTGGACCGACCTGATCCGCGGCGAGCAGCGCTTCGATCCCAAATTGCTGTCCGACCCGGTGATCCGCCGCGCCGATGGCTCATGGCTCTACATGCTCCCTTCCGTGATCGACGATGTCGACATGGGCGTCACCCATGTGCTGCGCGGCGAGGATCATGTCTCCAACACCGCGACCCAGATCCAGATGTTCACCGCGCTCGGCGCATCGCTGCCCCAGTTCGCGCATGAAGCGCTGCTGACCGGCAGCGAGGGCAAACTGTCGAAGCGTCTCGGCTCGCTCGGCGTCGCTCATTTCCGCGAGATCGGGCTGGAGCCGGCCGCCATCGCCTCGCTGCTGGCGCGCCTCGGCAGCTCGCAGCCGATCGAGCCATTCGCGGACGTGCAGCCCTTGATCGACAGTTTCGACTTCGCCCATTTCGGCCGCGCACCCGCGCGCTTCGATGAGGGCGAGCTCGCAACGCTCAATCAGAAGATCGTGCATCTCCTCCCTCATGAGGCCGTCGCGGATCGCCTGCCCGATGGCATGGACGCGGTCGCCTGGGACGCGATCCGCCCCAATCTGGAGACGGTTGCGGGAGCCGCCGACTGGTGGCGCATCGTCACCGGCCCGATCGATGCGCCGGAAACCGCCGACGAAGATCGCGATTTCCTCGCCGCCGCGCATCGCATCCTGTTTGACGCGGCCTTCGACGCCGACATCTGGCGCACGCTCACTGGCGCGCTCAAGGAGGGGACGGGCCGCAAGGGCAAGATGCTCTTCCAACCGCTGCGCCGGGCGCTCACGGGTCTGGATCATGGCCCGGACATGGCACAGCTGTTGCCGCTAATCGGAAGGGACGAGGCGCTGCGCCGCCTGCAATAACGCCGAAACGCCCTGCGACGGCGTGAACTTCGGCTGGCTTGCGAGGCGGATCGCCTGAAGGGCTGTATTTTTCCGCCGCACGGGACTAAGGGGCTGGCGCAAAGTCGTCCTGCCCTTTGCCTGTAGAAAGCCCTGCTCCATGACTGACGTCACCATCAAGCGCGCCCTCCTGTCCGTGTCCGACAAATCGGGCCTCATCGAACTAGGCCAGGCGCTGGGCAAGCATGGGGTGGAACTGGTGTCGACCGGCGGCACTGCGAAGGCACTGCGCGAAGCGGGGCTTGAGGTGAAGGATATTTCCGACCTCACCGGCTTCCCGGAGATGATGGACGGCCGCGTCAAGACGCTGCATCCCAAGGTCCATGGCGGCCTGCTCGCCGTGCGCAACAATCCGGAACATGTGGCGTCGATGACCGAGCATGAAATCGGTGCGATCGACCTGGTGGTCGTCAACCTCTACCCCTTCGCCGCGACCGTCGCCAAGGGTGCGGACCGTGACGAGATCATCGAGAATATCGATATCGGCGGCCCGTCCATGGTCCGCTCCGCCGCCAAGAATCATGAAAGCGTCGCGATCGTCACCGATCCCGCCGACTATGCCCGCCTGATCGCCGAAATGGCGGAAAAGGGCGGCGCGACCAGCTACGACTTCCGCCGGATGCTGGCCGCCAAGGCCTATGCCGCCACCGCCGCTTACGACTCGATGATTGCCAGCTGGTTCGCCTTCGCCGATCAGGGCGTGATGTTCCCCGAAACGCTGGCCGTATCGAGCAAGCTCGGTTCGACCCTGCGCTATGGCGAGAACCCGCACCAGTCGGCCGCGCTTTATCTGCCCGTCGGCCCCTCGGCCAAGGGCATCGCCCAGGCAGAGCAGATCCAGGGCAAGGAACTCAGCTACAATAATTATAACGACGCCGACGCCGCGCTGGAACTGGTCAGCGAATTCCGCGACGGCCCGCCGACCGTGGTGATCGTCAAGCATGCCAACCCCTGCGGCGTGGCCACAGGCGAGACGCTGATCGAGGCCTATGAAGCCGCGCTCGCCTGTGACAGCGTGTCGGCCTTCGGCGGCATCATCGCCGTCAATCGTCCGCTCGACGGCCCCACCGCCGAAGCGATCAGCGGCATCTTTACCGAAGTCGTGGCCGCGCCGGGTGCGGACGAAGAGGCGAAGGCCATCTTCGCGAAGAAGAAGAATCTGCGCCTGCTGCTGACCGGCGACCTGCCCGATCCCGCCCGTCCCGGCCTCCAGATCAAGAGCATCGCCGGCGGCCTGCTGGTCCAGAGCCGCGACAATGGCCAGGTCGATCGTGATGCACTCAAGGTCGTGACCAAGCGCGCGCCGACCGATCAGGAGTTGAAGGACTGCCTGTTCGCCTGGACCGTCGCCAAGCATGTGAAGTCCAACGCCATCGTCTATGCCAAGGGCGGCAGCACCGCGGGCGTGGGCGCGGGCCAGATGAATCGCCTCGAATCCGCGCGCATCGCCGCGTGGAAGGCCAGGGACGCCGCTGAAAAGGCCGGCTGGGCCGAGCCGCGCACGATCGGTTCGGCGGTCGCCTCCGACGCCTTCTTCCCCTTCGCCGACGGCCTGCTGGCGGCGGTGGAAGCCGGCGCCACGGCGGTGATCCAGCCCGGCGGCTCGATCCGCGACGATGAAGTCATCGCGGCGGCGGACGAAGCCGGCCTCGCCATGGTCTTCACCGGCATGCGCCACTTCCGTCACTGAACTGACTTTGATGCGAGTGCGAAACAGAGTATTTCGCACTCGCAAAATCGCGGAAATCTGCCACTTTTTATGAAGTGGCCTCTTTTCAACTTCGCCGGGCGCGCCTATTTACAGCACGACCCTACTTCCACGTCAGACGTGGGGCAGAAAATCAAAAGAACAGTTCGACAGGAGACTATAGGATGACCAGAAAGACGCTGGTGGCACTGGCCGCCACGATCGCCCTTGCGCTTCCCGGCATGGCCAGCGCCGGCAGCAACGACATGGATGTCGTCGTCGACGGCAATACGGGCGCGGAAACCCGCTCGATCGCCGTGTCCGTGGCCGACCTCAACCTTGCCAGCACCAATGGCATGCGCCGCGCCGATTCCCGGCTGATCCGCGCCTCCAAGCAGGTGTGCGGTTTCGTCAACGGCTCGGTCATTCCGGTCACTGACGATTATCGCAATTGCTTCAGCGCCGCGATCGACGGCGCACGCGGCGACCTGACTGTGCTCGCGCAGCGGATGAGCTGATAACCCTTCCACAAGAAGAGATCATGAGGGCCGCTCCACTGATGTGGGGCGGCCCTTTGTCGTGGTCGGGCATTTATCGTTACCGGCGATTAACCAGTCCTTAGAAGATTTACTTCAATCCCGTGGGCACGAAAGTTCATCCGGGGGAATCGATTGCCATGCCGCGTACCGACCAAAGCGTGGACGTTGCCATCATCGGGGCTGGCCCCGCTGGCCTGACTGCCGCCTATCTACTGACCAAGCAGGGTTACAGCGTCACCGTGATCGAAAAGGATCCGGTCTATGTCGGTGGCATCAGCCGCACGGTGGAACTGGACGGCTTCCGCTTCGACATTGGCGGCCACCGTTTCTTTTCCAAGTCGCAGCAGGTCGTCGACCTGTGGAATGACATCCTTCCCGACGACTTCATTCAGCGTCCGCGCATGAGCCGCATCTATTATGAAGGCAAATTCTACAGCTATCCGCTGCGCGCGTTCGAGGCGCTGTGGAACCTGGGCATATTCCGCTCGACCCTTTGCATGACGAGCTTCGCCAAGGCGCGCCTATTCCCGAACCGCAATGTGAAGTCCTTCCAGGACTGGACCGTCAACGCCTTCGGCCACAAGCTCTTCTCGATCTTCTTCAAGACCTATACCGAAAAGGTGTGGGGCATGCCCTGCGACGAAATGTCGGCAGACTGGGCGGCACAGCGCATCAAGGGGCTGTCGCTCTGGGGCGCAGTGACCGATGGCCTGAAGCGCTCGCTCGGCCTCAACAAGAAGCCCAATGACGGCATGGCGACCAAGACGCTGCTGGAGACGTTCCGCTACCCGCGCCTCGGCCCCGGCATGATGTGGGAAGCTGCGCGCGACCGCGTGGTCGAAGGCGGCAATCAGGTGCTGATGGCGCACAGCTTCAAACGGCTGGAAGAGGATCAGGCGAGTGGCCGCTGGCGGCTGATCGCGGACGGCCCGGACGGCGACGTCGTCATCAACGCCGCCCATGTCATCAGTTCCGCGCCGATGCGCGAACTCGCGGGCCGCATTCATCCGCTGCCGGCGAGCCTGCCGGAGGCGATGGACCTCAAATATCGCGACTTCCTGACCGTGGCGCTGATGGTGAAGGGGGATGATATCTTCCCCGACAACTGGATCTATATCCACGACAGCAAGGTGCAGGTCGGCCGCATTCAGAATTTCCGCAGCTGGTCGCCCGAAATGGTGCCCGACCCCACGCTCGCCTGCGTCGGCCTCGAATATTTCTGCTTCGAAGGCGATGGTCTCTGGTCTTCGTCCGACGCCGACCTCGTCGAACTGGCCAAGAAGGAAATGGCGACGCTCGGCCTCTGCAACCCCGACGATGTCGTCGGCGGCGCGGTCGTGCGGCAGGAAAAGGCCTATCCGGTCTATGACGATGCCTATGCCGCCAATGTGCTGGCGATGCGCACCGAACTGGAGGCGCGTTATCCGACGCTCCACATGGTCGGTCGCAACGGCATGCACCGCTATAATAATCAGGACCATGCAATGATGACGGCGATGCTGACCGTTCGCAACATCGTCGCGGGCAAGCGCGTCCATGACGTGTGGCAGGTCAATGAGGATGCCGAATATCATGAGGCGGGCGAGGAAGGCCAAAATAACGGAACGACCGACGCCGATGCGCAGGCGGCGCTCGCCAGCGTCCGCGCCGTCCCGTCGCGGCTGAAGGCCGCCTGATCCTCATGTCCGGGACCGGGGTCGACCGGCTGCGGGCGCTCGCCGCGCCGATCGCGCGCCTGACGTTCGCCCGCTATATGCTGGCCAGCATCTGCGCGCTGTCGGGCGACTTCATCCTCTTTCTGATGCTGGACCGGATCGGCATGCCGCCCGTTGCCGCCGCTTCCGGCGGCTATGCGGCGGGCCTGCTGATCCATTGGGTGATCAGCGTTCGCTTCGTCTTCAATACCGGAACCGGCGCTTCGCATGGCCAGCGGCTGGCCTTCATCGCCAGCGCGCTGCTGGGCATGGGCATGACGATGGCGATGGTCGGCGGCCTTACCCTGCTGGGTATCGCCGCTCCGATCGCCAAGCTGCTGTCGGTGCCTGCCAGCTTCCTTACCGTCTATGCGATCCGCAAATATGGCGTCTTCGCCCGCACCTGAGCTGCGCCGCGCAGCCTATTGGGCGCTGCTGGGCTGGCTGGCGTGCAGCGCCGCCATGCTGTGGCTGTTCCATGGCGGTTTTGCGACCCTTGCCTTCCGCGATCCCGACGATGCGATGCGGCTGGTACAGATACGCGACTGGATCGGCGGACAGGCCTTTCATGACGTCAGCCAGCACCGCGTAAACCCGCCCCTCGGCGGCCCCATGCACTGGTCGCGGATTGTCGACATGCCTGTCGCGGGCCTGATCCTGCTGCTGCGACCGCTGCTGGGAACCGCCAGTGCGGAAATGATCGCCTGCGCCATCGTGCCATGCCTCCTGCTGGGTGGCCTGACTGCCGCCCTTTTCCTGGCCGCAAGGCGCGTCGCCAACAGCGGCATCGCCCTGCTCGCCGTCGGGCTGCTGCTGACCACCCCCAGCATATTGGTGCAATTCACGCCGCTGCGGATCGATCATCATGGCTGGCAGATCATGCTGGCGGCGATCGCACTTGCCAGCGCGATGGACGCCCGCGCCGCGCGCGGCGGGATCGTCGCCGCTCTGGCGCTCGCGCTCTGGCTTCAGATTTCCAGCGAAGCGCTGCCCTATACCGCGATCTTCGCGGGAGCCTTCGCCCTGCGCCACTGGATCGCGCGTGATCAGGCGCCACGCTTCATTGCCTTCGCCCTGACGCTGGGCGCCGCCGCGCTGCTGCTGCTCGCCCTGCTCCGTGGCGGGCAGGCGCTCGTCACCACCCAGTGCGACGCCTTGTCGGCAGCCTATCTCTGGCCGCTGGTCGGGCTTGCTACCGCAACCGGCGTTGCGACGCCAATCATCGGCACCCAATCGGCGGGCCGACGTTTCGCCATCGCGGTGATCGGCGGGGGCGCGGCACTGGCGATCTTCCTTGTCACCGGCGGCCCCTGCCTGTCAGGCGATCCCTTCGCGGCGCTCGGCCCGCTGGCCTACAGGCTCTGGTATCTTCAGGTGATGGAAGGTCGTCCCTTCTGGGAGCAAAGCTTGTCCATGCAGGGCATCATCCTGTTGCCATCGTTGATCGGCCTTGGCGCAAGCCTGATGGCCGCACGCGCGAACGAAGGCGATGCCCGGATGCGCTGGCTCATGCTGATCCTGCTGCTCTGCGGCGCGGTCGCGGTGTCGATGCTGGTGATGCGGGCGCTCTCGGTCGCCCATCTTTTCGCTCTGCCCGGCACGGCCTGGCTCCTGCTTCAGCTCTTCCGCCGGGTGCAGGCGTCACCGCGTGCGCTGCTGCGCGTACCCGGCTCGGTCGCACTGGTGCTGCTCACCCCGGCCGGCCTCTGCGCCGTCTGGGTCGCGCTCATCGAACAGCCCGAACCGGCGACGAAGAAGGCCAGCGCCGACTGCCGGTCCGCTGCCGTGCTGGCGCCGCTCAAGACGTTGCCGACCGCCACGCTACTTGCCCCGATCGACCTTGGCCCCGACATATTGGCGCAGACGCCCCACAGCGTGATCGGCACCGCCCATCACCGCAACGCCGTCGGCATTGCCGCCGTTATCCACAGCTTCGTCGACGCACCCGATGCTACGAGAAGGGTAATCGCCCGCACGCGCGCGACCTATCTTGTGAATTGCGACGGCCTCAACGAAGACAATGTCTACGTAAAGGCCAATTCCAGAGGTCTTGCCGCGATGCTGTCGCGCAAACAGGTGCCGAGCTGGCTGACGCCGCTGCCCGGCAATGGGCCACTTCATATCTACCGCATCAAGCCGGCAGGAAGCTGAGCGCCACTCCGTTCATGCAGTAACGCTTGCCGGTCGGTCGCGGCCCGTCATCGAAGACATGGCCCAGATGCCCGCCGCAACGCGCGCAATGGACTTCGGTGCGCACCTCACCCAGGCCAAGGTCGCGGCTGGTGCCTACCGCCTTGGGCAGCGCCGCCCAGAAGCTTGGCCAGCCAGTGCCGCTGTCGAACTTGGTCTTCGAACTGAACAGCCTCTGCCTACAGCCGGCGCAGGCGAAGGTACCGGCGCGATGCTCGTCATTGAGTGGACTGGTATAGGGATGCTCGGTGGCCTGCTGCCGAAGCACCTTGTAGGCCCAGGGGCTGAGCCGCCTGCGCCATTCGGCATCGGTCAGGGTGAAGGGATAGGCCGCCTCCGCCGCATCGGGGAGGAGTTGCCACAGGACGATAGCGGTGACGCCGGTCGCGACGCCACCCAGGAAATGCCGCCGGTTCATGGCGGCCATCCCTAGCCCACTCAGCCTGTCGCCGGCCTGAACAGCCTCTTCCACCAGCGCCCGCCCGACTGCATCACATGACGGCGGAACAGCAGCACGCCCACGCGGATGATCAGCGCCACGAACGCCGCCTGCCACAGCAGCGCCACCACATGCGGCCAGAGCGTGGCGTCCTGCGCCGCCCGCGCGATCATCGCGAAGGGCGAGCTGAACGGGAAGATGCACGCCGCCACCTCCGCCGGCGATCCCATATGATCGACCGCATAGCTGGCGAAGAAGAAGATCAGCATCTGCCCCATGGTGATCGGCATGTTGAGTGTCTGCACCTCGCGCACCGTTGCCGCCTGCGCGCCGATCCCCAGGAACAGCGATCCGAGCAGCGTATAGGCCATGGCGAAATACAGCACCGCCAGCAGCAGGAAGATCGGCCACCCGACCGCCGGCGCGGGTAGTCCCGACGCGCCGCCGCCCAGCGCCAGGAAAATGCCAAACGCCGTGCCGCCCCAGAAGGCGATGCCCACGAAGCTCATCGCCAACATCGCCATCAGCTTGCCGAGGAAGATCGCGTCGATCGGGATGGCGGCAGCCAATATCTCAATGATCTTGTTGGTCTTTTCCTCGACCAGATTGGACAGGATCATACCGGCGAGCAGGATGGTGAGGAAGAACATCACCACCTGCGCGATCCGGCCGATCACCAGCCGCGCCTGCGCCTGCGCGCCCAGGCTCGTGGCGACCTCCTGCCGTTCGACCTTCACCAGTTGCAGCGTTCGCTCGGCCTTGGCCGCGCTCGACATCAGGCTGAGGTCGCCCTGCAACCGGTTCAGATCCTCCGCCTTGCCGGTCAGCACGGGCCGGGCGACGCTGCCGGACAGGATCGCCACCACCTCCGAATCCGGACGGGCGAGCTGGACCCGCGGCGCGGGACTGGCCGGCACGCGGCGCAGGCGGGGCAGGGCCTGCTCGCCCATCCGTTCGGTCAGGCGATCATGCGCCCGCTCCAGCGCCGCGCTGTCCTGCGCCGACATGGCGACGCCGACGACCGGGCGCAGGTCGGTATTGGAAATCTTCTCTCCCAGCCCGCCAAAGGCAAAGCCGATCAGGATCGGCAACAACGGCCCCAGCAGGAACAGGATGAAGGTGCGAGACAGCACCACGGCGGTAAAGTCCCGCCGGGCGATGACGAAGGCGGCGCGCCACAGCTGCTTCATGCCTCTTCCTCCTGCACCCGGTCATCCTGCATCTGTTTCGCCACCGCCGCGCCGGCAATGGCGACGAAGGCATCGTGCAGGCCCGGCCGCTCGATCGACAGGCTCTCTATCCCCGCCTGATCGTCGATCAGCGCGCGCAGCAGCGGTTCGATCCCTTCGTCGGGCAGGGCGAAGTGCCACACCCCTTCCTCCGCCATCGTGTCCTCCGGCAGCGCGCGGCGCCACGCCCCGTCGACCGTCCGGGTGCGCAGCCGCACCTGCGGGCGCAGCCGGTCGCGCGCCTCGCCCGGCGTGCCCTCGAACCGGATGCGCCCGCCAGCGACGATGGCGATCCGCTCGCACAGCCGTTCGGCATGGGCGATGACATGGGTGGAAAAGAGAATGGTGACGCCCCGTCGTGCCTGCGCGCGGATCAGCGCCTCCAGCTTCTCCTGATTGATCGCGTCCAGGCCGGAAAAAGGCTCGTCCAGCACGATCAGGCGCGGCTCATGGACGATGGTGCCGAACAGCTGCACCGTCTGGGCCATGCCCTTGGACAATTGCCGGATCGGCTTGTCGATCGACGCGCCCATGCCATGATCGGCGAGCATCGCCTTGGCCCGCTCGCGCCCGACTTTCAGCGGCAGGCCGCGCAACGCCCCCATGAAAGCGATCGCCTCATAGGCCTTCATGGACGGATAGAGGCCGCGCTCTTCCGGCAGATAACCGACCTCGGGCGCCATGCGCAGAGGCTGCGCCGCACCCAGCAGGCTGCGATGCCCTTCATCCGGGTCGACTATGCCCAGCAGCGTGCGCAGCAGCGTCGTCTTGCCCGCGCCATTGGGGCCGAGCACGCCGTAGATCGATCCGGCCGGCACCGCGATGTCGATCCCGTCGACCGCCCGGAAACTGCCGAAACTCTTGACAAGCCCATGGCCTTCGACGGCATAGGCCGCTTGCGGGGCGAGCGGTGCAGGGATGGCCGATGCCGGAGTGTCGCCGATCATCCCGCTCTGATAGTCTGGACCCGTGCCCGTGCCTATAGAAACCTTGGAACAGCGGCTGAAAGCCGAGGCGCTGCGGCTGGGCTTCGCCGCCTGCCGTATCGCGCCCGCCGATGTCGCGCCCAAGACGGGCGAACGGTTGCGCCAGTGGCTGGACGCGGGCCATCATGGCGAGATGCTGTGGATGGAAGATCGCGCGGAGCAGCGTGGATCGCCCAAGGGACTATGGTCCGACGTGCGCAGCGTCATCATGCTGGGCATGAGCTATGCGCCGGGGCGCGATCCGCTGGCGCTGGCCGATGTGCCCGACCGCGCGCGCTTTTCCGTCTATGCGCAGGGCAAGGATTATCACGACGTCGTCAAGAAGGCGCTCAAAAGCCTCGCCCGCTGGCTGGTCGATCAGCAACCGACTGCGCTGAAAGTGTTCGTGGATACCGCCCCCGTCATGGAAAAGCCGCTGGGGCAGGGGGCTGGCCTTGGCTGGCAGGGCAAGCACAGCAACCTCGTCAGCCGCGACCATGGCAGCTGGCTGTTCCTGGGCGCCATCTATACCGAACTGGCGCTGGAACCGGATGGCCCGGAGCGCGACCATTGCGGCAGCTGCACCGCCTGCCAGACCGCCTGCCCGACCGACGCCTTCCCATCCCCCTATGTGGTGGATGCACGCCGCTGCATTTCCTACCTCACCATCGAGCATAAGGGGCCAATACCGGAGGAACTACGCGAAGGTATCGGCAACCGCGTCTATGGCTGCGACGATTGCCTTGCCGTCTGTCCCTGGAACAAGTTCGCCGACGCCGCGGCGGCGAACCGGGCCTTCGTCGGCCGCGCCGAACTTGCCGCGCCCGAAATCGGCGACCTCCTCGACCTGGACGACGTGACCTTTCGCGAAATCTTCTCTGGCTCGCCCATCAAGCGTATCGGCCGCAACCGCATGGTCCGTAACGCCGCCATCGCGGCAGGCAACAGCGGCGACGCGCGGTTATTGGGCCGATTGCAAGCGCTGGTCGGAGACGAAGATCCGGTGGTGGCGGAAGCGGCCCAGTGGGCGATTGGAAAGCTGTCGGGCTAAGCGGGGCGGTTCCGCTGGCGATCATAATCCGTCACCCCAGCGCAGGCTGGGGTCGCATGCGACGAAGCGCTTGAATGCCGGAGCAAGTCTGTCGAAGGGGTCGGCATGACGGAATTGGATAGTGGCCACGCTTTTCCGCCATTCATTTGCTTCTGACTTGGCCGACGCACCGCGACATCATGATTAAAAGAAAACCCGGCGCTTACACAAGCGCCGGGTCAGACAGGGGCTTGGCTGGGAGCCGCCCTTATCCTGCTGGTCTGTCAGCCCTTCTTTTCGGGCGGCAGCGTCACCTTCACATTTTCCCCACTCTGGCCGGGAAAGTTGGTGAACATGACGTCGATCAGATTCGGGACCAGATAGGTCAGCTTGTTCGACAGCGACTGGGCGCTCGCCTTGCCTTCGAACAGGCGGCGATTGTCGGCGGCGCGGTCGATCTTCATGCTGAGGTCGCTGGTGTAGACGGTGTAGCTCGACACATCATTATAGCCGGCGCCACCGAACAGCCACGGATCGTAGAAGCCATAGCCCCACGGACGGCCCCAGCGGCCGCCAAAGCCACCGCCCCACGGTCCCCAGCCAGCCCCATAAGGGCCGCCGAAGCCGGTCGAGCGCACCTTTTCACGGCCATTGTCGACATCATAGGCGACGCGGACGATCAGGTCCGCGCGGGCCGGGTCGCTGGCGGCGACATAGCCGGTCTGGCTCAGGCGCTGCCCGACAAGATCGGCATAATGGGAGAATTCGAGTCCACCAGCGAGCCGCGGATCGTCGGCGACGATGGTGTAGCTCTGCCCGGCGGGCGCGGGAAGTTGCTGGAAACGGGCGACATCGGCCTTGAAGCCCGTGGCGCAGCCAGACAGCGCGACCAGCGCCAGAGCCGGCGCAGCGAACAGACCGATCTTGTTGAAACGAGCCATGTTTTTACGTCCTGTATCAGGCGAGGAGCCTGCGATCATCTTTGCGCCCTGTCATAGCAAAACGCAACTGAACATCGTTTGAACGCGCGAACCCATCGAACGGGCGCAAAACCATGTTCCCACATCTACGACGCTGCGGAGATGGCTATTCCGTAGCCCAAAGAAAAGGGCCAGCCCTTTCGGACCAGCCCTGTGACTTTGGCGCATCGGTCGCGGACGGCGCGTCAGGCCCCCGCGCGTCAGCGCATGAGACCCATCGCGTCATAGGCCGCGCGCAGGGTCGGTTCGGCTGCCGCCGCCGCCTTGGCCGCGCCCTTGTCGAGGATCGCGTCGAGCGCCGCGTCGTCGGTGCGCAACTCCATGAACCGCTCGCGAATCGGACGGAGCGTCTCCACCAGCACCTCGCCCAGCGCCGGCTTGAACGCGCCGAAGCCCTTGCCGGCAAATTCGGCGCATATCGCGTCGGCGGTGGTTCCAGACAGGGTGGCGTAGATGCCGACGAGGTTGTTCGCTTCGGGACGGCTCGCCAGACCTTCCGCCGTTTCGGGCAGCGGTTCGGGGTCGGTTTTCGCCTTCTTCACCTTGTTCATGATGGCGTCGTCGTCATCGGTCAGGTTGATCCGGCTCATATCGGACGGATCGGACTTGGACATCTTCGCCGTGCCGTCGCGGAAGGACATGATGCGCGCCGATTCCTTGGGGATGATCGGGGCGGGCATGGTGAACAGGTCGACGCCGAAATCGGTGTTGAACTTGGTCGCGATGTCGCGCGCCAGTTCCAGATGCTGCTTCTGGTCCTCGCCCACCGGCACATGGGTGGCGTTGTAGATCAGAATGTCGGCCGCCTGGAGCACGGGATAGACGAACAGGCCGATCGAGGCGCCCTCGCGGTCCTTACCGACCTTGTCCTTGAATTGGGTCATGCGGTTGAGCCAGCCAATCCGCGCAGTACCGTTCAGCAGCCAGCACAGCTCGGCATGGGCGGGCACACGCGCCTGATTGAACAGGACCGAGCGGTCCGGGTCGATTCCGGCGGCGACCAAAGCGGCGGCCATGTCGCGGACGTTGCGGATGCGCTGCTCGCGCCCTTCGTGAACGGTGATCGAGTGCATGTCGGCGAGAAAGAAGAAGCACTGGCTGTCACTATCCATCTCATCCTGCATCCGCACCCAGTTACGGATCGCGCCGAGGTAGTTGCCAAGGTGCAGATTGCCGGTGGGCTGGATGCCGGAAAGGACGCGCATTTATTGATCCGTTCTTCTCAGGTTGAACTTTTGCGGCGCATCAGCGCCTTGAGGTCGGACAGCCGATAGGCTCCCGTGACGAAGGATGCCAGCCCGTAAAGCGCCACGCCTGCGCCGACCAGCACCGCCAGCGCCACATAGCGCTGGAGCATCGCCCCGGTCAGCCAGGGATCGAGCAGATCTTCCCCGGCCCAGAGCGCGATGCCCATGATGAGCGCGGCGACGGCCAGACGCGGAATGCGACGGCGCAATCCGGCATCGGCGGCGAAATGGCCGCGCTTCACCAGCGTGGTGTAGAGCATCGCGACATTGACGGTCGAAGACAGCGCGGTGGCGAGCGGCGGGCCGACATGGCCCAGCCCAAGCCGCCCCAAAGTAGGGATCATGGCGAGGTTGCCGACGATGTTGATGACGATCGACAGCATGGCGTAGCGCACCGGCGTCCTGGTGTCGCCGCGCGCATAATAGCCGGGCGTCAGCACCTTCACGAGTACATAGCTGGGCAGGCCGATCGAGAAGGCCGACAGCGCCCAGCCGCAACGCATCGCATCCTCCGGCGTGAAGCGGCCATATTGGAACAGGCCGCGCACGATCGGCTCCGCCACGATCAGAAAGGCGACGGTAGCTGGCAAGGTCAGGAACAGGGCGAGTTCGATGCCCCGGTTCTGCGTCTCCATCGCCTCCGCCTCCTGCCCCTTCGACAACATGCGCGAGATGGTAGGCAGCAATATCGTGCCGAGGCCGATCCCTATCAGGCCGAGCGGCAGCTGGTTCAGGCGATCGGCATAATAGATATAGGTGATCGAACCCGACGCCAGCAGCCAGCCCGACAAGGCGGTGGAGATAAGCAGGTTGATCTGCGACGCGCCGGCACCGGCGGCGGCGGGGACGATCAGGCGCAGCAGTTCGCGCACGTCGCCGTCCAGGCGCGGGCGCTTCAATTTCATCGATACGCCCGCCCGCCTGCACGCCCAGATCAGCCACAGCAGTTGCAACGCGCCGCCGATCGTCACCGACATGGCCTGTACCCTCGCCGTTTCATATTCGTCGGCGCCATGGAAAAACCACAACCCCGCGATCATCGCGACGTTGAGCAGGATCGGCGCGGCCGCGTTGACCCAGAATTTGTCGAGCGAATTGAGGATGCCACCCAGCAGCGAGGCGAGCGAGATCAGCGCCAGATAGGGAATGGTGATGCGCGACAGGGTGACAGCGAAGGCGAATTGCTCAGCCGTCGGATTCTGCCGCGAAAAACCGCCCGACAGCGCCCAGGTGATCGGCCAGGCGGCGGCGATCAGGATCGCGGTGAAGAGGATCAGGACCGGCAGCAGCACCGCCAGCGCACGCTCGGCGAAATCATAGCCGGCGGGCAGGCCGCCCTCGCCCGCCGCCTTCCTGTTGAAGAGCGGGATGAAGGCGGCGGAAAAGGCGCCTTCGGCGAAGAGGGCGCGGAACATGTTAGGCAGGCGGAAGGCGACGCCGTTGAACGCATCCGATGCGAAGCCCGCCCCGACATAGCGCGCCGCCAGCGAATCGCGCACCAGCGCAAGGACGCGACTGGCAAGGGTAAGCCCGCCGACCGAGCCAAGGGCCTTGACCAGTTTCATATGATGATCCCTCTTTCCGTTCGGACTGAGCTTGTCGAAGCCCCGCCCTTCTCTTGCGAAGAAAAGGACTGCCCTTCGACATTCGAGCGAGACAAAAGGCTCGCTCGAACAGGGCGAACGGAAATCAAGGGCATCTGTGGATCAGGCGTGGCCGGCCGGCTCGCCTGAAGTCACTTCCATCTGCTGCGCCTGCTGGAGATAGAGCGAACCGAAATCGATCGGGTCGAGCAGCAGCGGCGGGAAACCGCCGTCGCGAATCGCGTCGGCCAGCACGCGGCGGGCGAAGGGGAAGATGAGGCGCGGGGCTTCGGCCAGCATGAAGGGCTGGATCTGATCCTCGGGCACGTTGCGCATGCCGAACAGCGCGGCATAGACCAGTTCGACGGCGAAGGCGGTACCCTGCGGCGCGACGGCCTTGACCTCGATCTTCAGCGCGACTTCCAGCACTTCGTCACCGACCTTGTCGGCGCCGATGTTGAACTGGACGTCGATCTGCGGCTGGTCCTGCCACTGGTAGACGGCCGGCGCGTTCGGGTTTTCGAACGACATATCCTTCACATACTGGCTGATCAGCGCGATCTGCGGCGCATTGTCGGCGCCGTTGCCGGTGTTGATGCCAGAATTGATGGTGGTGGTGATGGTATCGGCTTCGTCGGCCATGCTCTCTACCTTGGCTTTCGCTGTTGGCCCGCGGCAGAAGGCCGCCGGCGTGTTGACCCGCGCGCTTAGCAGGGGCGCAAAGGCAGAGCAATGGTAGCTCCCCCATGCGCACTATTTGAAGTTGGCGACAAACATGCCTATGTTGGCAGGAACATTGTCCCACGCAAAGGGTATAGCTTTCCGTGTATGTGATCGTCATCCTCGCCATGATCGCCGGTTTTCTGGCGCTGCGGCTCTATTCTGTGCTGGGCAAGCGTACCGGCCACGAGCAGGAGCCTGCACTGCGCCCCGCCGATGAACGCGCCAAGGTGACGGTGCTGCAACCCGGCCCGCCGGCCCCGAATAGCGGCGATTCGGTGCGGCTGGCCGAAGGGCTGATCGCACCCGGCGCCGAAACCGGCGTCCGCGCACTGATCGCCTCCGACCGCAGCTTCGACGTGCCGCAATTCGTGGACGGGGCCAAGAGCGCCTACAAGATGGTGCTGGAAGCCTTCTGGCGCGGCGATCGCGACCAACTGGCCTGGTTGTGCGACACCGATGTGCTGGCTTCCTTCGAAGAAGCGATCGCGGCGCGCGAGGTGGAGGGCCATGTGCTCGACAACCGTCTGGTCCGTATCGACAAGGCGCAGATCGTCGAGGCCTCGATCAACGGCCGCACCGCCGAAGTGGCGCTGCGTTTCGAAGCTGACATCGCCGCTGTCACGCGTGACAAGGACGGCAATGTCATCGCTGGATCGCTGACCGACGCGATCGGTACCAAGGACATCTGGACCTTCACCCGCGACGTCCGCAGCGCGGACCCGAACTGGAAGCTTAGCGAAACCGACGAAGCATGATTCGTCGCCAATCGGGGGCTGCGCTGCTTGCGGCGCTGATGCTGTCCGCCTGCGCGGGCGGCGTAATCCCGCCGTCGAGCGGCGGCCCTGCCCCCACACGCCCCGTGCCGTCAGGCGAAGGGGCAACCCGCCCCACGCCGGCCACGCCCCGTCCTGCATTGCCGGTCGAGGTACCGACCGAGCCGGTGCTTGACCAGAGCACGGCCGCCGGTCTTGGCGTCACGCGCGGACCCGATATTGCCAGCCTGATCCCGTCGGGCGCGCGCGCGCGCGCCGCGCTCCAGGCGTTCCGCCTGTCCTGCCCGACGCTCATGCGTCGTACCGACCAGAGCGGCCTGACGCGCGGGTCGGACTGGAACAGCAGCTGCGCCGCCGCATCGAGCTGGCCCGAAGCGTCGGCGAGCGAGTTCTTTTCCCGCTATTTCGAGGCGGTGCAGGTCGGTGAGGGCAAGGCCTTCGTCACCGGCTATTATGAACCGGAAATCAGCGGATCGCGTACCCGCCAGCCGGGTTATCAGGTGCCGATCTACCGCCGTCCCAACGACCTGATCGACGTCGATCTCGGCCAGTTCAGCGACAGCCTCAAGGGCAAGTCGATCCGCGGCAAGGTGAACGGTACCAAGTTCGTCCCCTATGACGAACGCAGCCAGATCGTCAGCGGATCGCTCGCCGGGCGCGGGCTGGAACTGGCCTGGGCGGCCGATCCGGTGGAATTCTTCTTCCTTCAGGTGCAGGGCAGCGGGCGGCTGAACCTGCCCGATGGCGGGGTGATGCGCATCGGCTATGATGGGCAGAATGGCCGCGACTATACCGGTATCGGCAAGCTGATGAAGGATCGTGGCCTGATCCAGGCCGGGTCGATGCAGGATATCATGCAATATCTGCGCGCCAATCCCGCCGAGGGCGCGGCGATCATGAACGAGAACAGAAGCTTCGTCTTCTTCCGCGAACTGACCGGGGCGGGGCCTCTGGGCGCGCTGGGCGTACCGGTGACGCCGGAAGCTACCGTCGCGGCCGACCCCAAGTTCATTCCGCTGGGCGCGCCGGTGCTGCTCTCGCTCGACCGGGCCGAACCCAATGGCATCTGGGTTGCACAGGATACGGGCGGCGCGATCAAGGGTGCCAACCGATTCGACAGCTTCTGGGGCGCGGGCGCGCGGGCGCGCGGCATTGCCGGCGGCATGTCGGCACGGGGCAGCGCCCTCATCCTGTTGCCGATCGGATCGGCAGCGCGGCTCGCGCAACCCTGACGCCGGACCATGGTCCGGCGCCGGCTCACCAATGAGGAAGAGGCGCTCTGGGACGCGCTGACGCGATCGGTGCGACCGCTTCGCCCTGGCCAGCGCCATCCCGGCCTGTCCGCCACCCCCATGCCGTTGCCGCCTGCCAAGACAGGGTTAACGCCGCAGGCCCGACCGGCCCCGCCGCCCAAGCCTGCACCGGCCCCCGCCGCCATGCTCGATTCCAGCTGGGAACGACGAATCCGTAGCGGCAATCTGGCGCCGGAAATGAGCATCGACCTGCATGGCCATAGCCTTGCCGCGGCGCACAACAGACTTAACCAGGCGCTGGCTCAGGCACTGGCGCAGGATGCCCGGACCTTGCTGGTCGTGACCGGTAAACCGCCGAAAAATGCAACGACACCGGGCGGCGGGCGGCGCGGCGCGATTCGCGGCGAAATCGGGCATTGGCTGGAAACCAGCCCCTATGCCGACCGCATCGCCAGCGTCCGGGTCGCCCATCCCCGCCACGGCGGTGATGGCGCGATCTACCTGATTTTGCGTCGCAAAAAATAACGCTTCGCTCGCAATCCGCTGACCCTTTCTTAACCACTCTCCTTCATATCCGGTGGATCGGGCCCCTGACATGGGTCGGCAATCGGGCGGGAGACGAATGCAGGGCGTGACGTTGAAAAGCCGCGCCACAGCTTTCGCCTGCGCCGCGGGAGCGCTGGTGTTCATCCTGTCGCTGGTGCTGGGCTATAGCCCCGGCCAGGACGATGATGTGATGCAGGTCGGCCGCGCGCTTATCATCGCGATCTTGTGCGGCACCATGAGCTGGGCATCGGCCAGCCGATCGATGGCCACCACCGCTGCTGCAATCGATGCCGCCACCGAGCGTCTCGTGTCCGCCGCCCATGGCGACCTGCAATCCCCGGTGCCCAGGGATATTGGCGGCGAACTGCCCGAACTGTCCGTTGCGATGGAAAGCCTGTTCAGTCAGGTGCGCACCAATCTCGACCATGTGCAGGCGCTCGCCCTGTTCGACCAGATCACCGGCCTTGCCAACCGAACCAGCTTTTGCCGTCAGGTCGAACGCCATCTGGCCGAGCGGGCCGATGCCGGCATGGCGGCCCTTTTCTTCATCGACCTGGACGGGTTCAAGGGCGTCAACGATACGCTGGGCCATGCGGCGGGCGACCAGTTGCTCGCCCGTGTCGCCGGCCGCCTGCGCGAGGTCGTGATGGCGCAGGTCAGCAATGGCACCGGCGACGCGGTAATCGGACGCCTGGCGGGCGACGAGTTCACCATGTTCTTCCCAATCCTGCCCGGCCGCAGCGCCGCATCCCGGATCGCGCGTGCCATCCAGTTCGCGCTCAACGAGCGATTCGACCTTGGGAGCCAGCATGTCGAGCTGGGCGCATCGATCGGCATCGCCTGCTATCCGGAGCATGGCGATACCTTGTCTGCCCTGCTGCGCGCCGCCGACATCGCCATGTATCATGCCAAGCATGAAGGGCGCGGCCGGGCAGAAATATACACCGCCGAACTGGCGCTGGAAGCCGCCGATCGCGCGGAGCTGGAGCGCGAACTGCTGATCGCGTTGCAGCGTGAGGAGTTTTTGCTGGAGTTCCAGCCGCAGATCGATGTCGGCAGCGGCCGGGCGGTCGTCGCCGAAGCGCTGGTGCGCTGGGCGCATCCCGAACGCGATCTGGTACTGCCGGGCGCCTTCGTCCCTATTGCCGAGGAAAGCGGCGCCATCGTCGCGCTGGGTGACTGGGTGATGAGCAGGGTGTGCGAAACCGCCGCACGCTGGGCGCGGAGTGGCATCGACCATCGCATCGCCATCAACATCAGTATGCGGGAGCTGGCGCAGGCAGATTTTTTCCTGCGCCTGCGCCACGCCATGGCGACACATGCGACGCCGCCCGCGATGCTGGAACTGGAAATCACCGAATCGCTGGCCATGGACATGGAACCACGCATCCTGACGCAGTTGCATGCACTGCGGGAAGATGGCGTGCGGATCGCAATCGACGATTTCGGTACCGGCTATTCCAACCTCAGCCGCCTCAAGGAATTGCCCGTAGACCGGGTTAAGATCGACCGCAGCCTCGTACGCGACATCGCAACATCCGCCGAGGCGCGCACCATATGCAGTGCTGTCGTCGGCCTGATCCAGGGGCTGGGCATGGAAGTCGTGGTCGAGGGCGTCGAAAGCCAGGCGCAGATGGATGTACTCCGCGTCATCGGCTGCTCGCTCTTCCAAGGCTATCATCTGGCGCGCCCGATCCGCGAGGACGCCTATATCGACCGCTTCACTGCGCCACTAGCACGGCTGGAACAGCGCGGCGCCTGAGCATAACGGCCTGAGCATAACGGCCTGAGCATAACGGGATGCCGGCCCGGCAAATGCCCGGCCTTCAACCTTTTGTTGAAACACTTCCCGTCGATCCATCGCTATCAATCAAGGCTGCCCCTCAATGGGTCATGCCGTCCAGCGCCTTGCCCACGGCCGCTATGCCTTCGGGCGATGCGGCGAATCCCATATGGGTGCAGTCGACCTCGATCGCCTTGTCGCGCTCACCGATGCGGCCCTTGGCGCATTCGGGCAGGATAACGCCGTCGCGCTTCGACCAGAGGGCCACTGTCGGCACCGGGGGCTTTTCCTCGCGGGTGCAGGGAAAAGGTGGACGGTCAACCGGAAAGCCCGATACCAGCTGATAGAGCCGCCAGGCATGGTTGGCGCGCGGATCGCCGGAAAAGGGGGTGCCCATCGTCACCACGCCGCCCACCTTGTGCGCGGCGAATTTCGCATATTCACGGGCATAGAGACCGCCAAGGCTCCAGCCCACCAGCGTCACCGGCGCGCCACTGCCCTGCCTGCGAATGGCGTCAACGCGTTGGTCGATCTTCTCCAGGCTGTCGGGGCGCGGCCCGAAATTGCGCCCCATGCCCCAGTCATGCGCGTCATAGCCGGCGGCGGTCAGGATATCGCGCAGCCAGCCCATGCGCTGTTCCGACGCCATCAGGCCGGGGATCAGCAGCACGCTGCGGCCGTCGCCGTTGATCTGGCCGGCCAATATTGCTGCCTGCGCCTTCGTCCGCGCGAGGTCGAAGGGAACCGACAGATTGCCCAGCAACTGCTGCACAGGCGGAAGCACGGCCGCGCGCGGTCCGGGCGCAAGACGATCCTTCCAGAATGTGGTAACGGCTTGGGCGTAAGGCGGCACGACGACAGTTATCCCTGAACCCCGGAGGGCGAAAGATGACACTATCGTGACAAACGCAATCTGCGTCTATCGGTTTCAACGCCTGCGGTTAACGGTTCGTCGTTTGTGACAACCGCTCAGGGCGCCAGCGGTGAGGTTTGGGCGACCGGTGCGCCTTCCGTGCTACGAAGGGTACGGGGTTCCAGGATCGCCGCCGTTTCGATGAGGTCGAGCGCGCGACGCGCTTCCATATAGCGACGGGCCATCTGTACCCAGCGTTCCGCAACGGCCCGCCCTGGCATATGTTCTACCTCGGCGAGCGAGGCACTTACCCGGCCGCCATCGAGATAGCGCAAGGCCCGTTCATAGGCAGCCTGCGGGCGGGTCGACGGCGTGGACGCCTTGTGAATGGTGATGAGTTCGCGCGCCTCATGACGCAGCGCTTCCCACCAACTGGCGTTACCCGGCGGCGTGGTGACGATGATGCCGATATCGGCCAGGCCCGCGCGCAGGTCAGCCAGCGTCACCGGCTCGCGTGCGGCGTTGATGATGGTGGCGACGGCGCGCGGCTGGGCCTGGCCGAAACGCAGGCGCAACTGGCCCTCGATATAACCGAGCGGCGCGCCATTATCGAGCGCGCGGCGGGCGGCGAAGGCTACCAGCAGCCCTTCGGCGCGCGCGGCGTTGGCGGATGCGGTCTGCGCCTCGACCGTGATGCGGGTCAACCTTTCTTCCAGTTGCGCCACGCGCCCGTCGAGCATCTGCGCGGCGTCGGCGGTGAGCGGACGGGTCGGCACGCTGGGCAGGGCGCCGACGGCCAGCGGCTGAGCGGCGGGCTGGACCTGCGGATCGCCCCAGCGGCGCTGGATCTGCGGCCAGGCCCAGGCGGTCAGCGCAACGCCCAGGGCAAAGGCCAGCAGCAGGAGGATCAGCATCGGCAGGATATTGCGCCGGCGCGCGGACGGTGGCGTCACGGTCGTGCTGGCCACCCCGTCCGCGTCGTTCATGCTGGCCCCTTGATCTGTCATTGCGCATGTCCTTCGCACAAACGCAGGGCGAGGGCCAGCATCTCGTCATCGACCGGCTGGTCAGGCGCCTGCACGCTGGCCCAGCCGTCGCCGCACATTGCCAGCGCCGCGACGCTGATGGCGACCAGATGCAGGCCGGTGCGCTGCGCCTGCGGCATCTGCGTCGCCAGCCGTTCGCCCGCGCGCGGCGAATGGACCAGCAGGATCGAGCCGGGTACGGCATCTGCGATAAGGGCGGGATCAGCCGGCAGGCCGGTCATGCCATAGACCGGGATGCGCGTGAGTTCGATCGGTCCGGTCCACATCGGCGCGACGGTCTTGCCTGCCAGATGCAGGACGCGAGCATGGCCGTCGACTGCGATCTGGGCTGCGATCGCGCTGCCGTCGCGCGTCCCGACCCGGACATCGGGAAAGCCTGCCTCGGTCAACGCCCGAGCGGTCGTCGCGCCGACAGCATAAGTGGGCAGACCCCGGTAGTGGAGCAGGGCCGGCCCGGCGAGATGCACGCCATTGGCGCTGGTCAGCAGCAGCGCGTCGAAATCCTCCGGCACGGGCGGCGCCCAGTCGATCGGTTGCGGCGCGAACAGGGAGTGCAGTCGTGCGTCCATCCCCAGCGCCCGTGCTTTTGCGGCGGTTCTGCCCGCCGCCGGTTCAGGCCGCAGGATGAGGACGCGCCTCATGCTTCGAACAGCGTGCGCAATGCCGGGCTGGCGCGATCCAGCAGCGTGCGGCCGATGGTTTGCGCCATCGCCTCGTCACCGCGCGCCAGCCTTGCTTCCTCGCGCACCGTCTCGGTCCCGTCGGGGCTGATGATCTCGGCACGCAGGAACAGGGCGTCGCCCTCTACCAGCGCCAGCGCCGCGATCGGCGAATGGCAGGTGCCGCCGAGACCGCGCAGCACCGCGCGTTCGGCCATCACTGCGTCATGCGTATCCGAATCGTTGATGGCGGCCAGCGCCTCCAGCACCGGCGCGTTGTCGGCCAGCGCCTCGATCCCGACCGCACCCTGCGAAGGGGCGGGCAGCATCATGTCGATAGGGATCGTCGTCCCGACCGCGCTCTGGTCCAGCCGGTCCAGTCCCGCCGCCGCCAGCAGCGTGGCATGGACATCGCCCGCCGCCAGCTTGGCAAGGCGCGTCGCGACATTGCCCCGAAACAGGGTGATGGTCGCATCGGGCCGCAACCGCT
Source organism: Sphingobium sp. (assembly GCF_035511395.1). Classification (GTDB taxonomy): domain Bacteria; phylum Pseudomonadota; class Alphaproteobacteria; order Sphingomonadales; family Sphingomonadaceae; genus Sphingobium. The sequence continues at coordinate 51,136 of NZ_DATKFP010000097.1, forward strand.
TCACCTGCGCGGCGCGGCGCGGTGAACTGGTGCCTACCAATGGATTGGCCGGGAGCGCGTCGAAATGCTCTACCCCCACCAGCTTGTCACGCACATCGGCGCGGGGCAGCATGGCGGCGATACGGAAGGCTTCGGGGCGCACCGTCTCCACATCCTTCATGCTATGCACGGAAAAGTCGATCTCCCCCGCCACCAGCGCCCGGTCCAGCTCCTTGGTCCACAGCGCCTTGCCGCCTATCTCGGCCAGCGCCCGGTCCTGAATCCGGTCGCCGCTGGTCTGCACAGTTACGATCTCGATCGCGTCCTGCGCCCAGCCGTGGGCGGCACACAAGGCCTGAACGGTCAGGCGCGCCTGTGCCAGTGCGAGCGGCGATCCCCTGGTGCCCAGGCGCAACGGTCGGTCGGTGAAAAGCATATCCGGCTTGCTCTAATGACCAGTGGCATTAGATGGAAGCGGCAATGACCATCATTCTCGGCCTGGAATCAAGCTGCGACGAAACCGCGGCGGCGCTGGTGAGCGCTGACGGCCGGATTCTGGCGCATCGTCTCGCGACACAGGAGGAGGCGCATCGCCCCTATGGCGGGGTCGTGCCCGAAATCGCGGCGCGCGCGCATGTGGAGGCGCTTGCCCCCTTGATCGAGGCCGCGCTGGCCGATGCCGACATGACGCTGGCGGATGTCGACGTGATCGCAGCGACCGCCGGGCCGGGGCTGATCGGCGGGGTGATGGTCGGCCTCGTCACGGGCAAGGCGCTCGCCCATGCGGCGGGCAAGCCGCTGGTGGCGGTCAATCATCTGGAAGGTCATGCGCTTTCGCCGCGCCTCGCCGACCGCAATCTGCAATTCCCATATCTGCTGCTGCTCGTGTCGGGCGGCCATTGCCAGCTTCTGCATGTGAAGGGGCCGGGCGACTATGCGCGGCTGGCCACCACCATCGACGATGCGGCGGGCGAGGCGTTCGACAAGACTGCGAAGCTGCTCGGACTCGGCTATCCGGGCGGCCCGCAGGTCGAAAAGGCGGCGGCGCTTGGCAATCCCAAGGCCGTTCCGCTGCCGCGCCCGCTGGTGGGCACGGCGGAGCCGCATTTCTCCTTCGCGGGGCTCAAGAGTGCGGTGATGCGCGCCGTCCAGTCCGACCAATATTCGACCGAAGATATCGCCGCTTCCTTCCAGCAGGCGGTGATCGACTGCCTGATCGATCGCACCCGCCGCGCGCTGGGCGAGAGCGAGGGCGCGACGGCGCTGGTCGTCGCCGGCGGTGTCGCCGCCAACCAGCCAATCCGCGCCGCGCTCGAAGCGCTGGCGGCTGCGCACGACCTGCCCTTCGTCGCACCGCCGCTGTGGTTGTGTACCGACAATGCGGCGATGATCGCCTGGGCGGGCGCGGAACGCTATGCTGCGGGGTTGGTCGATGATCTTACCGTCCCGGCGCGGCCGCGCTGGCCGCTCGACCCGGCGGCGGAAAAGGCGCGCGGAGCAGGAGTGAAGGCATGAAGGCGGGAGTCATCGGCGCGGGCGCATGGGGTACGGCCCTGGCGCAACTGCTGGCCAGCGATGGGCAGGGCGTAACGTTATGGGCGCTGGAACCGGACGTGGTCGATGCGATCAACGTCTCCCATGAAAATCCGCTCTACCTTCCCAATATCCCGCTCTCCCACTCGATCCGCGCGACCGGTGCGATGGCGGACCTGGAGACATGCGAGATGCTGCTGGTGGTCAGCCCCGCCCAGCATCTGCGCAGCGTCGTGGCGCAGGCCCCCGCCGGCGTACCACTCGTCCTTTGTTCCAAGGGGATCGAGGCGGGCACCAGCCTGCTCATGTCTGAAGTGGCGCAGCAGGCGCAGCCGACATCGCCCATCGCCGTCCTGTCCGGCCCGACCTTCGCGCATGAAGTCGCGAAGGGGCTGCCGACCGCCATCACGCTCGCCTGTGAAGACGCGGAACTGGGCCAGCGCCTTGCCGCGCGGATCGCGCGCGCGTCCTTCCGCCCCTATTTGTCCGACGACGTGATCGGCGCGGAAATTGGTGGCGCGGTCAAGAATGTGCTGGCCATCGCCTGCGGAGTCGCGGAAGGCGCGGGGCTCGGCCTCAACGCCCGTGCGGCGCTCATCAGCCGGGGTTTCGCCGAAATGACGCGTTTCGGGCTGGCGCGCGGTGCGCGGGTGGAGACGCTGGGCGGGCTGTCGGGGCTGGGCGACCTGGTCCTCACCTGCTCCTCCACCAATTCACGCAACTTCTCGCTCGGCAAGGGGCTGGGCGAGGGGGCGAGCGCGGCCGAACTGCTGTCCAACCGCCGCACTGTGGCGGAAGGCGCGCATACCGCGCCGGTGCTGCGCGACGCCGCACGCGCGGCGGGCGTCGAAATGCCGGTGGTGGAAGCGGTCTGCGCGCTGCTGGCCGATGCCGCACCGCTGGGGCAGGTCATCGACGCGCTGCTCGCGCGCCCGTTGCGTCCCGAATAAGCCGTCGCGCTTTGGCTGCACACCATCTAGAATCGACATTGAAGAATGACGCAGGGAGATAAGGCAATTTTGGCGACGGACGCATCGTTGCCCCAGGGCCGGCCCGAGGACCGGGATGATATCGCCGCCCTCGCCAAGGGCGGGCGGACCAATGTGTTCGGTTTCCTGCTCCGCCTCGCTGCCCGCCTGCCTTTTTTGTTCATCGCCGGTCGCTGGTATGGCGCCGATGCGCTGGGCCGCTTCGCCTATGCCGTGCTGGTGGTCGAGTTCATCGCCCAGATCGCAACGCTGGGCCTGAAGCGAGGCCTCGCCGGTGCGCTATCACAGACGGAGCGGCCGCATAATCACGTCGTGACCGACGCTATGGTCGTGACCCTGCTCGCCGCGCTGTTGGGGTCGGCGATCCTCGTCGCCTTTCCCCACGCGATGTTCCCGAACAGCGGCGTCAACGGGCTGGACCGGCTGCTGGCGCTGGTGGTGATTGCGGTGGCGGGATCGGACGTGGCGCTGGCCGCCTGCGCCTATCGCTTCGATGTCGGCGCAACCGTGCGGGCGCGGTCGATCATCGAGCCATGGGCGATCAGCATCGGCGCCTTCGGCTTTGCCTATTATTCGCTGCGTGACGGCCTGATCCTCTCCTACGCCGTGTCGATGATCGCGGCGCTGGTCGCCTCGATCATTCCGATGCTGCGCCATTATGGCCTGCCGCGCGGCTGGCGTCCCAATGCTGGCAGGCTATGGCGCCTCGCGCGGCGTAATCTGCCGCTGGCGGCCGCGGACGGCGTCGAATGGGGATCGCGCCGGCTCGACATGGCGATCCTTGGCCTGTTCGTCAGCCCGGCAGTGATCGGCATCTATTATGTCGCGCAGCAGGTCGCGTCGCTGCCGCAGAAGCTCAAGACCAGCTTCGATCCCATCCTCGGCCCGGTCATCACCCGCAACCTTGCGGAAAACAATCTCGGCGCCATCGCGCGGCAGGTCAGCCAGGTCGGCTTCTGGATCATCGCGGCGCAGGCCGGCATCGCGCTGGCGCTCGGTATCCCCGGCGAGGCGGTGATGGGGCTGGTCGGTCCGCATTTCGTCGGCGGCACCGGGGCGCTCGCCTTCCTGCTGCTGGCCGAAGTGGTCGCGGCGACGGCGGTCGTCAGCGAATCGGCGCTGGTCTATATCGCTCGCCATCGCAACCTGATGATCTCGCTGGTGATGATAGGCTGTCAGGCGGGCTTCAGCTTCGCCCTGATCTTCGCGGCGCGGGCGATGGAGCTGCCGCCCATGTGGATCGCAGCCGCGCCGGCGCTCGCGCTCTGTCTGGCGCTGGGGCTGGGCGCGTTCGTCAAGGCGCGGCTGCTGTCGCGGCTGCTGGATGAGCCGATCAACGCCTGGCGCTGGCCGCTGCTGAGCGCGGCGGGGGTCGCCTGCATTGTCGGGGCGGGGTTCGTCGCCCTGCCGGCCCGTTTTGAATGGGTCGAGCTGGCGGTCGGGGTATGGGCGATATTGGGCGCTTATGGCCTCGTCATCTGGCGCTGGGGCTTCGGGTCCGATGACCGCGCCCTGTTCCGCAAGCAGAAGCCGGCATAAAAAAGCCCCGCCTCTCCGATGAGAGGCGGAGCTTTTTCCAACCCTTACGCGAACAGCTTGTCGCGGATCTGACCCAGATCTTCCTCGGGCCGCGCCCCCCAGTGCGAGATAACTTCGGCCGCCGCGGCGGCGCCCAGCGCCAGCGCATCCTCGACGCTGCGGCCGTCGATATGGGCGGCTAGGAAGCCCGACGCGAACAGGTCGCCTGCGCCGGTCGTGTCGATGATCTGCGACACCGGCGCGGCGGGGGCTTCATGGCGTATGCCCTCGACGATGGCGACCGCGCCCTTTTCGCTGCGGGTCGACACCAGCACCGGCACCTTGTCGGCGAAACGTGCCAGCGCGGCGTCGAAATCGTCGACCTGCGCCAGCGACTGGATCTCGCCCTCGTTCGAGAAGAGGATGTCGATCAGCCCCTGGTCGATCAGGTCGATGAAGTCGGCGCGATGGCGGTCGATCACGAAATTGTCCGACAGGGTGAAGGCGACCTTGCGGCCCGCGCCGCGTGCGGCGTCGATCGCCGCGCGCATCGCCGCGCGGGGCTGCTGCGGATCCCAGAGATAGCCTTCGAGATAGAGGATCTTCGCCGACCGGATCAGGTCGAAATCGACCGCCGCTTCCGGCAGGAACTGCGACGCGCCGAGGAAGGTGTTCATCGTGCGCTGCGCGTCGGGCGTCACCAGGATGAGGCAGCGCGCGGTCGGCACTTCGCCGTGCATGACCGGCGTGTCGAAACGGATGCCGAGCGCGCGCACGTCATGCGCGAAGACCGCGCCCAGCTGGTCGTCATTGACCTGACCGATGAAGCCGCACTTCTTGCCCAGCGCGGCAAGGCCGGCGAGCGTGTTGGCGGCCGATCCGCCGCTGATTTCCTTCGCCTGCGGCATGTCGGCATAGAGTGTCTCGGCCATTTCGGCGTCGATCAGCTGCATGCCGCCCTTGGTCAGCGCATGTTCGGCGAGGAAGCCATCGTCGCTGCGGGCGAGAACGTCGACGATGGCATTGCCGATCGCCACGACGTCGAGCGCCGGGAGCTGAACATCTGCAGGTGCGGTCACGCAATATCCTTGTCTTGTGATGGAAATAAAATTTCACGGCCTTTACCGATCCGGCGGCTCCCATGCAACGGCGCTGATTGACGGCGCGTCGGCGCAAGAGGATAGCTGGCCCATGGTCCTGACCGCCGCCCTGCGCGCCTTCCCCTCCATCTTCCACGGCGCCGCGCTGCGCCTGATGATGAAGACGATCATCCTGACGCTGCTGCTGTTCGGCCTGCTGGCCGCTGCGCTGTGGATCGGATTCCACGCGCTGCGGCTGCATTTCGGTTGGGGAACGAACGGGGTCTGGGGCGGCTTTGGCGAGGCGACCGCGACGGTGCTGGTGATGATCGCGGCGGGATGGCTGCTGTTCCGCGCCACCGCCATGGCAGTGATGGGCCTGTTCGCCGACGACATCATCGAGGCGGTGGAACGCGACGATTATCCCCACGCCGCTGCCCGCCCGGTCGGCTGGGCGCGCAGCTTGCGCTTCGCGGTCGCTTCGCTCATGCGGACGATCGGCTGGAATCTCGTCGCGCTGCCCGCCTATGTGCTGCTGCTGGTGACGGGGGTGGGGACGGTCGGGCTGTTCCTGGCCCTGAACGCCTATCTGCTCGGCCGCGACATGGCCGACATGGTGGAGCCGCGTCATCCCGCCCTGCCGCCGCTGTCGCGTGGCAGCCGGTGGCTCATGGGCCTCGTTTCGGCGATTCTGTTCCTGGTGCCGGTCGCCAACCTGCTTGCGCCGATCTTCAGCGCGGCTATGGCGATCCACATGCTGCTCGGACGAAAGACGACAAAGCCATGAAGCTCCTCCGTTCGGGCCTGACCTCCCTGCTCGCGCTTTCGCTGGCGGCGTGCGGGGGTGCGATCGTTCCTCCGCCCTCGGCGCAGATCCAGCCGCCGCCCGGCCCGCCCGCCAGCGCCTTCACCAAGCCCGGTCCGCTGACGGGATCGGATGCGCGCAAGCTGACGCAGATGTTCGGCACGCCCCGGCTCGACATTCGCGAGACGACCGTGCGCAAGCTGCAATTCGCCAATGGGCGCTGCGTACTCGACGCCTATCTCTACGCGCCCGCTCGGGGCAAGGAGCCGGTGGTCACGCATGTTGACGCGCGTTCGCCGACCGGGACGGACGTCGATCCGGCTGCCTGTGCGAACGCATTGCAGGCGAAATAGAGCGATCGACAGGGTCATAGGCCCGAAGTTCACACCGTGGCTGGTATTTTTGCTGATGCATTTCATGGGTTTTTCGGCAGGGTTGCGCCGTCGAAGCGTCACCCGCGCGCCGGTGGTGCGTCGAGGGCGGGCGAGGGGCGTGCTGATCCATCGAACAGGATAGATCAGAGGCAATCCTACATTGTAAGGGGAACAGGATGGGCGAATTTGGACGCCCTTTTACTGTTTCATATCTTCAATGTTTCCGCGCAATTTCAATCATGCGGAGCTGGGGCTATCTCCCCAACGCTGCGCGCGCGGCGAGGCCGGGAGATGGGTTCCCGCCTGCGCGGGAATGACGAAAAGGGTGTAGAGCGGACCGGCGGCTTTAGATGCCGCCCATAGCGTTGCCGACAATCGAACTGGCAATCAGCGATACGATCAACAAAACGATGGCCATCACGATGCGCGCTGCATTTTTATTGAGAGCGAGGCCTAGAAAAACCGGGAATGCCATCATTCACAAAGCATTCCAAGGGCTTGGCGGCACAGAAAAAATAACGGACATGTAGGTCGCGACGGAAGCAAATATGGCGACGAGCACAATTTCCGCCAAATAGCGATGTTTGCTGGGCGTTGCCGATACCGTCTGCATTAGACGATTATTTCTCATCTCAGGAATTACTGCAACTGTTCGGTGTTTCTCCGTCCGCTTTCCCACCCGCCGTTCGCCCTGAGCTTGTCGAAGGGCCGAACGGATGCAGGATGTCAATTCATGGCCGCTTCCAGACCGTTCGGATCGACCTTGAGCAATCTAGACCCGCCGAAACGGATAGGGCGCGATTGTCCGCTCATAGCCGTGTAGGTCGAGTGCGCGTGTCACCGGTGGCAGCGCCCGGTCGGGGCAGTCGCGTCGCTCGCACAGAGGGCAGGTCGGGCCGACCGCGATCGCATCGTCCTGTTCCGTATCGATCGCATCGGCATGGACGATCCGCGCGGCATGTTTCGCCTCGCATCCCAGCGCAATGACGGCGCGGTTCCGGCCGCCGTCCGCCCCCTGCGGCAGCGCTATCGCCAAAGTAACGAACCGCCTCCCGTCCAGCGTCTCGATCAACTGCGTCTCGACCCGGTCGGGCAGGCGCGCGTCGCAGGCGTCCCAGCGCGGACAGAGGCCGCCATAGCGGGCGAAGGGCCAGGCTTCGCCGTCAAATCGCTTGGAGACGATGCCGGCCCGGTCGATCTTCGCCATGAAGAAGGGGATGCCGCGGGCGCCGGTGCGGTTGAGGCTGGTCAGGCGATGCGCGACCTGCTCGGTCGATACGCCGAACCGGTCGCGCAAGAGGGCGATGTCGTGCCGGTTCTGCTCGGCCGCCTGACGGAAGCGGTCATAGGGCATGATGAGCGCGGCGGCGGCATAATTGGTGAACGCGATGGTGGCGAGGCGGCGGCTGTCCTCGTCGGGCGGCGCGGCGCGGGCGACCTGCGCGCCGATCGCCTCGGCCAGTTCCTGCGCGCAGAGATGATAGGCGATGGCGAACAGCCGGCCCGATGCCGGCAGCCGCTCGCTCAGCATCAGTCGCCGCCGGTGCATGTCATAATGACGCAGCGACCCGGCGATGACGTCCGCGCGCATCACCTGCACGCTCATATTGTGCCGATCCTTCAGGCGCGTGCGCAATTCGGCCTGGAGCAAGGCGGGGTCGTCGCTCATCTGCGCGGCGATGGCCTCCGCCCCCGCATCCAGTTCCGCGAAATGATTGCCCGCCCGCGCGATGATCTCGCGCAGCCAGTCGATCGGCGCGACCAGCGGAGCAGGGCCGCTGCGCTCGGCCGCGTCGCCCGGCAGGCGGCGCAGGTCGCCCAGTGCGCGATAGAATCGCGCGATCGCCTCGCTGACGCCGGGATAATTTTCCGCGACCTCCAATATCTCGTCGCGGGCGATGCCGATGTCGCGGACCAGCGCGTCGGACAATATTTCGCTCAGTTCGCCGGGGCCGCCCTCGGTCGGGGTCGCGGTGAAATCGCGAATGTCGATATCGTAGGTGTTGGCGAGTCGCAGCAGCATCTGCGCAGTCAGCGGGCGCTGGTTACGCTCCAGATGGTTGAGATAGCTGGGCGATACGCCCAGTTCTTCGGCCATCCGGGTCTGGTTGAGGCCAAGCTCGCGCCGCAGCACGCGCAGTTTCGGCCCCAGATAGAGTTTGCGGTCGGTCAGCTCTGCCATAAAGTCATAATGTCATAGAATGACAAAATGACCAAATCTGATTGTGACTTCGCATCACTCATCAGCCTTACGGGGTGCGCCGACATTGTCTATTTCGTTGTTCATGGCCCGCAAGGGCATGAAGAAAGGACGAATTCATGACCACCGACACGATCGAACAGCCCCAGCCCGCTCGCTCGCGCGCGGTCTTCAGCCAGCAGGATTTCGGTCTGATCCGTACCGCCATCGCGCATTATCTGAAGGAAGTGCAGGACCAGCCGGAATCGGTCAAATATGCCAATCTCTACCACCGGCTCGGCCGCGTGGCATAAGCTCAAGGCGAGGGGAGGAGAGGGGCGCGGCGGGCAACCGACCGCGCCCCAATTACATTCAGAACAGCTTTGTCAGCCCGTAGAACAGCGCGCCGATCGCAGCGGAGGCGGGCAGGGTGACGACCCAGGCGACGATGATGCTGGACGCCACATTCCATCGCACCGCCGACAGCCGCCGCGATGCGCCCACGCCGACGATCGCGCCGGTGATGGTGTGGGTGGTCGACACCGGCACGCCCAGATGCGTCGCCATGAACAGGGTGATGGCGCCCCCGGTTTCCGCGCAGAAGCCCTGCGCCGGGGTCAGGCGGGTGATCTTCGACCCCATGGTGTGGACGATCTTCCATCCGCCCAGCAACGTGCCGAGGCCCATCGCCGCCTGGCAACTCAGCACCACCCACATCGGCACATGGAAGCCACCGGTCAACATGCCCTGCGAATAGAGCAATACGGCGATGATCCCCATCGTCTTCTGCGCGTCATTGCCGCCATGGCCGAGCGAATAGAGGGAGGCGGAGACAAGCTGGAGCTTGCGGAACACCCGGTCGGCGCCCTGCGGCGTGAACCTGCGGAAAATCCAGCTGATCAGCAGCACCAGCATCAGCGCCAGGAACAGGCCGACCGCAGGCGAAATGACGATCGCCGCGCTGGTCTTGAACACGCCGCTCCACACGACCGCGCCAAGGCCGGCCTTGGCCGTGCCTGCGCCCAGAAGGCCGCCGATCAGCGCATGGCTGGAGGAGGAGGGGATGCCCAGCCCCCAGGTTATGAGGTTCCAGGCGATCGCGCCCATCAGCGCGCCGAAGATCACCTGCGCATCGATGATGCTGGCGTCGACGATGCCCTTGCCCACCGTCTCCGCCACATGCAGGCCGAAGAAGAGGAAGGCGATGAAGTTGAAGAAGGCGGCCCAGGCGACCGCATATTGCGGCTTCAGCACCCGGGTCGACACGATGGTCGCGATCGAGTTGGCAGCGTCGTGCAGGCCGTTCAGAAAATCGAAGGCGAGCGCGACGCCGATCAACGCGATCAGCAGCGGAAAAGCGATATGGGCTTCCATGGGATCAGGTTCCGACGCGCGCGATCAGGCGTGGTCGATGACCAGGCCGGAAATCTCGTTGGCGACGTCCTCGAACCGGTCGGTCACCTTTTCCAGATGGCTGTAGATCTCGTTGCCGACGATGAAATCCATCGGATTCCCGGCACGGGCCTGTGCATAGAGCGCCTTGAGGCCGGCCTCGTGCAGGATGTCGGCGTGACCTTCCAGCTTCACCAGCCGTTCGGTGAGGTCATGGAGGCGCGTCGAATTGAGGTTCAGCGATCGCAGCAGCGGCATCGCTTCCGCCGTGATGCGCGCGCATTCGACGATCAGCGCGCTCATATCCTGCATCTGCGACGGAAATTCCTTCGCTTCGAACAGGGTGATCGCCTTGGCCGTCTGGTTCATCTGGTCGATCGCGTCGTCCATCACGCCGATCAGGCCGGTGATGGCACTGCGATCGAAGGGGGTGACGAAGATCCGACGGACATCCTGCAACACGTCGCGGATGATATCGTCCGCCTCATGCTCCTGGTCCGAAATCGTCTTGATATGCTCGGCCATGTCCGGCCCGCCCTTGAGCAGCTTCGCCAGCGCATCCGCGCCTGCGACCAGGGTAGTGGCATGATCCTCGAACTGTTCGAAGAAGCGCCCCTGCTTGGGCATCAGCGCATGAAACCAGCGCAGCATTCCAGTCCTTTCACTTTGCTTCTCGCGGATCGCCAGCAGCAGCCGCACGAACCAACCCGGATCGGCGGGCGGTTCGCGGAAGCCCGCGATGATCGATTGCAGGTCGGGCTCGTCGACCGCCTGCGCCGCTTCGGCTACGGGGAACCAGCGCAGTTCCCTTTGGCCCTGTTCGGGCCATTGCGTCAGGTGGCCGGTGACCGCAAGCGGAAAAACCTCGACCGTCGCCTCGCGCGACCGGCCGTCGCGCTTGCGCTTGTCATAACGGTAGCGGCCGAGCGGCGCAGGACAGGCGATGCCGTGAATCCCTGCTTCTTCATAGGCTTCCAGTTCGGCGGCGCGATGGCCGGCAAGACCCTTGATGCGATTGCCCTTGGGAATCACCCAGCGTCGCGTCTCCCGCGACGTGATCAGCAGGATTTGCATCGATCCGTCGGCAGCGGTGGAATAGGGCAGGGCGGCGATCTGGCGCATGGACCGCTTGTAACGAAATTGTCACAATGCGCAAGATTCCTGTGACCGCCATGCTCCGCTTCGGGACGGATATGTCGGCCTTCCGCGGGCTGGTGCGGTGCCCTTACAGCGAGAAGCGCGCCGTCACGCGGATGTCGCGGCCGGCGAGCGGCGCGAAATCCTTGAGGACGCTGGCGTGGCGGCGGGCCTCCACGTCGAAGATATTGTTCGCCGACAGCATCAGCGTGGTGCGATCGTTGCCGGCGAAGGGCTTGAAGGACAGCGACGCATTGACCAGCGTGAAGCCGTCTGTCGGCGTCTCGGTCTCCGCGATGCGGTTTTGCTCGAACACATGTTCGACCTCGGCGCGGGCGCTGATCCGGTCGCCCTGCGCCTCGATCCCGCCCAGCAGGCGCAGCGGAGGAATGCGCGGCGCAGGACCGCTGCCCTTGATGGTGGCGCGGACATAGTCGGCGACGCCGTCCAGGTTGATCGCATAGCCGCCCAGCTGCGCCAGCTTTACCGAACCCTCGGCCTCGAAGCCATAATAGCGGGCATCGGCCTGGCTATAGGCGTAGCAGGGGAATTCCAGTTCCGCCCCTCCATTGGCAGTCTGGCACACGCTATCGTCGACGATCGAGTCATAGATATAGCCGCTGAACCAGTTGTGATAGGCAGCCAGGCTCACGCTATAGCCTTCGCCCTTGCCGCGCAGCGTGCCTTCGACGCCCCAGCTCTTTTCCTTGCCGAATGTCGGATCGCCCAGCTCGAATGCCTGGGTGCCGGCATGATTGCCGCGCGCGAACAGTTCCTCGGCCGACGGCGCGCGTTCGCTGCGCGAGGCGTTGATGCCCGCGCGCCAGCCCGGCACGATTTCCTGGCTGACGCCGATCGAGCCGGACAGGGCGTTGAAGCTGCGCTGATAGCCTCCGACGAACAGGTCGGCATCGGCATTGGAGGTGAGATCGGTATGTTCGAACCGGCCGCCCGCCTCGATCCGGGTGCTGCCCAGGTCCAGCGACTGGAGCGTGAAGACGCCCAGCTGGTTGGTCTCGTTCTTCGGCAGGAATTTTTCTTCGCCAATCGCCTCGAACCGGCGGGTGAAGAATTGCGCGCCGAATGCGCCGTCCCAGCCGCCCTGCTTCGCCTGGACGAATTCCAGCCTGCTTTCCATCGACTGGTTCTTGAAGGTCGTGCCGACCTCGCCCGTGGGTTCGATTTCCTGATGCTGATAATCGGCAAAGCCCGCGCGCAGCCGGATGCTGTCAAGGAAACCACCACCCGTCGACACTTCGCCGCGCAGGTCGGCGCGGGTCTGCTTCATCGACAGCGTCACATCCTCATGGGTGTGGCCCGGCTCGTCGTCATGATCATGGTCGTGGTCATGCTCCTCGGTGACGTCGATGCGCGACGGCACGCCATAGCGATTCTCGCTGTGCGACACCGATACGCCCAGATTGCCACCATCGCCGACATAGGCGAAGCCGCCCGCCACTTCCCAGGTTTCGGCGGCGGTGTTGGGCAGCTTGCCCTTCCACTCGCCGTCCTCACGGATTTCGGGGTCGTCCGACTGGGCGGCCAGCGCGCGCATCGGCTTCGACAGGATATAGCCGCCGGTGCGCAGATCGTCGGTCTTGGTCCAGCTGCCGTCGAAATGGACGACGAAATTCTCGGTCAGCGGTGCCTCGACCTCGCCGCTCACGGTGCGTTCGTTCGCGGCGCTGCCATAGGTTGCGATGCCCTCGACATGGATCGCCTCGTCAGGGACGCGGCGCGGGATGCGGCTGTCGATCACATTGACCACGCCGCCGATCGCCGACGATCCGTAGAGCAGCGCGGCAGGGCCACGCAGCACCTCGATCCGGTCGGCGGTCAGCGGATTGATCGCGACGGCATGGTCGACCGAGGTGTTGGACACGTCGAAGCTGCCGATACCGTCGGTCAGGATGCGCACGCGCTCGCCCTGGAAGCCGCGCAGGATCGGGCGCGAGGCATTGGGACCGAAGGATGTGGCGGACACGCCCGGCTGGCGTGCCAGCGTCTCGCCGATGCTGGGGCGCAGGTCGCGGGTCAGCTTGTCGCCGGCAAGGACCGAGGTGCCCGACAATATGTCACCCTGACGGCGCGGGATCAGCGCGGTGACGACGATGTCGGACTTGGCGTCGTCATGATAGGCCTGATCGGGGGCAGCGGAATCGGCGGGCGCCTGGGCCAGGGCGGCGGGCGCGAGGCAGAGAGCGGAAAAGGCGCAACCGGCCCGGAGCGACGAGAAACGGGACATCAGGGACTATCATCCTTGGCATAAGGCGGGAGAGGATGAGACCCTGTATCCAGTATGTTACAATATATCAATACCGCTTTGTCGCATATTTGTTGCGACGCATCATGTCTGACGGTTGGGCGCTGCGGATCCGCTACCGGATCAAGTCTGCGTCGCTTACTTCAAACCTGTCGAGACGCGCAGCCGCAGATCAGAGAAACAGAAATTCCGCCAGGGCCTCGACCGCCGGCGTCTCGGCGGCGCGCGGGCTGGTTGCCTGCCTTATCTCGATCGGGGGCAGGGGCATGTCGAGCCGTACCCGGCCGATCCCGTCCATCCGCCCCAGATCGCGGGCCAGCGCACCGAAGGCCGGGAACAGCCCCGTGCCCTCGCGCAGCGCCGCCATCACAGCGAACATGTCGTCGCTTTCCATCACCACTGGCCCCAGCCGGGCACGGCCGCGCTCCAGCGCTTCCTCGATGATCGCGCGGGTGGCGCTGCGCCAGTCCATCGCGATCATCGGGCTGATCGCCAGATCCTCGCGCGACACGCTGTCCGCCCGCGCCAGCGGATGCGCCGCGCCGGCATAGAGGTTGAGCTGTTCGGACCAGCCATAGCGCGATGGAAAGGCCTCGGGCGCGCCCATGGCGTAGAAATAGGCGATGTCCGCATGGCCCCGCCGCAGCGCCATCGCCGCATCCTCGGCGGACTGGACATGCAGGTCGAGCGTGATCGCGATATCCTCGTTCGCCGCCTCGAAGGTCGCCAGCTTCTCCTGCAAATGGCCAAAGACCGGTGCGGGCGCGGCGAGCATGATGGACTGGCGCAACGGTTCGGCGGGCCGCTGCGGGATCAGCGGCGCGGTCAGGATGATCGGGGCCGCAGCCTCGATCGGTGCCGGAGGAGCGGAGGCCATCGCTACCGGCGTCGGAGCGGCAACGGCTGCTTCTTGCGTTTCGTCCGGCAATTGCGGGTTGTCATCGACCAGCAGGGTCATGGCCTGCGCCGTCTTGCGTCCCGCCGGGGTCAGCCGCGCCGCCCCTGCCAGATCCTCGAACAGCCGATAGCCCAGCCGCATTTCGAGCGACGCCATGTCGCGCGCGATCGTGTCGGCCGGAACGCCGAGCATGCTGGAGCATCGGGCGAGGCTGCCGGCCGCAACCATCTGCGCGAAAAGGTCAAGTTGGCGCAGGGAGGGCCGATCCATGACAGCCTGATAGAGGAAATCGGCAACTTGGGTAAGGGTGATCTTGACGAGACCCCCGCGATGATGGCAGGGCGCTCTCCTGCCGGGCGGGTATAGCTCAATGGTAGAGCACTAGCCTTCCAAGCTTGTGATGCGGGTTCGATCCCCGCTACCCGCTCCAGCCTCTCCTCACCCCTCCTTCGCCGGCGGTCCCGAACTGCCCCGTTCGATCAGGGTGAACTGGAATTCCGGCGCGTCGAGCGGGCCGCTGGCCAGCGCCTCGATCACGGTGCGGCCCATATCCTCCAGCGGCTGGCGCACGGTGGTCAGCGGCGGCCAGGATGTGAGGCTGGCGGTCGTGTCGTCAAAGCCCGTTACCGACAGATCCTCCGGCACGCGCAGCCCGACGCGGTGCGCCAGCGTCAGCACGCCCAGCGCCATTTCGTCATTGGTGGCAAAGACCGCGCTCGGCGGCCGGGGCAGGGCGAGCAGCTTTTCGCCCGCCTCGATGCCCGATGCGAAGTCGAATTGGCCCGGCACGAACAGCGCTTCGTCCGCCACGATCCCGGCTGCGGCCAGCCCCTCGCGAAATCCCTCGACGCGGCGTAGCGCTGCATGGTGGGTGTCGGGCGGGGTGATGACGCCGATGTGGCGATGGCCAAGGCCGATCAGATGGTCGGCCATCATTCGGCCCGCCGCCTGTTCGGGCGTGCGGATGGTAAAGCTGGGCGCATCGACCGACCCGGCGATCCGGGCGCAGGGCAGGTTCATCTCCGCCAGCCGGGCGAGCAGCCCTTCATCGTCCGACAGCGGCGGCACCAGCAGCACGCCGTCAGGGCGCAACGCCGCGACCAGCCGCTCCAGCACCTCGAACCGCTCCTCCGCGCCTGGCGAGATCGGCTCGACCACTAGATGATAGCCCAGTTCCCGGCAGCGCCAGGCCGCGCCGATCTGGATGCGGCTGACATAGCCGGGGGCGGGATTGTTGTAGAGGAAGGCGATCATGAAGGATCGCCCGCCCGCCAGCCGCCGCGCGGACTGGTTGGGACGATAGCCCAGTTCGTCGATCGCCGCCTGCACCCGCTCGCGCAGTTCCGGGCTGACATTGGGCGCCTTGTTGACGACGCGCGACACTGTCTTGATCGAAACCTTGGCGAGGGCGGCGACGTTGTGGATGCTCGTCATGGGTGCTGGCTCGGAACGCTGGGAAAAGGTTGTCATGCCCGGATTCCGGACCTCTTGGCAAGATGCGGCCCCCGGCCTTATGCTATCGCCATGGGTAATGTCATCAATCTGCGTCAGGCGAGGAAAGCAAAAGCGCGCACGGACAAGGCGCGGGAGGCCGACGCCAATCGCGCAAAGTTCGGCCGCACCAAGGCGCAACGCGCGGCCGATGCCGAGGAGGAAAAGCGGCGGGCGATCTTGCTGGAAGGGGTGCGTCTGGATCGAGACGACAGAAATGATGTCGATGGCGGCCAGTAACGACGATGATTGTTAGTATCTATTCTTGTAAATACGGCGTTCATGTTCAAATGAACGGATATTAATATTGATCGGAATAACGCGAGCTGCACTCGATTCATCCCGATTCTGTCGAGTGGCGTGAGATTAATCGTCCGGTCGTTGGTTTCTCCTGAGCTATGACTGGAAATATTCGCAATATCCGCCCCGCCAGGGCCGCGATCGCCGCTGTTCTGGCTTTGAGTGCAACCCCGCTGCTGGCGCAGACCGTAATGACGCCGCCGGCCCCGCCGACCACCGTTCCGGAAACGGCGCAGCCGATGCAGGCGCCCGCCCCCGCGGCTGTCGCACCGACGCCGGAAGCGTCGGCCGCCGCCACGCCGGCGCCGGTCTTCAAGCCGAGCGAGCCGGTCGTGCAGGCGACCCCGCCGGTTGAGGACCGCATCGCGGCGGCCACTGCGGCCGTCGAGGCCGAGAAGGCTGCGTCGCAGCCTGCCGCTCGTACCGCTGAGCCGCGCCCACAGGCAGCGCCGGTATCGACTCCGCGCGCTGAGCGTGTAGCGGAACGGGCGCCTGCGCCGACGCCGGTTGTTGCTGCCCCCGCTGCCGCGCCGGCACCTGCATCGTCGCAGGCTGCTCCCGTAGAAACGCCCGCTGCGGTAGAAGCGAGCGCTCCGGAGCCGGCCCCAGTGGTTGCTGAAACACCGGCTGAAACGGCACGCACGGATAATGCTTTGTTCTGGGCCATGGGTGGGGGCGCGCTGCTGCTGTTGGGCTTGGGTGGTGCGGCGCTGATGCGTCGTCGCCGGACCGAGGAGGAGTATGTCGCGGCCCCGTCGATCGAGCCGTCGATCGTTCCCGCTGCCGCGATGACGCCGGCAGCGGCCGCGGCCCGCCCGGTCGCAGAGCCGGTCGTGCGCCCCGAATATGCCTCGGTCGCCACAGGACCGATGGCGGCGACGACAACGGAAGACGCGACGCTCGAGGCGATGGTCGCCGCGCCGCCGAGTGCCGACAATCCCTTCGCCACCCGCGCGAAGCGTCTGCGCCGCGCCAAGTTCCTGCTGGCGCAGCAGGAAGCGGCGCTGACGCCTCATGCCGCGCCGCAGACCATCGATGCCGAACCGGCGGCAACTGCACCGGCCATGGATCGCAGCCAGACCGTCTATCGCTTCGGCTCGGATCGCCAGCGCCAGGGCTTCATGAAGCCGCGCGCCCGCTGATCCGTTCATCGGGGTAACAGGAAAGCCGGGTGTCTCGACGCCCGGCTTTCTTCATGTCCGGTTGCGCTTTGGCGGCTTGCCTGATACCGGGCGCGCGCATCAATTCCGCGTCCTTCTGCACGAAAAGAGTCGCCAGCCATGTCCGACAAGATCAACCGTATCGTCCTCGCCTTTTCCGGTGGTCTCGACACCAGCGTGATCCTGAAATGGCTCCAGCAGACCTATCAGTGCGAAGTGGTGACCTTCACCGCCGATCTGGGGCAGGGCGAAGAACTGGAACCCGCCCGCGCCAAGGCCCGCCTGATGGGCGTCAAGGAAGAGCATATCTTCATCGACGACCTGCGCGAGGAGTTCGTGAAGGATTATGTCTTCCCGATGATGCGCTCCAACGCGCTCTATGAAGGCCTCTACCTGCTCGGCACCTCGATCGCCCGTCCCCTGATCGCCAAGCGTCAGATCGAGATCGCCAGACAAGTCGGCGCCGACGCCGTGTCGCACGGCGCGACCGGCAAGGGCAATGATCAGGTCCGCTTCGAACTGGGCTATTACGGCCTCGCCCCCGACATCAAGGTGATCGCGCCCTGGCGCGAATGGGATCTGGCCAGCCGCACCAAGCTGATCGAATTCGCTGAAAAGCACCAGATTCCGATCCCGCGCGACAAGCGTGGCGAAAGCCCCTTCTCGACCGACGCGAACATGCTGCACACCTCGTCGGAAGGTAAGGTTCTGGAAGATCCGTGGGAAGAAACCCCGGATTATGTCTATTCGCGCACGGTGAACCCGGAAGACGCGCCCGACGCGCCCGAATATATCACCATCGATTTCGAACGCGGCGATGGCGTGGCGATCAATGGCGTGGGCATGTCGCCCGCGACCCTGCTGGAAACGCTCAACGACTATGGCCGCAAGCATGGCATCGGCCGTCTCGATCTGGTCGAGAACCGCTTCGTCGGCATGAAGTCGCGCGGCATGTATGAAACGCCGGGCGGCACCATCTATCACCTCGCCCATCGCGGCATCGAGCAGCTGACGCTCGACCGTGGTGCGGCGCATCTGAAGGATGAGCTGGCCCCCAAATATGCCGAGCTGATCTATAACGGCTTCTGGTTCTCGCCGGAGCGCGAAATGCTTCAGGCCGCGATCGACTACAGCCAGGAAAAGGTGACGGGCACCGTCCGCCTGAAGCTCTACAAGGGCGGCGTCCATGTCGTCGGCCGCAAGTCGCCTTACTCGCTCTACAGCGAAAAGGTCGTGACCTTCGAGGACGATGCCGGCGCCTATGACCAGCGCGACGCGGCGGGCTTCATCAAGCTCAACGCCCTGCGTCTGCGCCTCTTGGGTCGTCGCGACGGAATTTGATTCAAGTGCGGCACCGGCCCGCTCTCCCACCCGACCTCCCAACCAGGATACACTGAAGGAGGTCGGGTGGGGAGCGGGCCGGTGCGGTTCTCTACCAAAGACCCCGTTACAGTTTGCGACAAACAAACGGGCGGCGTGACAAAGTTGCGGGACAAATTCCTTCCATAAGTGTCTTCAAGGACGGCGGACTGCCGTTCAGCAAGACACTGGAAGGAAGTTGGACATGCTCCGCAGATTTTTCACCACCGTCGCGGTCGGATCGCTGTTCGTCGGCGGCCTCGCGGCGACCCATGTCGTCTATGCCCAGCCCGGCGCCGAAGGTGGCCCGCGCGGCGGCATGATGCAACGCGCCGACACCAACAAGGACGGCAAGATCAGCAAGGCGGAATTGACCGCCGCGCTCGAAGCCCGCTTCGCGAAGATGGACGTCGATCGGGACGGCCAGCTGACGCAGAAGGATCGCGACCTCAAGCGCCAGCAGCATATGGACGAACGCTTCGCCGCGCTCGATACCGACAAGAACGGCCAGATCAGCAAGGCCGAATATGTTGCCGGCCATCAGGCCCGTGCCGAAAAGCGCGACGAACGCCGTGCCGAAGCCGGCAAGCCCGAAGGGCGCGGCTGGGGCGCGCGCGGCCATCATCGCGGTCCGCGTGGTGGCATGATGCGGGGCGGTCCGGGCTTTGGCGACGCCAACAAGGACGGCACCGTCACAAAGGCCGAGTTCATGGCTGGCCCGCTCGCCATGTTCGACAAGGCGGATGCCAACAAGGACGGCTTCGTCACCGCCGACGAGATGAAGGCGGCCCGTCCCCAGATGCGCGGCCCGATGGGCAAGCGCGGCCCCGGCCCGGATGGCGCGCCGCCGCCCCCGCCGGCCAACTGAACAACATGGGCGGCGGCTTGGCGCGGGGTTCCTCTCCCCCTGATCCCGCGCCCCCCCGCCGCCCGACCGGGAAGGGCGAAGGCTTTGCCCCCCTCTCACGCCTTCGCCCTTCCAACCTTCTGAAAGCCATGACAGACAGGCAAGATGAGCGACCGACCCCATCTCCTGCTCGTCGATGACGAGCGTTCGATCCGCGAACCGCTGGCGCAATATCTCTCGCGCAACGGCTTTCGTGTCACCGCTGTGGAAAATGCCGCCGACGCGCGGCTGCGCATGAGCGCGAGCGCGATCGACCTCGTCATCCTCGACATCATGATGCCGGGCGAGGATGGCCTGTCGCTCTGTCGCCATATCCGTGAGACGAGCGAGATTCCCGTCATCCTGCTGACCGCCAAGTCGGAGGAGACGGATCGTATCGTCGGCCTTGAAATGGGCGCGGACGATTATGTGTTGAAGCCCTTTTCCCCGCGCGAACTGGTCGCCCGCATCAAGGTGATCTTCCGCCGCGTCGCCACCGGCGGCCAGCGCGTCACCGCGCCAGACGGTGCGACCTATGCCTTTGCCGGATGGCTGCTCAAGGCGCAGGAACGCACGCTGGTTGACAACGAAGGCGTGTCGCTGCCGCTGTCCACTGCCGAATATAATCTGATGCTGGCTTTCGCCACGCGTCCCAATCAGGTGCTGAGCCGCGACCAGCTGCTCGATATCACGCAGGGACGCGAAGCCAATGCCTTCGACCGGGCGATCGACAACCAGATCAGCCGCCTGCGCAAGAAGATCGAGCCGGACCCCAAGAATCCGACGCTGATCAAGACCGTCTGGGGCGGCGGCTACACCCTGTCGGCCGAAGTGCGGAAGCTGTGAGGCGGCTGCGTCTCTGGCCGCAAAGCCTGGTCGGCCAGATCATCCTGCTGGTCGCGATCGGGCTGTTCGTGGCGCAGGCGATCAATTTCGGCCTGCTGCTGCGGGAACGCAACCGGGTTGACCTCACCAGCCAGACCGCGCCGGCCGTCTATCGCGTGATCAACGCGCTCGATGCGCGCGGGGAGCGTCGGCCGGATCGCGCCGGCCGGCAGGGCAACGACGATCGCGAGCGGAACGAGCGGCGCAATGTCGACTTTTCCACGACCCGGCCCGTCCTTGACGGCAAGCCGCGCCCCGACGTGCAGGCGCGCGCGGAGGCGATGTTCGACGATATCGGCCTTACCGTCCATTCGGTCGCTGCGGCCGAGGATAGCCGGATCATGCCGCTGCGCCGCTGGGAGCAGATTCGCAGCCGCGCCACGGGCGAAGTGCCGCGCGACCGCCGCGTCGGCCGCCTGCGTCTCGCGGTCGAATATGAACCGGGCAAATGGGTCGTGACCGAAGCCCGCATCGGCAGCCGTCCGCCGCGCTTTGGCGGCTGGCTGATCGGCCAGACGCTGATCCTCTATGTCATCGTCCTCCTGCCTTTGCTCTGGGTCGGCCGCCGCATGGCCCGCCCGATGAAGCAACTCACCGCCTCCGCCCAGCAGTTTGCGAAGACGGGCGCTGCCGATCCGGTCGATGAGCGCGGCCCCGGCGATGTGCGCGACCTCACCATGGCCTT
This sequence comes from Sphingobium sp., assembly GCF_035511395.1. Lineage (GTDB taxonomy): Bacteria > Pseudomonadota > Alphaproteobacteria > Sphingomonadales > Sphingomonadaceae > Sphingobium. The sequence goes on from NZ_DATKFP010000097.1 coordinate 72,048, forward strand.
CAATGCCATGCGCGCGCGCATCATCGCGATGCTGGATGAAAAGGACAGAATGCTGGGCGCGATCGGCCACGACCTGCGCACGCCGCTCGCCTCGCTGCGCGTCCGCACCGAATCGGTCGAGGATGATGGCGAGCGCGCCCGCATGTCCGAGACGATCGACGAGATGAACCGGATGCTGGAGGATATCCTCTCCCTCGCCCGCGCCGGACGCAGCACGGAAAACGTGCAGAAGGTCGATCTTTCCGCGCTCGCCGATGCGGTAGTCGAGGATTTCATCGAACTGGGATCGCCCGTCGATCTCGCCGACAGCGACCGTGCTGTCGCCTTCGTGCGGCCGCAGCAGATCCGTCGCGCGCTGCGCAACCTGATCGAGAATGCCATCGTCTATGGCGACCGTGCCCATGTATCGGTCGTTCACGAGGCGGGTATGATCCGCATCGCCGTCGCCGATGACGGCCCCGGCATCGCCGAGGACCGGATGGAGGAAATGCTGGAGCCCTTCACCCGCCTCGAAGGATCGCGCAACCGCGAGACGGGCGGGGCGGGACTCGGCCTCGCCCTGGTCCGCGCGATCATGGCGGAGCATCAGGGCGAACTGCACCTTTCCAACCGGCCCGAAGGCGGGCTGGAAGCGAGCCTGGTACTCCCGACCTGACGGACGCGAGGCCTGCGTTGATTTCCCGACCCGGCTCCGCAAGGGGGTAGGGGGACCAGGAAATGGTGGCGGCTCGCCCTCCCCATTGCGGTAAATCCTCCGCCCGGCTCGTGGTCATCGACCTCCCACTACAGGGGGAGGGTGGGCAGCCCTTCTGTAAATCATACAGAATGTCCGCAAATATCAGGCCGTTGACCCATTGATTTCAGCGCGATGAAGCTGCCGAGTTCGATATCCGGAGGTCGCCCAATCAGTTCAAATATTCCAGGTGGATGAGTGGATACGGCCTGCCTTGTCCGTCAATCGGCGAACGGCCCGCCCGCCTAAATCCCATTCGTTCATAGAAGCGAACAGCTTGATCATTCTGTTCGTTGACATCGGTTGTCATTTTGGGATGACGCGTGAGGCCATGCCGCACAAGGGCAGCACCAATACCGGTTCCGCGCCGGGCGGGATCAACGAATAGCGCCTCCATGTGCCCGTCATCGATCAGCATGAAGGCCAGCGGGTAGTCATTTTCGTCAACTGCTAACCAGAGTGGAGCGTGCGGAAGGAAACCGCACACCATTTCATCAATGGCAAGGCGATCCTCAGCCGTTAGAAAGTGATGAGTAGCGTCAACTGCGCCTCGCCAAATTTCGATGATGCGGGCGCCCTCGTCGGGCCGGGAAGGTCGGATCATAACCATGATCTCCGGCTACAATGCTTTGATCAAGTGAGTAAAGCGAGTTGCTGAATAGACTTACATTTCGCCGCCAATTCTGATTCAGGGTCGGCATGAGCCGATAAGACCTGACCGACTTCGTGTGGCGCATGATCGATCCACTGCTACGCCGCGTCGACGATCGACGCGTACTGAACGGCATATCCGGGGTGTTGATTCCGGTGCGCCATGGCGCGACCTACCTAAAGCTATGGCCCGCGCACGACCCGCTACAACCGCTTCGTGCGATGACGGAAGGCGGGCCTTCGGTACCGGCTGATGGATGCCATCACCGCCGCAAACGACGGCGACATCCAGATGATCGACAGCACCTCCGTTTGCGCCCGCCAACAGACCGCTACGGCAAAAAGGGGGATCGAGATCATTGCCTCGGCCGCTCCCAAGTTGGGCTTACAGCCAAGATTCACGCGCTCGTTGATGCGCAGGAACTCCCGATCCGGCTCGGCCTGACAGCGGGCCAAACGCATGATGGTCAGGCTGCCGATATGCTGCTCAATCGTTTCGGCCCGCGCGTGATCGTGCTGGCTGACAAGACCAATGATTCCGACCGCATCAGGGAACTGATCCACTAACAGGGGGGGGACGCCGAACATGCCACCGAAATCCAATCGGAAGTGGAAGTCCTGCTACAGCGAGCGCTTATATCCCGCGCGCAACCTGATCGAGCGGTTCTTCTCCAAATTGAAGCACTTCCACGGGTTGCCTCCGTCACGACAAGCTCGCCGCCAACTTCCTCGCCATGGTCCAGCTTGCCTCTATGCGACCGTGGCTGCGTGCTTACCAGTTTACCGCCTTAGTGACCCGAATCTGAAGTTCGGCACACTGTTCGGCAAGCGCGAGACGAACTTCAGTTTCATCAGGGTCACTAGCAAATATAGGATTCCAATGTAGTTTATGGATTTGAAATACGCTCCGCCCCTGGCCGTGATAATGCGCCGTATTTCCAATCCACCACATTAGCGCCCGAACTTCTTCTGCACCTTCCCATAGCGCAGTTTCCGCGTGCCCGGCTTTCCCTCTGTCGCGCGCCCGCGTGGCGCTGCGACCTGCTGCTCGGCAGGCAGGCCCAGTTCCTCGGCCTCCAGCTTGCGTATCTCGTCGCGGATGCGGCCGGCCTCCTCGAACTCCAGATCGGCGGCAGCGGCGCGCATCTTCTTTTCCAGATCCTCGATATAGGCGCGCAGATTGTGGCCCACCAGATGTGGCCGATCCTCCAGTCCCGTGTCGACCGTGACCTGATCCTTGCTCGCCACATGGGCGATGATGTCGCCGATGTTGCGCTTGATCGTGGTCGGCGTGATGCCATGTTCGAGGTTGTAGGCTTCCTGCTTCTCGCGGCGACGCGACGTCTCGTTGAGCGCGCGCTCCATCGACCCTGTGACCCGGTCGGCATAGAGGATCACGCGGCCCTCTACATTGCGCGCCGCGCGACCGATCGTCTGGATCAGCGACGTCTCGGAACGCAGGAAACCTTCCTTGTCCGCGTCCAAAATCGCGACCAGCCCACATTCGGGAATATCCAGCCCCTCGCGCAGCAGGTTGATGCCGATCAGCACGTCATAGACGCCGAGCCGCAGGTCGCGGATCAGCTCGATGCGCTCCAGCGTCTCGACATCGCTGTGCATGTAGCGGACCTTGATCCCGGCCTCATGCATGAATTCGGTCAGGTCTTCCGCCATCCGCTTGGTCAGCGTCGTAACGAGTGTGCGGTATCCGTTCGCCGCGACCTTGCGACATTCGTTGATGAGGTCGTCGACCTGATCCTCGACCGGCTTGATCTCGACCGGCGGATCGATCAGGCCGGTGGGACGGATCACCTGCTCGCTGAATACGCCGCCGGTCTGCTCCATTTCCCATGGGCCGGGCGTTGCGGAGACGCTGACCGTCTGCGGCCGCATCGCATCCCATTCGTTGAAGCGCAGCGGGCGATTGTCGATGCAACTGGGCAGGCGGAAGCCATATTCGGCGAGCGTGATCTTGCGCCGATGGTCGCCACGCGCCATCGCACCGATCTGCGGCACGGTCTGGTGGCTTTCATCCACGAACAGCACGGCATTTTCGGGCAGATATTCGAACAGGGTCGGCGGTGGTTCGCCGGGCAGGCGGCCGGTCAGGAAGCGGCTGTAATTCTCGATCCCCGCGCAACTGCCGGTGGCCGCGATCATCTCCAGGTCGAAATTGGTGCGCTGCTCCAGCCGCTGCGCCTCCAGCAGCTTGCCTTCCTCGACCAGCTCCTTCAGCCGCTCGGCCAGTTCGAAGCGGATCGCCTCCATCGCCTGCTTGAGCGTCGGGCCGGGCGTGACATGGTGGCTGTTGGGGAAGACCTTCACATAGTCGAGGCTCGCGATCTTCTTGCCGGTCAGCGGGTCGAACTCGACGATATCCTCGATCTCGTTGCCGAAGAAGCTGACGCGCCAGGCGGTGTCCTCATAGTGGGACGGGAAAATTTCCAGATTGTCGCCCTTCACGCGGAAATTGCCGCGCGCAAAGCCCGCGTCGTTGCGCTTGTACTGGAGCGCGACCAGCTTGCGGATGATCTCGCGCTGGTCC
>NZ_DATKFP010000098.1:0-5131 GCF_035511395.1 Sphingobium sp.
TGCCGATCAGCGAGCATCCCTATGATCCAAGCTGGGGGTATCAGACGCTGGGTCTCTATGCGCCTACCGCGCGTTTCGGCGATCCGGCCGGCTTCGCGCGCTTCGTCGACGGTGCGCATCAGGCCGGGATCGGCGTCATCCTCGACTGGGTGCCGGCGCATTTTCCCACCGACGAGCATGGGCTGGCGCGGTTCGACGGCACCGCGCTCTACGAACATGCCGACCCGCGCAAAGGCTTCCACCCCGACTGGAACACCGCCATCTACAATTTCGGGCGGCGCGAGGTGGCGCAGTTTCTGGTCAACAACGCGCTGTTCTGGGCCGAGCGCTATCATGTCGACGGTCTGCGGGTCGATGCGGTCGCATCGATGCTCTACCTCGATTATTCGCGCAAGGCAGGGGAATGGATTCCCAACGATCATGGCGGGCGCGAAAATGTCGAGGCGGTCGGTTTCCTCCAGCAGATGAACAAGGCGATCTATGGCGCGCATCCCGGCGTCATGACGATCGCGGAGGAATCCACCAGTTGGCCAGGCGTGTCGCACCCCGCGCACAGCGGCGGCCTCGGTTTCGGCTTCAAATGGAATATGGGCTTCATGCACGACACGCTGCGCTATTTGCAGCGCGACCCGGTGCATCGCGTCCATCATCATGACGACATCACTTTCGGCCTGCTCTACGCCTTTACCGAGAATTTCGTGCTGGCGCTCAGTCATGACGAGGTGGTGCATGGCAAGGCGTCGCTGCTGCACAAGATGGCGGGCGACGACTGGCAGAAGTTCGCGACCCTTCGCGCCTATTACGGGCTGATGTGGGGCTATCCCGGCAAGAAGCTGCTGTTCATGGGGCAGGAATTCGCCCAGCGCGCCGAATGGAACGAGGATGGCGCGCTAGACTGGCATCTGCTCGACCATGCGCCGCATCGGGGGGTGCAGAAGCTGCTGTGCGACCTCAACCATCTCTATCGCGACAGGCCGGCGCTCCATGCCCGCGACTGCGAGGCGGAAGGGTTCGAATGGGTGCTGGTCGATGCGGCGGAGGATTCGATCTTCGCCTGGGTGCGGGGCGCGCCCGGCGCAGGCCCGATCGTCATCATCAGCCATTTCACGCCGGTGCTGCGCCATGCCTATCGGATGCGCCTGCCTTCGGGCGGGCGCTGGCGCGAGATAGTGAACAGCGACGCGCTGGACTATGGCGGCAGTGGCGCCGGAAACATGGGCATGGTGGAAGCGGACGAGCAGGGATGGGCCAATATCACCATCCCGCCCTTCGCAACCTTGATGCTGGAACTGGATTATTGAATACCGACGGGCGCGTGCAGGCGATCTCGGGCAGACAGGGAGAGGCCCAATGCAGACGAAATATCAGCCGATCGCACGCGATGCCATGGCCTATGTGCTGGCGGGGGGACGCGGCAGTCGTCTGGCGGAACTGACCGACCGCCGGGCCAAGCCGGCAGTCCATTTCGGCGGCAAGGCGCGGATCATCGACTTTGCGCTCTCCAACGCGCTCAACAGCGGCATCCGTCGCATCGGCGTCGCGACGCAGTACAAGGCCCATTCGCTGATCCGGCACTTGCAGCGCGGCTGGAACTTCCTGCGCCCCGAACGCAATGAGAGCTTCGACATTCTGCCTGCGAGCCAGCGTATCTCCGAAAGCCAATGGTATGAGGGAACGGCCGACGCGGTGTTCCAGAATATCGACATCATCGAAAGCTATGCGCCCGAATATATGGTGATCCTGGCGGGCGACCATGTCTACAAGATGGACTATGAATTGATGCTCCAGCAGCATGTCGACAGTGGCGCGGACGTCACCGTTGGCTGCCTGGAAGTCCCGCGCAAGGAAGCCGTCGGCTTTGGCGTCATGCATGTCGACGAACGGGACATCATCACCGACTTCGTCGAAAAACCGAAAAACCCGCCTGCCATTCCCGGCCAGCCCGACATGGCGCTGGCATCGATGGGCATCTACGTCTTCCGCACCCGTTTCCTGATCGAACAATTGCTGCGCGACGCGGACGAGAAGGACAGCAAGCGCGATTTCGGTGGCGACATCATCCCCTATATCGTCAAACATGGCAAAGCCGTGGCGCACCGCTTTTCCAGCAGCTGCGTGCGCGCGGAAAGTGAGCTGGTGCCCTATTGGCGGGACGTCGGCACGATCGATGCCTATTGGCAGGCCAATATCGACCTGACCGACGTGGTGCCGTCGCTCGATCTTTACGACCGAAGCTGGCCGCTCTGGACCTATTCGGAAGTCACGCCTCCAGCGAAGTTCGTTCATAATGAGGATGGCCGTCGCGGCTCGGCTACCTCCTCGCTGGTGGCGGGGGGCTGCATCGTGTCGGGCTCCTCGTTGCATCGCAGCCTGCTCTTTTCGGGCGTTCGGACGCACAGCTTCTCGTCGGTCACGGAAAGCATCATCATGCCCGATTGTGAGATCGGACGTGGCGCACGGCTCCACAAATGCGTGGTCGATTCGGGGATTATCATTCCGCCCGGCCTCATCATCGGCGAAAATCCCGAATATGACGCGCAGCGTTTCCGCCGGACCGACAGCGGCGTGTGCCTCGTCACCCAGCCGATGATCGACCGGCTGGCGGCCTGAGCATAAGGATGACGATGAAGCTTCTGTCGGTTGCCTCCGAAATCTATCCTCTGATCAAGACCGGCGGGCTGGCCGATGTCGTCGGGGCGCTGCCCGGCGCGCTGGAGGGAGAAGGGGTGTCGAGCCGAACGCTGGTACCCGGCTATCCGTCCGTCCTGTCGCGGCTGGGCAAGGCCAAGGCGGTGCGCCGCTATGACGATCTGTTCGGGGCGTCCGCGGCGGTCCTCGCCGCGAAGGTCGATGGGCTGGACCTGCTGGTGCTCGACGCGCCAGCCTTCTTCGCGCGGGAGGGTGGCCCCTATGGCGATCATGGCGGCAATGACTGGGCCGACAATTGGCGCCGTTTCGCGGCCCTGTCGCGGGTCGGCGCGGACATTGCCGAAGGCGCGCTGAAGGGCTGGCGGCCCGATATCGTCCATGTCCATGACTGGCAGGCGGCGATGACGGCCGCCTATATGCGCTTCGGCCCGGCCGCGGCGGTGCCCAAGGTCGTGACCATCCATAATCTCGCTTTTCAGGGGCGGTTCGGCGCGGACATATTCGCGGGCCTCGGCTTGCCGTTGGAAGCATGGGGTGTCGACGGCGTCGAATATTATGGCGGGATCGGCTATCTCAAGGCCGGTCTCGTGTCCGCCGATGCGATCACGACGGTCAGCCCGACCTATGCGCAGGAAATCCGCTCGCCCGTCCATGGCATGGGGCTGGATGGCCTGATCAACGGGCGCGTCGACCGGCTGCATGGACTATTGAACGGGGTCGATACCGATATCTGGAACCCGTTGGCCGATCCGCTGATCGCCAAGCCCTACGGCGCGCGCAATCTATCGGGGCGCACCGCCAACCGCCGCGCGCTGGAAAAGAAATTCGGGCTGGACCGGGACGATGGGCCGATCTTCATCATCGTCAGCCGCCTGACTTGGCAGAAGGGCATGGACCTGATGATCGGGGCCATCGACCATCTGGTCGGGCTGGGCGCCAAGCTGGCGCTGCTGGGATCGGGGGATCATCCGCTGGAGGGCGCGTTCCTGGGCGCGGCGGATCGGCATCGCGGCCGGGTGGGCGTGCAGATCGGCTATGACGAGCCGCTGTCGCACCTGATGCAGGCGGGCGGGGACGCGATCCTGATCCCTTCGCGCTTCGAGCCGTGCGGTCTCACCCAGCTTTACGGGCTGCGCTATGGTTGCGTGCCGGTGGTGGCGCGGGTCGGTGGCCTCGCCGATACGGTGATCGACGCCAATGAGGCGGCGGTCAGCGCTGGCGCGGCGACGGGCGTGATGTTCGCCCCGTCCGATCCGTTGGCGCTGTATGGCGCGATTGCGCGGGTGGTGGAATTGCACCGCGACAAGGCCGTGTGGCAGGCGATGCAGCGGGCGGCGATGCGATCCGACGTGTCCTGGCATCATAGCGCGACCCGCTACGCCGCCCTCTATCGCGCGCTGCTGGCCGAGGCGGCATGAGCGACGGGCCGGGCGTGCCGCTGCTCACTGGCGCGGGCGCCCGCTTTTCGGTCTGGGCGCCGGATGCGGAACGGCTCTGGCTCTGCCTTTTCGACACGGCGGAGCGGGAAACCCGGCTGCCGATGACGTGCGACGCCGGCGGGCTTTGGCAGGTCGAGGCAGCCGGCGTCGGTGCGGGCGCCCGCTACGGCTATCGCGCCGATGGCCCCTATGATCCCGACGCTGGTCTCTGGTTCGATCCCGACAAGCTGCTGCTCGATCCCTATGCCACCGCGATCGACCGGCCCTTTGTTTATGATCCGGCACTGGCCGCGCCGCGCGGGGAGGGCGGCGATACCGCGTCGTTGATGCCCAAGGGCGTGGTCGAAGCGCCGCTGCCTCCGGTAGCCGTCCAGCCGCCCCGTTTCGCGCCCGGTGGCCTGATCTACGAACTCCAAGTGCGGGGTTTTACCAAGCTGCATCCCGACGTGCCGGAGGCGCAGCGTGGCACTATCGCCGCGCTCGCCCATCCGGCGGTGATCGCGCATTTGCAGGCTCTCCATGTGACGGCCGTGGAACTGATGCCGATCAACGCATGGATCGACGAGCGGCATCTGGGGCCGCTGGGGCTGACTAATTATTGGGGCTATAATCCGGTCAACTGGTTCGCAATCGATCCGCGACTCGCGCCGGGCGGGATAAGCGAACTGCGTGCGACGGTGGCGGCGCTGCATGAAGCAGGGATCGGCGTGATCCTCGACATGGTCTATAATCATGATGGGGAAAGCGACCGGCTGGGGCCGACCCTGTCGCTGCGGGGTCTCGATGCGCGGGGCTATTTCCGGCATGAGGCCAACGGGCGACTGATCAACGATACCGGCACCGGCAATAGCATCGCCTGCAATGCCCAGGTCGTGCGGCGGCTGGTCCTGGATTCGTTGCGGCATTTCGTGACGCAGGCGGGGGTGGACGGGTTCCGCTTCGATCTTGGCCCGGCGCTGGGGCGGATGCCGGATGGATTCGATCCGCGCGCGCCCTTGCTGGAGGAGATGCGCGCGGACCCGGCCCTGGCCGATCGGGTCATG
>NZ_DATKFP010000099.1:0-2244 GCF_035511395.1 Sphingobium sp.
TTCGGCAAGGTCGATATCCTCGTCAACAATGCCGGTATGTCGCCGCTTTCCGATGGTTCGCTCGGCACGCCCGAAGCGCTGTTCGACAAAGTCGTCGGTGTCAATTTCAAGGGGCCTTTCCGCATGACCGCCCTGGTCGCCAGCCGCATGGTCGAGGGGGATGGCGGCAGCATCATCAACATCTCGTCGATCGGATCGATCAGGCCACAGCCGGAATATGCCCCCTATTCGGGTGCGAAGGCTGCGCTTAACGCCGTCACAATCGCCCACGCATTCGAATATGCACCCAAGGTGCGCGTCAACGCAATTCTTCCGGGCAGCTTTCGCACCGACATCGCCAAAGCGTGGTCGCCTAACAAAGCGAACAACATCAAGTCCGCGATCAAGCGTTATGGCGAGCCGGAAGAAATCGTATCGACGGTGATGTACCTAGCGTCCGAGCATTCCAGCTTCACGACCGGCGCACTCATCCAGGTGGACGGCGGCCGCCCCTGATCCGGGCGCTGCTGACCGGCAGCGTGTTCCAAACTTAACGGTCCGGCTTCCGCAGAAGGAAGCCGGACCATTTCTTATAAGGACGCTTATCCCTGTCTACGGCATCCGCAAAGACACCGTGCATACGCCCCCGACGCAGTGGCGACGGGGGCTTGAAAATCACAGGTAGATCGCGCGATTGACGGCAATGGCGAAATCCAGATCGGGGAAATTGTCGCCGACATTCTCCAAACGCTCCGAAACGACAGCTACTGCCAGATCACGGCGTTTGGCGAGCCGAGGCCGCTCTGCCGCCGCCAGAGCGCCCGGCAACTGGTCCCGGGTAAGGTCGGTGCAATAGGCGGGCGACCCCGGTTGCTGACGCCACGAGTCCGCCAGCGGGCCTGCATCGACCGCATCGAAACCGGTGTCCCCGACCAGCGCCATCGCAACTTCCTTGTCGCGCGCATTGTCCGCCGCAACAGGTAGGGCGATACGATCCGGGCTGCCGACCGACTTTCCCTTTTTCAGGAATGAATTAAAGAAGATGGCATTCCACGCCTTGACGATGGGGCGCCCCACCTTCTCGACCACCCACAGGCTTTCTACCTGGCCCTGCTCGATGGCGTCGATCGTACCGTCACGCATCGGATAATAGTTCGACGTGTCGATGACGACGACTTCCGGGGGCAGCTTGGAAATCAGCCCCGCCGTGCCGGGGAGCTTGTCCAGCGGAATCGAGAGTATTACGACCTCAACATCCACTACGGCCTCGGTCGCCTGGACCGCGCGGGCGCCAAATTCCAGCACGTCCGCGTCGATCGTTTCAGGGCCACGTGAGTTGGCCACTTTCACGTCATGACCCGCCTCGCTCAACTTGCGAGCCAAGGTCTTCCCTATGCTGCCAGTACCCAATAATCCGATCTTCATATCAATCTCCTTGTAAAATGAGAAATTCTTCTGCCGATCGCGGGTATGCGGACGCATCATATACCCGCTCGCATAGCCTGGCGACGGTTAGCCTTACCGATGACGATCCTGATGCTCGGCATGAGTTTGCACTGATGCCGCGCCCCCCTCGCAGGACAGACCGCTGCGAGACACAGCACCTAAAAAGCGTAGTCGAACCTCTCCTACGCAATGCATGTTCGCGGCTCTCAACATATGGACAATTAAGGTCGGAAAATCCGTAGCTCCGCGCCGCGAGTTTTTACGCATCGGCAAAATCCTAGACGGACGGTCCGCTTGTGAAGCAATTTCCTTTTCATCCCTGCTGCCGCATCAGGCATTACCGCGATCCCAACGACAGCGGCGGACTTTATCCGTCGCGCGCAGTGCAACCATCCTGATCCCGCAAATCCATACCCGGCGTTGCGTCCAAGGGATGCGCGCCGATGCGCATTCATCCCCTGCTTACTGCGCCGTGGCTCCTCCATCCACGGCGAAGGCGGCACCCGTACAGAAACTTGCGGCATCCGAGGCAAGGAACAGATAGGCTTCTGCGATTTCTCGCGGATCCGCCCAGCGCTTTATCGGAAACGCATCGACGAATCCTTGCAGATCTTCGTCCTTCGTGCCGCTTTTTTTGACGATCGGCGTCAACGTAGCGCCGGGATGAACGGAATTGACCCTGATGCCATAGTCGCCCAGTTCAACCGCTGCCGCCTTCGTCATACCGGTCACGGCGAATTTCGACGCGCAATAGTCGAAATACTGGGCGCCGCCAACAAGCCCCCAGCGCGAAGATGTGTTGACGATCGATCCACGCCC
>NZ_DATKFP010000100.1:0-2716 GCF_035511395.1 Sphingobium sp.
TGGCCGAACGCCTGCAGCGCCACCCCGACCTGGCCAACCGCCTGCAGAGCGCCAAGCTCACCGATGGCCGCACCCTGTGGATCCTGCGGCCCGGCGGCCCCATGCCCGGACCACGCCGCCCGCCCTCCGGGCCCAACATCAACACCCCGGCCCCGTTCTCGGTCGCGCAGCTCGCCGATCGGTGGGGCTGCAGCACCGGCCTGGTGCGCAAGCTCATAGACAGCGGGGCGCTCCAGTGTTTCCGCTTGGCGCGCTGATTCGGATCAGCGTCGCAGAAGTGGAGAAGTACGAATGCGAGACGACGAACCCCCATACTCCGTCCAGCGCTTCAGAGGCGGCTTCGCCATCGTCTGGTGGGAAACCGGCGCCGACGGCAAGCGAGCCCGCAAGCGGACCCAGCTCGCCTCGCAGAATCGCCAGAGCGCCGAGGCGGAAGCGCGACAAGCCTGGGAAGCTGGCGACGATTCACCGTGGACCGTGGAAAGGGTCATGACCGGCTACCTTGCGTCGATCCAGGACAAGGCGTCCTATGGCCGACGCAAGGATGCGTGGAAGGCGATGCGATCGAGAGCATCATTGCGGGTGCGCTGGCCAGCCGCTCGCACGGCCCTGTGACTGCCGGCGAGATTGCCGCGGCGATTCGCGCCAGGTGCGCCGACATCGACCTGTTCAACTACCTACTCGGAGACCCAGCATGACCAACCCCCAACTGCGCGCGGTGGCGGGGAAGCTGACAGGCTGGATCAAGCGGCTGCTAGGCCCACGTCCCTGCGGTCATGACTGGCGGCGGCTAGCAGTTGGCTGGTTCGCCTATGAGGCCAACCCCGGGAAATACTTCGTCATCTGCACCAAGTGCCGCGCGCGTGAAACCAGAGAGGACATCCGTCATGACTGACCCGCGATATATGCGGCCGGGCTACGATTTTGCGATCGGAAAGCTGGTCGAAGAACTCGGCGAATTGCAGGCTGCCTTGGGGAAGACGCTGCGGTGGGGGCCAGAGAGCTTCAACCCGGAGCTTCCCGTGGCGGACCGTGAAACGAACGCCGATTGGGTTCTGCGCGAGATCGACGACGTTCTTGGCGCCATCCAGAACTACAAGGACGAAAACTGGCGCCGCGTCGCTGCACTTGAGGGGGCGGCCAATGGATAAGCTGAACGCCGAGAGGCTGCGGGCGCTGGATGAGGCTGCGACGGCGGGGCCTTGGGATATCTGGCGCGAGAAGATCGCAGACTTGGCCGCCGCCAAGTTGGAACTTTGCCTGCAAGTCGATTGCACCGAAAATCCGATAGACGCCCTAATCATGTTCAACGCGGACGGGAAGTGCCCCGGGCTGACAGGGTGCGGGCCATCGTCAGACGCCAACGCTGAACTTCTTGCCTACCTCCGCAACGCAGTCCCCGCCATCCTCGCGATGGCCGAGGAGAATGCTCGTAGCGAGAAGCATCGCAACGACTTGTACGACAAGGTGATGGCCCAAGTCACTGAGATCGGCGCGCTGAAGGCGGAGGTTGCGCGGCTGCGGGAGGTGGTTGAGCCTCTTGCGACCCGTGATGACAGCATAGGTGATGATGCCCGCCGCGCCCTCGGAAAGGAACCCTTATGAGCGATAACATCTACAAGAGGCTGGCTCGCATAGAAGAACACCTATTCGGCAAAGCAGGTCTACCCACGTGCGAACACAACTGGAAGCCGCTCGACACGCACGGTTCCTACTACACCTACGACCGCTGCACTAAATGCGGAGAGGAGCGCCAGACATGACCACGCCAATGCTCAAGGATGAAAAGGTGCGGGAGGCGCTACAACGCCTGCTGGCGGTACGGGATGGCGGCGACTTAGCGGACGTTTACGGTTCTGAGTGGTGCTTTGATATGCCACGACAGTTCCGTGCCGACTTGAGCGCCGCCCTCTCCGCACTGCCCGCCCCTGAGCCGATGGCGTCATCCTTCTGCACAACTTGCTTCGGAATGCGCTATTTGCGTAAAGCGCCAGCGACGTGTTCCGCTGGTGGCGACACGATACCATGCCCGGCGTGTAGTCAATCGCCCATCGCCCTCTCCGCCACTCCCGCCCAGGCAGAGGCTTCCACGTTGCCGGGGGAGGTGGTGGACGATGTAGCAGTTGATCGATTTGCAGCCGCCATGAAAGCGAAGCTCGCGAAGAAACGCGCGGAAGGACGTGGCGGATGGCATGATCGCCAAGACTGCCCTGCCGAACGCCTTTCCGCGATGCTGCGCGCCCATGTTGACAAGGGTGACCCGCTCGATGTCGGCAACTTTGCCATGATGCTCCACCAGCGCGGCGACAGTATCACCCCTCCCACAACGCCCGCCGTGGAAAGCGGGGAGGTTGATCGCGGGGCGGAAGGATGGGTAGTCGCAAACGGGGCGGGGGACCGGTGGCGAACTTGGGATGGCCTTGGTCCTCGGTGGACCTGGGATAAGAGTAAGGCCACCCGTTATCATCGCCGGCAGGACGCCGAGCAGGTCCATGCTGAGGACGAAGACGCTTGGTTCGTGCAGCCGTATGGCCCCGCCCTGCGCGCGTCGGAGCAGGACGTGGAGGGGGTGAAGGCCGCCGTCCGTCGCGAACTAAACCGGCAAGCTCCCGACAGCGAAGCGTTCTTCGACGTGATCGCCCGCGCCGCGCTTGCCGCCATGGGGAAAGGGTAAGTGAACCGCAACCGTAATGGCGATACCTCATGTTGCTGACGT
>NZ_DATKFP010000101.1:0-3814 GCF_035511395.1 Sphingobium sp.
GGCCGCTCGCTGCTGGGCCCGGAGCCGTTCAACTGCTCCGCGCCGGATACCGGCAACATGGAAGTGCTGGTGCGCTACGCCAACGAAGAGCAGAAGAAGCAATGGCTGGAGCCGCTGCTGCGCGGCGAGATCCGCTCCGCCGTCGCCTTTCTCGATCCGGTGCGGCATCGCCCTAACCTCCATGTTGTGACCAATGTCTATGCCGATCGCATCCGGTTTGACGGCCGCCGCGCGGCAGGCGTGGATTGCCGCGTAAACGGCGCGCCGAAATATTATACCTGCCGCGGCGAAATCATCCTGAGCACCGGCACGATCGGCACGCCCAAGCTGCTTCAACTGTCGGGTATCGGCCCCGCCGATCGCTTGCGCGCGCTGGGCATCGATGTAGTGCAGGACAGTCCGAATGTCGGACGCGGCATATTGGAACATCTGGGCATGATCGCGACCTATCGCCTGCGGGGGGGAGAGCGTGGGATCAACCACCGGCTACGGGGTATCGGCTTGGCCGCCAGCGTCGCCCAATATCTGATGCGCAAGTCCGGCCCGCTGGCTAATGGCGCGATGGAAGTCGGCGCCTTCATCCGCACCAGCCCGGAGCGGGTCCGCCCCAATGCACAACTCTATGTCAGCGGATGGACGCTGGATATCCCCGAGGAGAAGGAAAAGGACACGGTCGCACCGATGCAGTCGGTCGAAGCCACACCTGGCATGAGCATCACCGCGCAGTTGATCGGCTTGGACAGCGAAGGCTCCCTCACCCTTGGCAGCGCCGATCCCGATGCCCCGCTGATCATCAACCCGAACTGGCTGTCGAGCGAGACGGATCAGCGTGCCGCCATCGAAATGGTTCGCTATATCCGTGCCTACGTCGCCCAGCCCGCATTGGCGCCCTATGTCGGCGCGGAAATGTCGCCGGGCATTTCCCATCAGAGCGACGAAGAGATATTGGCCGCGGTCCGCCGCATCGCGTTGTGCGGGACTCATGCAGTGCGAAGCTGCCGCATGGGCGGGGATACGCGATCCGTGGTAGATGGGCGCGCCCGGGTCCGTGGCGTCCATGGTCTGCGCATCGTCGATTGCTCGATCATGCCGGGCCTTATTTCTGGCAATACCAATGGCCCGGCCATGGCGACGGCATGGCGGGCGGCCGACCTGATCCTGGAGGATG
Organism: Sphingobium sp.; assembly: GCF_035511395.1. GTDB lineage: Bacteria > Pseudomonadota > Alphaproteobacteria > Sphingomonadales > Sphingomonadaceae > Sphingobium. The sequence goes on from NZ_DATKFP010000101.1 coordinate 1,169, forward strand.
ACGCGCTCCGCAACGCCGCCTGACTGACGAAACGTCTGTTCAGTCCTCCGGCGCGATCGTCACGGTCAGCCCATCCAGATCATTCGACCAGATGATCTGGCATGACAGGCGCGACCCCGCCTGGCGATGATCGGAACTGTCCAGCAAGTCACTCTCGTCCGCGCTCACCTCGCCGGTCCTGCCCATATCTTCCTCGGACAGGAATATATGGCAGGTCGCGCAGGAACAGCAGCCGCCGCACAGGGCCATCAGTTCGTCCACACCGCTGTCGCGGATCATTTCCATGATGGAAACACCGGCATCGCCTTCGATTTCCAGACTGCCACCATCACGCTTGATCAGATTTAATTTTGCCATGCCATCATTCCGATTGAGAATAGGGTCGGCATTCGCGCCGACGGAAAAAAGGTATCAGGAAAGCGTCGCGAGGGATGCCGGGCTGTAGGGCAGCAATTCATGATGGGCCATGCGTCGCACCTTCTCGACCCAGTCCGCATCGACCAGCAGCGACCGGCCGATCGCCACCAGCTCGAAATCGCCCCGCTCCAGCATCTTATTCAATATATCCAGCCGCCCCAAGGACGGAGCAGCCTGCGAGCTGGAGAACATGGTCGCCAGCATTTCCTTTTCGATGCCCAGTGAGCCGACGGTGATCGACGGCCGCCCGGTCAATTTGCGCGCCCAGCCCGCCAGATTCAGGGGGCTGTCCACAAATTCGCGTTCCCAGAAACGGCGTTGCGACGCATGGAAGATATCCACGCCCGCATCCGCCAGCGGCTCCAGCAGGGTCGCCAACTCACCCGGTGTCGTCGCCAGCTTCGCTTCATAGTCCTGCTGCTTCCACTGGGAGAAACGAAACAGGATCGGAAAGTCCGGCCCCACCGCCTGGCGGCAGCCACGCACCACCTCCACCGCGAAACGCGCCCGGTCGGCCAGCGACGGTCCGCCCCATATATCCTGACGGTAATTGGTCCCGTGCCACAGAAATTGGTCGATCAGATAGCCGTGCGCGCCATGGAGTTCGACGCCGTCGAAGCCAAGCGCCTGCGCCGTCGCGGCTCCCCGCGCATAGGCGTCGATCAAGGCTGCAATGTCCGCATCGCTGCTGCCCCGTGCCACCTGTTCGTTCGGATCGATATAGCCGGACGGGCTGGATTTGACGGTCAGGTCTTCATCAATGGCGTCGTAAAGATTGTCGATCTGCGCCCGCCTCGTCATCCCGACATGCCAGAGTTGCGGCACGATCTTGCCACCCGCCGCATGCACTTCATCGACGACATGCCGCCACCCTTGCAGGGCATCGTCACCGTAGAAGCGCGGCGCGCGCTCCTCATTGGAGGCACTGGGATGATCGATCCAGGTGCCTTCCGTCACGATCAGGCCGACCCCGCCTTCGGCGCGACGGCGATAATAGCCGGCGACATCCGCCCCCACCACACCATTGGGGGCGAAGCATCGGGTCATCGGCGCCATCACGGTCCGATTGGCGAGTGCGAGGCTCCCGACGTTCACGGGTTCGAACAGCTTGGCGCTAGCCGCAATGGTCATCGGAAAGCTCCTCTTCCTGCGCGATAGCTTGCGATCGCAATATAGTTCATATTATTATCGTACCTATGCGATCTTATATGATCGAACGATGTAAAATCAAGGAGAGGAATGGCTTATGCAGTTGAAGGACAAGGTAGCGGTGGTGCTAGGCGCTTCGGCCGAAGGCGGAACGGGCTGGGCCGTTGCTGAGGCGCTGGCGGAAGCAGGCGCAAAGCTGATCGTCGCGGCCCGCTCCATGGACGGGCTGGAGCGACTGGCTGCCAAGATCGGCGGGATCGCCGTCCAGTGCGATGCCGGCAACGAACAGAACATCGCCAATCTGGCGCGCGTCGCGGCAGAGGCGCATGGCGCGATCGACATTGCAGTCAACGCCGCCGCCCTGCCGGTCATCAGCATGATCGCCGACGTCACCGCCGATCAACTGCAACGGGGGGTGGATGTCAATTATTTCGGTCATGTCCACTTCATCCGCCACATGACGCGGGTGATGAACGACGGCGGCTCCATCACGCTTATCTCGTCCAACAGCACGGTGCAGCCGCAACCCCCGCATTTTGCCTATGCCTGCGCGAAGGCCGCGACGGATTGCCTGGTCGGTTATGCGGCGCTTGAATATGGCGCCCGCGGCATCCGCGTGAACTCGCTGCTCCCCGGTCCGATCAAGTCGGCGCTGTCGGCGGGCCTGTTCGCCATTCCCGGAGTCGAGGCACTCTATGCAAGCCACGTTCCGCTGGGTCGGGTGGGCCTGCCCAGGGACTATGCCGACACGGTCGTGTTTCTCTCCGGCCCGACCTATATCACCGGCGTCAATCTGCCGGTCAGCGGTGGCAATCATCTGACGGGAATGCCAAAGCTGGACGATATCCAGACCGGGGCCGACGCCTATCGATCCGAAAAAACCGCCTGAGCCCGCGGGTGGGGCGCAGCTATGCGCCTCACCTGCCCTTGCGGGGTATCAAAGCCCCAGAAGACCGAAGCTGTCATGGTCCAACGCCGCCGTCGCCGCGCGCACGGCATTGGCCGTGTTTATCGCTTCTGGTTGCCATACCGCGCTATTGTTGAGCCAGGTGACGACCGGATAAAAAGCCGCGCAGCGAT
>NZ_DATKFP010000102.1:0-49068 GCF_035511395.1 Sphingobium sp.
GGGGGGGGGGGGGGGGTAGTCGAAAATCAGGCCCCCTTCCGCCTGGGACCGATGTGTGGGGTCTTTTTCCGCACATGCGAATTAAATTTTCGGTCCGAATTAAATTTCGGAGGCGGCCATGAAGCGAGGCCCGAAGGCCGAGACGCCGTCATCGAAGTTGGCACGCGGCACTTTCCAACCTGTTCGCGATGGCGTGAAAACGGAAATCGTCGTTCCCGGCGATCCGCCCGTGATGCCGGACTATCTCACCGCCCCCGCTGTCGACGTCTGGCAGGAAGTCCTGCCCCGCGTGATGTCGGCGGGCGTGACCGAGATCGATAGCGCCATGCTCGCCCGTTACTGCGCACTGGAGGCTCTGGTCCGGCAGGCGTTCAACGACCCAGCCGGTGAGCCGCCCCCAGCAGCCTACCTCACGGTGCTCCGCCAGCACGAAGAATTGCTCCGCATCGCCGGGCCAAAAAGCCGTATCGGCAATGGAGGAAATGCGGATGGCGCAAAGCCGGGCAACCCGTTCAAGCGCAACGGACACCGGGCACGAGCGTGATTATGTCGCCATCGCCATCGCCTATGCCAAGGCGGCGGTGGCGGACAAGAAGCAGAAGCGCCATTGCAAGATGGTCCGCCAGGCCTGCCAGCGCCATCTGGACGATCTGAAGCGCGCGAAGACGAAGGACTTTCCTTACACCTATTCCCCTTGGCACGGGAACGACGTCTGCGACTTCATCGAGAAGCTGCCGCACATCGAGGGCAATTGGTGCAAATGCCCCGACGCCGCTGAAGGCTATCACGATGATCGGTGCGGATGCATCGATCTGGAACCGGCGCAGATCTTCATCCTCTCCACCGTGTTCGGCTGGCGCCGCAAGGATAATGGGCTCCGCCGATTCACCATGGTGTACGAGGAGGTCGCCCGCAAAAACGCGAAATCGACCAAGACGGCGGGCGTGTCGCTCTATTGCCTGTGCTGCGAGAGTGAGACAGGCCCCCAAATCCTGACCGTGGCCACGACGTTCGATCAGGCGAAGAAGGTTTTCCATCCGGCCAAGCGGATGGTGGAGAAACTGCCGGCGCTGCAAGATGCGTTCGGCATCATCCCATGGGCCAAGTCGATCACCTGTGGCGAAAATGGCGGGTACATGCAGCCGCTGCATGCCAAGTCGAAAAGCCAGGACGGACATAACCCGCACCTCGTGACACTGGACGAGTTCCACGCCCATAAGGATCGCGGCCTCTATGCGATCGAGGCGAAGAATAACCCGGCGGCGGAAGGCGAGTTCAAGACGAAGCGCCTGAACGTCTGGACGGGTGCCCTCTCCGCCTGGCTGAACGTCACCCAGTGGACCAAATGTGGCAACCGCGAACTGGCGCTGGAGGATTTCGAGGGACTGGATTGCTGGATCGGCGCTGACCTTTCCAACGTCGATGACCTTTCCGCCATTGTTCTGGCCGCCGTCGATGGTGACGATCGGCTGCTCATCAAAACGTGGTTTTATGTACCGGAAGCGCGGCTGAAGTCCGAAGACACCAACGTCAAGCAGATCACCGAACTCTACAAGCGCTGGGCTGCCGATGGTCATGTGACCCCGACCGACGGCGACTTCATCGACCATCGGAAGATCGAGGACCAGATCCGCCAGCTGAAAGATGCCCTGGCGGCCCGGAAGGCAACGTTCGATCAGTGGAACAGCGGCCTCGCCATGGCGAGCCGGCTCAATGAGGATTTCGGCGAGCCGGATAATCCGTTCGCGGTGCAGATGGCGAAGAACGCGCGGAACGCCACCGACCCGGCCAAGAAGATCGAGGCGCGGGTGAAGGCAGGTCCGCACCGGCTCTGCCACGACGACAACCCGGTGATGACGTGGATGATCGGCAATGCCGTGGTCGACCGCCGCACCGATGGCAGCCTTCTGCCCAAGAAGGAAACGGCGAACAGCCCCAACAAGATCGACGGAGTGGACGCTATGATCAACGCTACCGCTCCGATGCTGCTCCCGGATGACAGCGTCGATGTTGATGACTGGATTGCGAGCTACGCTGCATGACAGGTTACAGGCTTTCCGCGCGCGCAGCGGCGGTCGAACAGCGCTGGCGGACGCCGGTTGAGCGGAAGGACGTCCAGTTTGTCCGCCCCGACATCGTGTCTGTGAAGCGCCTCGCCAGCGGTGACATCCAATACAGCTGGAGCGCTGACGGCAAAGCCCGAGTCGTAACCCAAGAGAGGATGCTCCACATCCGCGGCTTTGGCGGCTCCCCTCTGGGCGGCCTTTCTCCCCTGTCGGTCTGCCGGCGTTCTTTCTCTTCCGCTTCCGCCGTCGAGAGTGCCGCCGCTAAGATCTTTGCGAACGGCGTAATGTCGAGCGGCGTGCTGACGAAGGATGGCGCGCCGTTGAGGCCAGAACAGCGCACCGAACTGGAGCGATTGCTTCAAGAGAAGTATATCGGCGCCATAAACGCCGGTCGCCCTATGCTGTTGGATGGCGGGCTGTCGTGGCAAGCGCTGTCGATCGATCCCGGCGATGCTGAAATGCTGGAGAGCCGCAAGTTCGGTGTCGAGGAAATCTGCCGCATTTTCGATGTGCCACCGCATCTGGTGGGACACACCGAGGGTAATACCCAGCTCGGGAGCAGCATCAAGGAACAGACGCAGGGCTTCATCAAGTTCAAGATGCGTAAGCGTCTGAAGCGCATCGAGGGCGCCGTGGAAATGCAGCTGCTGACCCGCGCCGATATCGAGGCGGGCGTGTCGATCGAGTTCAATATCGAGGGATTCCTACGCGGCGACAGCCAAGGCCGTGCGGAGTTCTACGATAAGATGAAGCCCTTCATGACCATCAACGAAGTCCGCGCTCTGGAGGGCTGGGGGCCTGTTGCTGGCGGGGATCAGATCTACCGTCAGATGCAGGACGAGCCGCTTGGCTCTAAGCCCAGCGACACAAGGGAAATCCCAAATGGATGAACTGGATTTTGCGCTTGATGTGAAGAGCATCAACGATCACGGCGATATCGAAGGCCTTGCTGTCGGCTATGGCAATCTCGACCATGGCGGCGATATCGTCATGCCTGGCGCCATCACGAAATCGATTGCCGGGCGCGCCACCATCCCTATGTTGCTCTATCACGATCAGCAGCGCCCGGTCGGCGTGTGGACCAGCTTCCAAGAAACGAGCGATGGTCTGCGGGTTAAGGGCCGTTTCTCACCCACGAGCGCAGGCCGCGAAGCGCGCGAGGATGCCAAGTGCGGCGCGCTCGGCGGGCTTTCGATGGGTTATAATACGCTCCGCCACCGGATCGAGGGCAAGGCGCGCCAGCTAATCGAAGTCGCCCTGCATGAAATTTCGCTGGTGACCATCGCCATGAACGACCGGACGCGGGTTACCAGCGTCAAGGAAATAGAGGATTTGCAGGCTCGCCTTGCAGCCGGGGATCGGCTGACCGAGCGGCAGATGGAAGCCCTGTTCAAAAAGAGCTTTGGGCTTTCCAATGCAGAGGCGGAACGCGCCGTGCGTCTCCACTTCAAGAAGGGTCAGGGGGAGCCTGACGCCACGGCAGACCCGATGACGGCGCTTTGGGCAGCAATGCGCAGCGCGCCGATCGAAGATCTCACGGGCGAATAAGCCCCCAATCCAAGGATATGACGATGAAGAAGACGATGTTCGTGGGCGCCGCCCACGGCGTGTTTGCGCTTGCCAAGGCAGATGGCTTGGTCTGGACGGTCGTTTCCAGCGGCAATGTGTTCGTCAATTTTGGGCCGGACCCTGTAGCCGGTGCCGGGTGGGGGCATCTGATCCTTGCCGGACAGGCGCGGGATTTCTCTGTCACGACTGTCGGCGAGAAGATCGCCGTCAAGGATGCCTGATGCCCGCGCTCGGCATGGGCCTTAGCCTTTCGCCCGGTGGCAGTGGTGCCGCCCTCCTCTTCGCGATCGGACTGACCCGCAATGGGCAGCCAGTCACTCGATCGTCGCAACCGATAACGAAGGTTCGCTGATATGGCCTATGAACTGACTGTTGCCACGCAATTGGCACAGATTCAGAGTGATCTCGGCGTGCCCGCACCCGTCCTATTGCCCAAGTGGCGGGCGGCCAAGGCGCGCGTTCGCAATGGATCTGCGCGAGCGAAAATAGCCATGGTCGGCCCTTCGACCATGCGCGGGCTTGGTGGTGGCACTGGCGCCGCACCCAGCAACGTTGGCATGATTGCCCGATCGATCCCCACGCGGCTGGCGGAAATCCTAAATGCCATGGGCGTGCCTGCCGAGCAGAATAACGCCATCGGCACGGGCGGCTACCTGTCCAGTGTCAACAGCATGGATCCTCGCGTCGTGGTCGGTGCGAACTGGACGGAAGGCGCGTTCAACCAGGGGACCGTCGGCGGGCGCTATTTCCAGCATCAGGTCGCCAGCCAAGAGGCGATCACGTTCACGCCGCTGATCAATTATAACGCCTTCGACGCCTATTTCCTCCAGACGCCGACTGGCGGCGGTTCCCCAGCGGAAGTTCTGGTGAACGGCGTTGCCGCATCGACCGGGACGTTCGACCTCAACCAGGCGACGCAGGCGCTGTATAAGAAGACGTTCACCGTGACGGACTTCGCATCCCTGTCCACACCGGGGAAGCTGACGATCGCGGCGCGCAAGGCCATCGCCCAGACCAACCGCCTCTGTTTCATGGGCTTCGACTGCTACGACACTACGGCACGAAAAGTCTCGGTCCTCAACCTCGGCTGGGGCAGCAGCAGCGTCACAGACAAGGTGGCTACCACACCGACGCCCGGCTGGAACCACATCAACGCGCTGCCGGTGGTCGCGCCTGATCTGACGATCATCATGGACGGCACCAATGACTGGTGGGGCGGAAAGTCGCTGGCTGCGTTCGAAACAGGATATCAGCAGTTGATCACGGCTGCCAAAACAACGGGAGATGTGGTGTGTTGCACCTTCCACGCCGACGCGCGGACGGACGGCACGCCTGTCACCAACCAGGAAGAGTACAATAACATCATCCGGAAGCTGGCCGCCTCCAACGGCTGCGTTCTGGTCGAGCTGGATAAGCGCTTCGTATCCTATGCGGCGAGCAGCCCGCTAGGCTATTACAGCGACTTCGTACATCTCCGGGACGTGGGCTATCTGGACGCGGCGCAGGCCTTGGCGAGCGTACTGGTGGCAGCTTGATGGCGTGATCCTGATCACGCGCCGACTCGCGGAGACAGGAGTAATCCACCAGCGCGACCCGGAGGCCTTGCAGATGTCCTCCCACTAGCCCGGCCCTCTGACGAAGGTCGGGCTATTTTTGTGAGTGCGGGGCGTAGTCCTATCGCATTGCGGGGTTAAAGAATCGCTCGCAACTGCTCGTGGTCGCTCCTGGCACGACCGATCACACTGGCAAGTTCCAGGCAGCGAATGACATAGCGATGAACAGCAAGGTCCAAATCATCAGGCTGAAAACCAGCGCAGCGGACACCGACATATGTGCCTCCAAATTCGAATCGCCTCACCTCCCTGTGGGGGATGAGAGGTGAGGCTATCGAAGGGCGAACTGAAAGGTCGCAAGCGCCATTACGCGCGGCTGGCCCGCTGGTTCCCGACATTCATGGTAAATTGCCCGGCACTAAAGTGGATCACCTATGTATCAGGCGGCTTCTGGCTCGGCTCCCTCGGCTATCTGCTGAACGTGTCTCAAATAGCTGGTCGCTAAAGCGAGATGGACGCGCTTAGCAGTTGGATCGCTGGTTAGGTTAGCTTTCCGGATTTCTGCTCTGGCCCGGCGTTCGTAATACGCCTTCTCGGAAATATCGCGCACTTTGCTCCTCCTTGAGTTGAACAAAGGCGACCGCCTTGAGAGGTCGCCATCCCTGGGGAGCGCCCCAAGGGACAGACGATATTTAATATTCTGGGAAGTGATTCGACAAGATACGAAAAAATGTCGCCGTCGCGTGCGGCAAGGTCGGGTTAGCTCTCGCCTTCGTGCCTGGGAGGGCTCAATCTGCTCGAATATAGGGGCGCAGGCCAGCGCCGTTCACTCCCCTTCTTCTAGCAAAGCATCCAGCATGGCTGGCCAAATGTCCATTGAGCCCTTGTCACGGACAAGGTCGGACCAGCCTGCGTCGCACATGAAGGCGCTTGGAGTTCTGATCGCGCTTAAAACCGCGCGCACGTCGTCTAGATATGTCGGCCAACGTTGATCCTCCCATTGTTGGATCATCTCTTCCGAGCGCCGGCCATTTCCCGATACATGTAGGCGCGCGAGGGCGCGGGCTGCCCGCTCAAGCGGCGTCATACTGCGACATCCTGACCAAGCGGCTCAACGCGCAGATCCATCTCCATGCATTCCAGAGCCGCATCGAGACGCAGGAGTGTATCAGACACGTCGCGCAGCGTTTCGGCCATTTCTATGGTGGCAAGCGAAGCGCGTTTGATGCCGTAAATCACTTGGGCGGCACTGTCATCATGGGGCATGGCATATCCTCATTGTCAGACGCAGGGCGAGCATAGCTTATACGGGTTAAAATTTGGTCCCAGTAGCGGGTGAACCCCAGGCCGCTCGGCCGCTGGAAAGGGGTAGCTCTCTGTCGCGACCCGGCGGCGTTCCGAATGTCTTCCCACTAGCAACGCCCCCGCGAGGAGGTCGGGCTATTTTCACGGGTCCACGTTGACGACGGCGAGGCACGCCTCAATCGCGTAAGCCGGTTTTCCCGCGACCGCTGAGCGATATCGCGGTCGGGCGTCTGTTCGGGGTGCATATGCCGATCTCCTCTGTTGGTCGGGGATCGGCTTCATAAGCTGTGTATCAGAGGGCTACAGGTAGCGTTCGGTGGCTATGCCTGCCAAGCCATTGCATCATGGTTGATCCCGGCCGAAAAGTCCGAATTGGGGGGTGGGCGCTAACCGCCGGGATCTCGATGAAATGACCAGATCGGCGTGAATTGGTCAAGCAGAGCTACCGCACGATACTGGCAACTCACCGTTCGCCGCACCATCAACTCGTCGCCGCGACGAGTGGGCCGACTTGCCTTTTGCTGTTCACGCATGGCCACAAGAGCCGAGCAATCTCCACGTCGGGGGCGCATGCATCTGCGCCGGCAACCGACCGAAAGGAGATGGATTATGCGAGTGACCGACAATCGACAGGAAATGTACGACGCCGGCCTGAATGATACTCAAATAGCTAAGGCGCTGGGCTTGATCGAAGCGCGATACGTTCATGGCGTCAAACGTGGGGACTTCCGCCAAACGCAAAACACGCCGGTGACTATGCACCTCAAGGCCCTATGCGACACCTGCTTTATGACATGGATTGGAGTACGGCGAGCATCGCGCGCTATCAGGGCGTGTCGGTCACAACAGTCCGCCAGTGGCTGAGCAGTAAGGGGATGGATCGAACTCGCCGGCGCAAGGTGAGTCAGAAAGACCAGAGGCGCGATTTCGAGGTTCTCCAGAATCGCGTCGTGCAGGCGATCGGCACACGCCTCCCGTTCGATATTGCAGCAGATGCCGCTGCCGAGCTGATGCTCGCGGTTATTGAAGGGCAGGTGCCGCTTGATGAGATCGAGAAGCACGGCAGAAAGTTCGGTAGCCGGGCGCTCGATCTATATGCCAACTCCTTCCGGCAGCGCTCGCTGGACGAAGATATCGCGGGCACTGATGGACTACGGGGCGTCGACCTACTAACCGATGAATCCGCAAGCGATTGGCTTGAGGAAATGGGTGCAACTTGGCACTAGATAATTGGCCCCGCCCCGCGGGCGGAGCCGCATCTCTCGCGACGCGAGTTTTTTAGCGCGGATTAATTTCCAGCGAAGAGTCTACCATCGATTTTGAAGTGGCGGGCCCAGTGGCACGTGCTGGCGCCGCCACTGCAACGGGCGCGGCAGCGACCGATGCCTCGGCAGCGGCAGGTACGGCGCGGGCTACGGTGAATGGGATAGGCTCGGCGGTGAAAGCATTGGCCATCTGTCCCGGCAGCATTTGAGCTGACCGCCCGCTGACGAGGATCGAACCCAGCAGCGCCGCAGCCGTATTACCTTTGCCCTCCTGGCGATGAACGCCGCGCAGGGCGTAAGCCCGGCCACGCACATTCACGCTATCGAATTTCACCTCGAATTTGCCAGACTTCCCACCAATCGCCTTGCCAGTCTTCCATGTGATGGTGCCAGCAACCTGGGATCCGCGCGGGATAGCCACAACGCCATCTTCCACGATGTCGTTGACCACTGAAAAGGCGACTTGCGTTCCCACTTCAATTTTCTTTGACGTGATCTCGTCGTTTGGCGTCACCGTAATAAGCGTGCTGGCGGGCAATGCAGTTCCCGTCTGAGCATAGACCCCGGTCGACGCGACCGCAGTGGCCGCGCAAATCATTACTCGAATCATGAAACCCCCAGAATGTCCCCAAGAAACGATAGCTTCCCAGCGCTAAGGATATCAAGCTGTTCCTCTGGCTGTTCGTGATCAAGATCACGCATTGTGATGCAAAATAATACCCGCCGCGAACTGGTCGGGCGGGGTCATCTCGGATAGGTCATGTCGACTAGGCGGCTAGAAGAAACTGCCCCGCATCGAGCGAACGGAACGATACGCGCTCGCCAGCCATAGCCAGAAGGTTCATGGCATCTGCCGGCCAATGATCCTGACTATCGTCATACACCATGATCGGTCGGGCGCGGACCTCTACCGACTGCCGAACGTCCAGGCTCTTAACGATCGCCGCGTTCACAGATGATAGATCAGGGCTGACGGCTTCCAATACGACAACTTCGTTCTCGGTCTGAAGCCCAAAGTCGAACTTCTGCAGCCGGGCCTTGCCATCGACTTTGAAATCCGCGCGACCGGCGGGATACCGTCTCAACATCGTGTTCTTCAGCCTGACATCGAGCGGCAAGCCAGTCTTCACCTTGGCGTGAGCGAGCATGAAGTTGGCGGCTCGCAACGATGCGTCAGCGACCAGGGCGACGGCTAGGCCCACCTGTTTGGGTTCGAAGCCATGACGGAATATTTCGCCAGTGGGCATCAGCTCGAAATTCGTTTCCGCGAGCATCCGCTTAACACCTACATTCGATTTCAACTCGCCGCCGTGCCTCGCCAGTTCATCGAATGATGCGCCGTTGTCATGGACAGAAATCTTTCCGTCACGGAACTGTATGTGGAGACGTATCACGGCGCCAGACGGCATCATTGTATCAGCGCGAACGCTATGCCCATCATGGACGGGCTTGAAGCCGCGGGCATCGCAAAGCGCCTGCCTGATCTCCTGCCAATCCATTAGAACATACCTCCTTGGGTCGGCCATTTGACCGGAAGCCAATCCGGCGATTCTATTCCAACTCGGCTCAGAAACCAAGAAAATGCGGCATCTTTGCCGACGATTTCGCTCGGTAGTGGGATGCAGTAAGGAAGGCTGAACGCCTCGCGCTTTGGTAGATGCCTATTCATTGACCAATCGTGAAAATGCGGCCCTTCGATGGCTTCTCCAGTCACGCGGTTGTTATGCTCCGCCTCCACGCCAATGCACATCCTGGCTATGCAGGGAGGGGCGATGAGAACGGCAACGAGATAATCAGGGTCGGAAAACTTCAGCGTCATCTCCAACTCGATCTGCGAAACGACGCCGTTTGCTTCGATAGGAAGGCGCGCTTTCTGTTCTCCGACGCGCGACGAATGATCGCGCCAGACAGGAGATGCTGGAAGGCGCTTTGCCCGATCGGAAAAGAACGCCTCGATTTCCTCAGCCGTCAACCGAATGCCCCCACTTATCCACAGCTACGATAGGAAATTTCCGCCACCGGCTTTATTGACTTGGCTGCTGCGCGCAAGCCGTGGCTCCCAATCGTCTATGGGACATGGAAGCATGAACGATCAGTCTTGTTGAGTTTTCGGCTTTTGCCGTACCAATCGGCCGGTCTTTGGATCTCGCGTGACCCTACTTCCGGTGTAGGTGGATGACTGCGGATAAATTATCTGGACGTCATGCAGCGCAAACATTCCGTCTCGTTCGGACATAATGTCAAAGTCATGGTTCGCTACGGGCGCAGTGCCACCTTGATCATCGCCGCCGTCACCAGGGTTCCCATGAGCCAGCGATAGATCGAAGCCTCTGCCCGCTCGCTTAGCGAGGGACAAAGCTATACCTCCCACCACCACAGCAACGAGCGGTAAGGCGATCTGAATTGCAGATGGCACGTCCATCACTCTTCCGACCTCATTTCTTGCAGTATGCCAATGGCGAATCCTCCGAAAACGATCCCGCCAAGAGCGCCTGCCACGATCCAATATGGATCGGCATTATCACTGTACCACAAACCGAAGCCCGCGACAAAACAGGCGAGCGAAGCATTATATAGGAACGATGAAGCGGCCTTGAACTGCTCGTTCAATCTTTTTGCGGCGGCCTTCTGGTCCGGCGTCAAATCTTACCCCCTGATTCGATCGGCTGATTATGCAGTCATCTCGCCAAGGAAGTCGAGGGTTCCAACCTCGTTCAACCTTCCGCCTATACGTGCAGGCGCGTAGCTCCCGATCCTCCAGCTCGCGCTCGGCGCTATTCGCTCAGCCAATCGACCTCGGCGTCGTCCAACGCCTCGAAGCTGTCACCCTCCGCGCCCGCTTCCTGAAGCCGCTTGCGCAGTTCGTCGGGAGTGCTCTTGAAGGTGAAGCGCGGATCAGCCTTCGCCTGCTTGGCTAGCGTGCCGATCCAGTCGTCACGCCCGGTTTGCTTCAGCAGCCATTCCGCGAACGTCTGGCCTTGCTCATTCGTCTGCATCCGAGGCGCCCTTCCCCATAACGGCTGATCCGATTCGCTACGCTATCACGTCGCACTGGCCCGACCACCCCGGATAGCACCCGCTGCTCAAATCCCATTCTGAGACCGCAGCAGGGTAAATTTTTATGCCATGGTAAAATCCATGGTATTTCGTCAATAACTCGATAATTTATGGTGCAATATCAATCCTAAAATTGGATAGATTGATAGGCTCCTCCGCTACCAAAGGATCGATGCCCTGAAGCGCAAGGCGCGCGATCAGGCATCCCTTTTTCCAATATTCCTACATCTGGCTTTTGCGCGGGCCAAGGCCCTTCGCCGTCAGCGTGACCATGCGCGATGGTGGCGCGCGGTCACGCTTCAACCCCTGACACTGCCCGCCTCAGAAAAGGCCGGGGACTTCGCTCTGGGCCGGGCTGGGCCGTGCGGGCGAAAGCAGCATGCGCGCATTGCCGGCGGGTGCCGCGACCCGCGTGGACGCGGTCGAGACACTGGCGCCTGCGGAAGCGCGGCCAATGGGGGTGCAACTCCGCCCCGCAATGAAATCGAGCGCCTGGCGGACGGAGGACTCGCGCGGGTCGCCGAGCGGATAGCTGATATCGTCGGTCGCCTGGCACGTCGTCTTCATGCTCGTCGCCAGGCCGCCATAATAGTCGGCATTGCCCGCGCTGTTCTGCGTCGCGAAGGCCACCACGCGCAGCCGGTCGTCGCACGCCGAGCGATCGACTGCGATCTGCCCTACCGGCTTGCCATAGGTGTTGGCACCGATCAGCGCGGCGCGCGCGTCCAGATAGGGGATGAAGGCGTTCATGAGGAGTTCGCTTGCCGATGCGGTCGCACCGCCACCAATGAAAGCGATGCGGGTCGGCTCAATGGATTCGGGTTGCGGCGCAAAATATCGCGTCTCATTCTCCGCGCTCTTTTCCGGCCGGAAGGTTAGGCGGGTCATTACGTCCGTCGTGGCCCGGTTCGCACCGAGCAAGTCGCCAAGCAGTTCCGACGTCGCGAGGAGGCCGCCGCCATTGTAGCGGAAATCCAGGATGATGTCGGTGACGCCCTGCGTCTTGAACATGGCGAAGGCGTCGCGCAGGGGCTGCTCGGCCGGGAAGATGAAGCTGCGCAGGTTCACATAGCCGACCCGGCGGCCGCCATCCTCGATGACTCGCGCGCCATAGCGGCTGGACACCGGCATCAGGTCGAACGCCTTCTTCGTCACCGTCACATTGCGCGTGCCCGTCGCGTCGGCAACGCGCAGGACGCGCGTCGTGCCCGCCGTGTCCGGTCCCAGGGCATCGACCACGGCGTCGGACCCGCCGGCCGCGAAGAGCGAGGAGACGGTGCGCAAATTGCTGCTGCCCGTGCCGATCGCCAAGATTTCGGCACCACGATCGATGCCGGCGTCGAGTGCTGCGCCATTTTCGAAAGCTTCGATGACGAAAAGCCGGGTCTGGCTGGAATCCGTGGCGAAGCGGACGCCCAGACCCGCGCTGGAGCCGGATTCATAATAGGCATTTTCTTCCGCGATCGACGTCCGATAGGTGAAATAGCGGTCGCGGCCCTGCGTTCGCGCACCCTGAGTCAACGCATCGATATAGCTGTCCACACTGGCATAGGGCGTGGGATCGAGCGATGCCGGCAATGTGTCAGGGAAAAGATACCATTCCTTGAGCGTAGCCGCCGCCCAATCCTGCCGCTCCCGCAAGGAACAGGCAGCGGACGGCGTCGGGGTCGGCGCAGGCGTCGGGGCTGACGTGCCGCCAGTGGCGCTGCCCGCACTGCCATCACCGCCCCCGCCACAGGCTGCCATCGTCGCCAGCGCTCCAGCCAGCAACGCCATGCGCGCAACTTTGTATTTCATCAAACCCCCCAATATTTCTCTTCGGATATCAGGAGCATAAATCGACGACAAGTTTATTTCAGAAGAGACGGGCAACGGCTCATATCCCGCCGGACTGGCGCGACCTACGCGAATATCACCGCCTTCCCGCCGGCATCGCCTCGGAGAACTGTTGAATATCCGCTTGCCCATCAGGACAAAGCGGGCCAATCACCCGGCAAAGCCATAATGAGGATATCGGACGGATGAGCTATTATGACGTTCTGATCGTGGGCGCGGGCCATGCGGGGGCGCAGGCGGCGATTTCACTGCGCCAACTGGGGTTCGACGGCACGGTCGGCATGATCGGCGACGAAAAGGATCCGCCCTATGAGCGCCCGCCCCTGTCCAAGGAATATTTCGCGGGCGACAAGAGCTTTGACCGCATCCTGATCCGTCCTGCCGCCTTCTGGGATGAACGCAAGGTCGACATGCTGCTGGGCAAGCGCGTGAAGAGCGTCGATCCCGAAGGCAAGTTCGTCGCCGTCGGCGAGGAAGAGATCGGCTATGGCAAGCTGATCTGGTGTACCGGCGGCAGCCCGCGGATGCTGACCTGCAATGGCGCGGACGCGCATAATGTCCATGCCGTGCGCCGCCGCGACGATGTCGACGCGATGATGGCCAAGATCGACAGCATCGACCATGTCACCATCATCGGCGGCGGCTATATCGGGCTGGAAGCGGCCGCCGTGCTGTCCAAATTCGGCAAGAAAGTCGTGCTGCTGGAGGCGCTTGACCGGGTTTTGGCACGCGTCGCGGGCGAGGAACTGTCGCGCTTCTACGAGGCCGAGCATCGTGCCCATGGCGTGGACCTGCGCACCGGCACGAAGATGGACTGCATCGAGGTGAAGGACGGCAAGGCGACGGCCGTACTGATGGCGGACGGCGAGCGGATCGAGACCGACATGGTGATCGTGGGCATCGGCATCGTTCCGGAAACCGGCCCGCTGATCGCTGCGGGCGCAGCGGGCGGCAATGGCGTCGACGTCGACGAATATTGCCGCACCTCGCTGCCCGATATCTACGCCGTGGGCGATTGCGCATCCCATGCCAACCGCTTTGCCGGCGGCGCGCAGATGCGGCTGGAATCGGTGCAGAACGCCAATGACCAGGCGAAGGTCGCGGTCGCCCATATTCTGGGCAAGGAAGAGGCCTATGACGCCGTGCCATGGTTCTGGTCGAACCAATATGACCTGAAGCTCCAGACCGTCGGCCTGTCGACCGGTTTCGACCAGACGGTGCTGCGCGGCGACCCGGCCAACCGCAGCTTTTCAGTCGTCTACCTGAAGGGCGGCAAGGTGATCGCGCTCGACTGCGTCAATGCGGTGAAGGATTATGTGCAGGGCCGCGCGCATGTGTTGTCGGGCGCGGCGCTGGACGTGGCGCAATTGGCTGACGCCAACGTGCCGCTCAAGGAAGTGGGACTGGCTTGAGGCGACAAGGTCGATATGGGGCGATCCGGTATCGACCATTTGTTGCCGTTCAAGACCGCTGTCACTTATCCCGCAAGCTGCCGTCTCGCGTCGCTGTTAGTGGTAGAGGTCCGGTCGGTAGAGGCGAAACGCCGCCAGTAAATGGCCTAACCGATGACTGGTGCCTGAGAGGTTCAAATACAGGCGACCCACTGCGCTTTCGGGGAGAAATCTACGCGTCATAGTCTGGGGTTGGTAGGCGGGATCAACATATATCATGATCCTCTCGCCCTCTTTGTATTCGTATCGTTTCAGCCCGATGATAGCTTGCCAAGGAATAACGGCGTCAGACCAAAGCCGATATTGGATGCCGTTTTTATCAATTTGCAGGAATGGACCTTTCCAAAGGAACATTCTTACATTGTGGGCCATGAAATAGGTGATGCCGAGCAGCAGCATAATCGCAACTGCTGAGTAATCACTGACACCTTGGGCAACGAGCGCCGCCAAAGGTGCAGCAATGGCGAACCCAAGCAGTGCGCCAGCAACATATGTGCTCTTGCGCGGCGTAATGACTAATCGATGTTGCTTCGTCAAAGAAAAGCGATGACTGAGTTCATCGGTATTGATCTTCCGCGTCTCGCGAACGAATCTGAATACAGCCAGCGCAAAGCCGCCTCCGAAAACTGCGGGGACGATTGTAATGGCCAGGATGGAAGCAAGCATGCCGAAAGCTTACATTAGAGCGAGTTACCACGCTCCTAACCGATTGGCGAGGATTGCGCCCAAACCGGACTGTCCGCTCTCCCCCGCCCGTATCGACGTCTCTGCCGCCGTCGCCGGGCTATCCCCGGAACATCATCTTCGTCGCGAGTTCCCACGGCCCGCCACGATAGTACCAGGCGGCGAGACCGGCGATCGCAAGGGGGCGTGGGCGGAAGTCGCGGCGTAGCATTGCCGCCAACACCTTCGCCTCTTCCGGCGTGACCTTGTTCTGGACGGTGATGTGGAGGCGCGGCCTCGCCTGGTCCTGCGGCGTCAGCAGCCTGGAAAAGGCGTCGGCCAGTTCATCCCGCATCGCCAGCAGCGCCGGGCTGTCGATGCGATAGGCTACGCCCCGCCCCAGCAACACGACTTCCGTCAGCCGGGCATCCGGCGGCCCGCCGGCACAGAGCCGTTTCAGCCGCGCCGCCAACTCCGCCAGCACCGATGGGGGCAGATGGTGGAAGAGCGTGACATGCGCCGGCAGGACATTGCGCTCGGGCGGGAAATGGGCGCGCCGCAGCCCGTCAGCCCAGGCGAAGTCGGATGCTCCCATCAGCGCGGTCACGATGATCGGCGCAGTCATCCGCCCCGTCCCGCGACAGGCCACAGGCGCGCGCGGCCCCGCTTTCGCTCCGGATCAACAGCCTGTATCATCCCGGCAAGACGGCCACGCCATGCCGGGCCGTCTCTATGGGAGGGAAACATCATGTCGGCACCGCGATCCTTCATTGTCATCGCCATATTGTTCCTGCTCTGGAACCTGATGGGGGTCGCGTCCTTCATCATGCAATATACAATGGACATCAACGAATTGGCGAAGACCGATCCGGCGGGCGCCAAGGCTTTCGCATCCATGCCCACATGGTTGTGGCTGGTCTATGCCTTCGCGGTGCTGAGCGGCACGGCCGGGGCCATCGCCCTGCTGCTCCGTCGGCGCAGCGCGGTTCCGCTCTTCCTGCTCTCGCTGATCGCGGTGGTGGTTCAGTTCGGCTTTGTCTTCCTGGTGACCGATCTGATCGCGGCCAAGGGCATAGTGGTGGCGACGGCCTTCCCGATCGTCATCTTCGTGATCGCGATCATCCAGTGGCGCTATGCGACCGCGCAGGCCACCAAGGGGATTATCCGTTAGAGCAGGAACGATCCGATTGCATCGACTCGGCTACTCCAGATCTTTGTTTTGCCGCGTTTTCCGGGTCAGCGGGTAATTCCACCTGCTTGGAAAACACTCCAAACCCCATCCGTCCGCTTCGTGCGCGTCGACAAAACGGCTGGCGCAGCGCTTGATGTTCAGCTGCGCCGGACCCGGCCTTGCCTCATTTCTCGATGCGCCCGATCGAACGGAGAATGGCGGTCACAGCTCGCCGCGGGCGCGCCTGATCTCGAACCATTTGCGCACGTTTTCATTATGCTGCTGGTAGGTGTCGGCAAAGATATGGCCACCCTTCCCGTCCGCGACAAAATACAGCGCGTTCGTCTCTGCGGGGTGCAGCACAGCGAGGATGGAAAGTCGGCCCGGATTGGCGATCGGCCCCTTGGGCAGGCCGGTCATGGCATAGGTATTGTAATCGTTCACCGCCGCGATTTCCGACTTGCGGATGCGGCGCCCCAGCGGCTTGCCCTTGGTGATCGGATAGATGATGGTCGGATCGGCCTGAAGCATCATGTTCTTGCGCAGGCGGTTGCTGTAGACGCCCGCCACCGCCGGCCGTTCCGACGCGACGCCGGTTTCCTTCTCCACGATGCTGGCAAGGATGATCGCTTCCTTCGGCGTCTTCGCGATCGTTTTGGAGGCGCGATCGGCCCAGAGCTGGGCCAGCAGCTTGTCCATCGCGCCCTGCATGCGCCGGAGCACGGCAGCGCGCGGCTCACCCTTTTCGAAGGCATAGCTGTCTGGCAACACGCTGCCTTCTTCAGGCACCTGGATATCGCCCGTCAGCTCTTCATTCGCCATCAGCCGCTCATAGACCAGAATGGAAGGCATGCCTTCGGGTATGGTCACGAGCCGGGTGAGCGTCTTGCCGCCCTGAAGGATGGCGAGGATGTCGCTGTTGCTGGCGCCGGCGGGAATGATGAATTCGCCTGCCTTGATCGACTTGCCTGCGCCGAAGACCTTGGCGCGAGTGAGGAAGGCGTCGGCCGAACGCACTGCGCCTGCCTGTTTCAGCAGCACCGCCGCGTCGGACAGGGTCGCCCCTTCGGGCACTGTAATCGCGATCTTGTCGGTGGCCGGCCCCTGCTCCGTCCAGCCATGGACGAAACGGAAGGCGACGAAGGCGGCGACGGCCAGGCCGATCAGGAGAATGATACAGCCAAGCCGCCGCATGAGGATGTCCTCAGATCGCCTTCATGATGAGCGAGGCGTTGGTGCCGCCGAAGCCGAACGAGTTGTTCAGCACCGCCCGTACCTTGCGCTCCTTGGCGACGTGCGGGACGAGGTCCACGCCCTTGCAGCTTTCGCTCGGCTCATCGAGGTTCAGCGTCGGCGGCACGATCTGGTCGCGCATGGCGAGGATGCAGAAGATGCTCTCCACCGCGCCCGCGCCGCCCAGAAGATGGCCGATGGCCGACTTGGTCGACGACATCGACATAGTGCTGAGGTTGTCGCCGAACAGGCGCTTCACCGCACCCAGTTCCAACTCGTCGCCCAGCGGGGTCGAGGTGCCGTGCGCGTTCACATAGTCAATGTCTTCGAGGCTAAGGCCAGACTTCTTGAGCGCCATCTGCATCGAGCGGAATCCGCCATTACCCTCCGGATGGGGAGCGGTGACGTGGTAGGCGTCGCCCGACAGGCCATAGCCGATAACTTCGGCATAGATTTTCGCGCCACGCTTCTTGGCATGCTCATATTCTTCAAGCACGACCACGCCCGCGCCTTCACCCATGACGAAGCCGTCGCGGTTGACGTCATAGGGACGCGACGCCTTTTCCGGCGTGTCGTTGAAGCCGGTCGACAGCGCGCGTGCCTGGGCGAAGCCGGCGATGCCGATCGGGCAGATCGCGCTTTCCGCGCCGCCCGCCAGCATGACGTCGGCATCGTCCATCGCGATCATGCGCGCGGCATCGCCAATCGAGTGAGCGCCGGTCGAGCAGGCGGTCACGACCGCGTGGTTCGGACCCATCAGGCCGTATTTGATCGACACTTGCCCTGAGATCAGGTTGATCAGGCGGCCATGGACGAAGTGCGGCGACACGCGGTTCGGCCCCTTGTTCGCCAGCACCAGCGATTCGCTTTCGATGCCCGGCAGGCCACCGATGCCCGAACCGATCGAGCAGCCGGCGCGCAGACGCTCTTCTTCCGACATGTTGTCGAGACCCGCGTCGCGCAGCGCTTCGCTGGCAGCAGAGATGCCGTAGACGATGAAGGGATCGACCTGACGCTGGATCTTGTGATCGACATCCAGCGATGCATCATAGCCATATTCATGGTCGGCGGGCTTCACTTCGCAGGCGATGCGGCACTTATACTCGCTGGCGTCGAAACGCTGGATCGTGGCCGCGCCCGATTTGGACGCGATGATGTTCTTCCAGCTGGTTTCGACATTCCCGCCCAGTGGGCTCACCATGCCAAGGCCGGTTACGACGACACGACGCATATCCTAGCTCCGAAATATATGGGCTTTGTGCCGCCCATGTAGCCATTTGAAACGCGCTTGTGAACGGCGCGCCAGATACGAAAAGGCTCCCCACGCTCGGCAAAGGCCGGACAGGAGGAGCCGTCTCTTATGCGTAAGCGCAGCCTTTCCCTGGAGGGATCAGGCCGGAAAGCGCCTTACTGCTTGCTGTCGATATAATCGATGGCATCCTTGACGGTGGCGATCTTTTCAGCCGCATCGTCAGGGATTTCAACGCCGAATTCTTCTTCGAACGCCATGACCAGTTCGACGATGTCCAGGCTGTCCGCGCCCAGATCGTCGATGAAGCTGGCGTCCTCGGTCACCTTCTCGGCTTCGACGCCCAGATGCTCGACGACGATTTTCTTTACGCGATCCGCGGTCTCACTCATGAGTGGTCCTTCTTACTGGGTATCGTTGATGGTTCTGAACAACCGTTAAGGCAGCCCTAGTGCCAAGCCCCGATAGAGGCAAGAGGCAAGGCCGCCAAGCCCCTTCGTTCGGTCGTAACGTGGATTATGCAACAAAAGCAGGCCGGAACAAGGTGGATAATACGCCAGAAACCGAAATTTCAGCCATTTGCGCCTGGCTATCGGCATCGCTGCCCGCTTTTGCATGGACCCGGCCGCGACGTGAAGACCTGTGCGTCGGGCGTACAGCTTGCGATCCCGGCGGGCCCTTCCACCTACGCTTAAAAGCCCATGAGATGGCGGATTCGCATAACCCACCGCCAGAAACCGCCGCTTAAGCCTTCCAAGCGACCGGTTGGAGGCCGATCAAGCCCAGACGCCCCAGACATGGGACTGGTCGACACATGTTCTGATGCAAGATCAGGGCCTCGCGATGCTTCCTGTCGCCGGAATATCCTAACGACAATACCCCTCCTGCCCCGGTGCTATGATAAGGCAGTCCTGCTTACCGGCGAGATATTTGAAGCCCGTTTCATCGCCTTTGCCCGGCCGGATCGCCAGATCCTTGCCATCGCGGACGAAACGAATGGTCGATCCTTCGGCCACGCCGTCATAATCAGCCTGCCGATCGAGATTATCCTTGTTGGCGATCGCATAATGGCCCGGCTTGCCGTCGGGCGAAGGCTGGATGTCCAGGAACAGCCCCTCCGGCCCGGTCCAGCGGCCGACCCAGTCGTCCGTCGGCAGGCCCCCGACATCATTGCCGGCCGCGCCCACTGCATCGGGTTCCTCGATATTTTCAACGGTGGTTACAGCGGCAGTGCCATTGTTCGCAGCATTGCCATCTTCGGTCGATTTGGCGCACCCCCCCAGCAGCATCAGGGCAGCGATGCCGGACAGGCCAATGACGGGCGAAGAAACGCGCTTCATCCATAATCTCCTTTTCGATCATTCAACCGAACCGACGAGTTGCCGCTTCGATCCCTGCTAACAGCTCACAAGTGCGACTCGCCACGTCTTGCCAGTCGGCCACTCTGCGGCCAAAGGTCGATCCAAGGGGAAAGATAATGAACGCAAGCAGGGGGAATAAAGGGGGCGATTCGCGGCCAAGGGCGCGGTTCGTACGCGAAGCGCCGGATGTGCGGCGGCAGGCGTTGATTGAAGCGACAGCGCGCTGTCTCGCTGAAAAGGGCGTAGGCGGCACGTCGGTCCGCGCCATCTGTGCGCAGGCGGGCGTATCGTCAGGCCTGCTCACCCATTATTACGACGGCGTCGATGCGCTGATCCTGGCCACCTACGTCGATGTTGGCACGCGCGTTTCGGCGGCGCTGGACGCCGCAATTCAGGCGGCCGGCGATGATCCGCGCGACCGGCTGCGCGCCTGCCTGCAAGCCAATTTCCGCGAACCGATCTTGGACCCCGATCTGCTGGCGACCTGGATCGCCTTCTGGAGCCTGGTCAAGTCCGACTCAAAAATCGCCGCCGTCCATGCAGAGGTTTATCGCGGTACCCGCGCGCAACTGGAAGAACTCCTTAAGGCTGCCGCACCTGCGCTGTCGCCTTCGCAGACGCGGATTGCAGCGATCAGCCTTACCGCACTGGTCGACGGACTGTGGCTGGAACTGTGCCTCGACAGATCGGCTTTCTCGCCCGATGAAGCCCAGGCCATGGTTGAGGTAGCCATGGTGAAAGCATTGCAGATTTAAGACGATAGGATCGATCAGTCAGATTCTGTCTGATCGCTTTTCTCACTTAACACATCCGAGAAAAGCAATTTCCCTCGAATCGACCGCATCCCTACATGGGACTTCGCAACCGCAATATTCTCAAGCAGGAAAAGGACAGCCTATGGCTCTCATCAACACCCCCCTGAAGCCCTTCTCGGCCACCGCCTACAAGGAAGGCAAGTTCGTCGACATCACCGACGCCGACGTGAAGGGCAAGTGGGCCGTCTTCTTCTTCTATCCGGCCGACTTCACCTTCGTCTGCCCGACCGAACTGGAAGACCTGGCCGACATCTACCCGACCCTCCAGAACATGGGCGTGGAAGTCTATTCGGTGTCGACCGACACCCATTTCAGCCACAAGGCCTGGCACGACACCTCGCCGGCGATCGGCAAGATCAACTATTACATGGTCGGCGACCAGAACCACGCGCTGGCGACCCAGTTCGATGTCCTGCGTGAAGGCGTTGGCCTGGCGGACCGTGGCACCTTCGTGCTCGATCCCGAAGGCGTGATCCAGCTGGTCGAAATCACCCCCGAGGGCGTGGGCCGCAACGCTGCCGAACTGCTCCGCAAGGTGAAGGCGCTCCAGTATTGGGCCAGCCATCCGGGTGAAGTCTGCCCCGCCAAGTGGGAAGAAGGCGAAGCCACCCTGGCCCCGTCGCTCGACCTCGTCGGCAAGATCTAAAAGCGATTTCAAGTCAGATGGAACATCTGACGACTCGGAAATCGCGCTGACGGGTGAATGGGTTATGGGGCGGCACAGCCGGCACATAACCCATATCCTGATCAGGCACCTGCCGGGCCGGGTCGAGAATACTCCCTGGCCCGGCAGGATTTTATACGGATTTTCATCGCTATGCTGCACGCCGGGCCTTCGGGTCGCACCATCCCGGCGACATCATAGTCGCGTGCCCCGAGCCGGCGCGCCCAACCCATGGAGACAGACAAGATGTTGGACGCAAATCTCAAGGGCCAGCTCAAGGCCTATATGGCGAACATCACCCAGCCCATCGAGCTGGTGGCGTCGCTGGACGATGGCGCGAAATCGCATGAACTGGGTGAATTGCTGAACGAGATCGCCGAACTGTCGGACAAGGTCAGCGTGACCACCGGCAGCGACAAGCGCAAGCCGAGCTTCATGATCCGCCGTACGGGCACCGATATCGGCGTAACCTTCGCCGGCATCCCGATGGGCCATGAATTCACATCGCTGGTGCTGGCGCTGCTCCAAGTCGGCGGTCATCCGTCGAAGGCGGCGCAGGATCTGATCAGCCAGGTCAAGAATATCGACGGCGATTTCGCCTTCGAAACCTATTTCTCGCTGTCCTGCCAGAACTGCCCGGATGTGGTGCAGGCGCTGAACCTGATGAGCGTGCTCAATCCCCGGATCAGCCATGTCGCGATCGACGGCGGCCTGTTCAAGGACGAGGTCGAGGCGCGCAAGATCATGGCCGTGCCGACCGTGTTCCTGAACGGCGAACCCTTCGGTCAGGGCCGCATGGAACTGGAGCAGATCGTCGCGAAGATCGACAGCGGCGCCGAAGCGCGCGCCGCCGAGAAGATCAAGGCGCAGGATCCCTTCGAAGTGCTGGTGATCGGCGGCGGCCCCGCTGGTGCGGCGGCGGCCATCTATTCGGCGCGCAAGGGCATCCGTACCGGCGTGGCGGCGGAGCGCTTCGGCGGTCAGGTACTCGACACGATGGACATCGAGAATTTCATCTCGGTATCGCGCACCGAAGGGCCGAAGCTGGCGTCGGCGCTGGAAGCCCACGTCAAGGATTATGACGTCGAAATCATGAACCTGCAAGAGGCAGCGAAGCTGGTCACGGCAAGGCAAGAAGGCGGCTATCATGAGGTCATGCTGGAAAATGGCGCGTCGCTGAAGGGGCGCACGATCATCCTGTCCACCGGCGCCCGCTGGAGGCAGATGGGCGTACCCGGCGAGGATGAATATCGCAACAAGGGCGTCGCCTACTGCCCGCACTGCGATGGCCCGCTGTTCAAGGGCAAGCGCGTGGCGGTGATCGGCGGCGGCAACAGCGGCGTCGAGGCGGCCATCGACCTGGCCGGCATCGTCGCCCATGTGACGCTGATCGAATATGACAGCCAGTTGCGCGCTGACGCCGTGCTCCAGCGCAAGCTCGCCAGCCTGCCCAACGTCAAGATCATCACCTCTGCGCTGACGACCAAGGTGGACGGCAATGGCGAGCGCGTGACGGGCCTCAGCTACAAGGACCGCAACCACGGCACCGAGCATGATGTCGAGCTGGAGGGTATTTTCGTCCAGATCGGGCTGGTACCCAACACCGAATGGCTGAAGGACGCGATCGCCTTGTCGCCGCGTGGCGAGATCGAGATCGATGCGCGTGGCGAAACCAGCCAGCCAGGTATCTTCGCGGCGGGCGACTGCACGACCGTGCCCTACAAGCAGATCGTGATCGCCATGGGTGCGGGATCGACGGCGGCTTTGTCGGCCTTCGACTACCTCATCCGCCTGCCGGAGAGCGAAGAGACTGCGCAGGCAGCCTGATCCGGCTGGATTGAGGTGAACTGATCGAGCGGCCGGTCCGGGAACGGATCGGCCGCTTTTTTGTGGGACGGCGAGGTGCGACGAGAGGATGATCGACGCGCCCAGCGCCCGTCACCCCGGCCTTGAAACAATGCTCGAGACTGTCCCATTCCTACCCCCTCTTTGACAGCGCCGCCGCCGAGGCGCAAAGCCCTCCCAGCCCTCTCCCCTTGCCCGCGAGTATCCATGCAGTTCTCCGATTTCGATATCGACCTCTTCCTGCGCGATTATTGGCAGAAGAAGCCGCTGCTGATCCGCAACCCGTGGAAGGCATGGGAAAATCCGCTCGAGCCGGACGAACTGGCGGGCCTCGCCTGCGAAGAGGGCGTCGAATCGCGGCTGGTCGTCCAGACGGGCGAGAATTGGGCGCTGGAACATGGCCCCTTCCCCGAAGATCGGTTCGGCAATCTGGGCGCCGCGCCCTGGACCCTGCTGGTGCAGGCGGTCGATCATTATGCGCCCGATGTCGCGGCGCTGCTTGATCCGTTCCGCTTCATTCCCAACTGGCGGATCGACGATGTGATGGTGAGCTATGCCAGCGACGGCGGCGGCGTCGGTCCGCATTTCGACCAATATGACGTGTTTCTGATTCAGGGGTTGGGCAAGCGGCGTTGGCGCGTGGGGCCGCGCTGCGACGATGCGACGCCGCTGCGGCCGCATGCCGATTTGCGCCTGCTCGCCGATTTCGAGGCAACGGGCGACTGGGTGCTGGAACCGGGCGACATGCTCTACGTTCCGCCGGGCTTCGCGCATGACGGCGTTGCCGTGGGCGAGGATTGCATGACCTATTCGATCGGCTTCCGGGCGCCTTCACGCCACGACCTGATAGTCGAATGGACCGAGCAGCTGGTCGAGGATATGACGGACGATGATCGCTATGCCGATCCGGACCTGACCAGCGCCGTCCATCCGGGCGAGATCGCGCCTGCCGCCATCGACCGGCTGCATACCATGACGATCGAGAAACTGCTGGACCGCGACGCCTTTGCCCGCTGGTTCGGCCAGCATCACAGCGCGCCCAAATATGCCGAGGCCGACTGGCGGCCGGAGGAACCGGTGACGGTTGCTGATTTGCAGGCGCTGACCGGTGACGGCGCCGTGCTGTTGCGCAATCCGGCAAGCCGCTTCGCCTTCCTGCGCGAGGCGGACGGGCTGCTGCTGTTCGCTGATGGCAATGCGTTTCCGTGCGCCGGCGTAGCAGCGGCGATGGCGGAACGGATTTGCGCGCAGGATCATCTGATCCTCGATCCGTCGCTGAGCGAGGCGATGGCGTTGCTCACGGCGCTGATCAATCAGGGTAGCCTGATGGTCGACGAGGAAGAGGAGGATTGACGCCATGTCCCGCCTGATCCTGTTCAACAAGCCGTTCAACGTGCTGAGCCAGTTCACCGACCGCAGCATCGGCGCGGAGCGGCTGACCCTGTCCAACTATATCGACGTGCCCGGCGTCTATCCGGCCGGGCGGCTCGACCTCGACAGCGAAGGGCTGATGCTGCTGACCGACGATGGGCGCTTGCAGGCGCGCATCTCCAACCCGCGCTTCAAGACGCCCAAGACCTATCTGGCGCAGGTCGAGGGCGACGCGCAGGAGGAGGCGCTGGCGCAGTTGCGTCAAGGCGTGACGCTGAAGGACGGCCCCACCCTGCCCGCACAGGTGGAGCGGATCGACGATCCGGCGCTGTGGCCGCGCGATCCGCCAGTGCGGTTCCGCAAGACGGTGCCCGATTGCTGGATCAGCCTGACCATCCGCGAGGGGCGCAACCGGCAGGTGCGGCGGATGACAGCGGCGGTCGGCCTGCCGACGCTGCGTCTGGTGCGCTGGCAGATTGGAGAGTGGAGCGTCGAGGGCTTGCAACCGGGCGAATGGCGCGAGGTGCGGGTTTAGAGAGCAGGCCTAGAACAAGAACCGTTCGTTTCGAACGGAGATTGTGACATCCCACACTAAACACCTGACCGCCGCCCCGGAGCCGTTTCCGGCAGCGCCAGCAGCACGGGAAGCACACACAGCGCTACCAGCGCGATCATTGCGCCGGGGACCAGGGTCCAACCGGTTCGCTCGATCAGCAGATGCGCCAGCCAGGGCGTGAGGCCGCCGAACAGCGCGGTCGCGGTGGTTGCGCCCAATGCAAGGCCCGTCAGCCGCCCCTCGCCGGGGAACTGCTCGGCGGTGGTGACGGCACCGACCGCGCTCACCCCGCCGCCCAGGCAGGCGAGCAGGATCGCGCCCAGCAAGGCCGCGCCATGCCCCTGTCCCATCAGCAGGAACATCGGGATCGGCAGCGCCGCGCCCAGCAGACTGAGCGCCAGCAGCACCGGCCGCCGCCCGATCCGGTCCGCCAGCAGTCCGGTGACGGGCGTCACCAGGATCACCGCCAGCGCCGCCACGGTCGACAGCCAGAGCGCCGCCCCCTCTGCCATCGCGCCGGTGCCGGTCAGGAAACTCGGCACATAGGTGATGCCGACATAATAAGTGATCGACCCCAGCGCGGAAATGGCGAATCCGCGCAGGATCGGCAGGCGATGGTGACGCAGCGTCTGGCGCAGCGGATTGCGGGGCACGCTGTCGGCGGCCTGCTGGCGCAGGAAGTCGGGCGATTCTTCCATGGTCGAGCGGGCAAGCAGGATCAGACCCGCCATGCCCGCCCCCACGAAGAAGGGAATGCGCCAGCCCCAGCCTTCAAGGGCAGCATTGTCCAGCGAAGCGACGGTCAGCGCCGCGATCCCGGCGGCAAGCAGCGCGCCGATCTCGCTCGCCGCCGAGGCCAGTGAGGTGACGAAGCCGCGCCGCCCTGCGCTCGCGCCCTCCATCAGATAGGCGACGACGCCGGTATATTCGCCGCCGACAGAGAAGGCCATCAGGCAGCGCAGCGCCAGCAGCATCCAGCCCGCCGCCGGACCGGCCTGCGCATGGGTGGGAAGCAAGGCCGTCGCCAGCATTGCGGCGGTCATCATCCCCATCGACAGGATCATGGTAAGCCGCCGGCCATGGCGATCCCCGATATGGCCGAAGACGATCGCGCCCAGCGGCCGCATCGCATAGGCGACCGCAAATCCCGCCAACGTCTCCCCCAGCCCCGCCGCGCCGCCGCCATAGAAGGTGCGCGACAGAAGAGTCGCGAGATAGAGGTAGAGGGTGAAATCATACCATTCGACGATGGTGGAAAGCGTCGCCACGGCCAGCGACCGGTTGGACATGCGGCTGGCCTGCATCAATGCTCCCTTCCCGGTTCCGTTCGGCTATCCTGCGGAGAAAGCCGGGAAAGGGCAAATGTTTCGCTTATCGGCGCAGGCGTGGCGTGAAGATGGCCGGGTCGATCTCCAGCATCGGCGCACCGTCTTCCTGTGCGTCGGGTGGCGGAAGGGTCATGGCCGGCCCCTTGCCCGCGTCGAAGCTCACGACCGTGCTGCCCGGATCACCCAGCACCAGCGGATCGATCTTCAGTGCAGCGTTGAGCCGGGCCTGCGTGACCTCGACCGGCGTACCGATCTTCGTCAGCGCAAAAAGTTGCCGCGCGAAGGCATAGGGCAAGCGGATACAGCCATGGCTGGCCGGATGGCCCGGATTATGCCCGGCATGGAGCGCGATCCCGTCCCAGGTCAGCCGCTGCATGAACGGCATGGGCGCATTGCTGTAGAGGTTGGAGCGGTGCCATTGCCGCTTTTGCAGAATCGGATAATCGCCGGTGGGCGTGCGGTGCCCCTTCATGCCGGTCGATACGCTGGCGATGCCGATCAGCCGGTCGCCGCTATAGACGTGGACCCGCTGCTTTTCGATGCTGATGACCATGTAGAGCGGGCCGTTCACTGCCCCCTCCTCCAGCCAGCGATAGCCGCCCGGCGCCAGCGCGATCTCTGTCTCGACGGCCGCCTGCACCGGCAGGGCCAGGGCGAACAGGGGCGCGAGCAAGGATAGCAAAAGCTTAGGCATAAGCCTTTATTAACCATGATTTGCATCAGCGCCAGCCTGTCCGCAAGGCCATGTGGTAGCGGTCCCGGCTTGGGACATGCGAGCCCCTTGTCCGTGTTGGGTTACAGGAGCGTCAATTGCGCCACCGGAGCGAAGCTGCGGCGGTGGAGCGGCGTCGGTCCATATTCGCGGAGTGCCGCCAGATGCTTGGCGCTGCCATAACCCTTGTTCGTTTCCCAGCCATAATGCGGGTGATCGAGCGCCGCAGCGATCATCATCCGGTCGCGCGTTTCCTTGGCGAGGATGGAGGCGGCCGCGATCGACAGGCATTTGGCGTCGCCCTCCACGATCGCGGTGGAGGCCCAGCGCCATTTCGGACAGCGATTGCCGTCGACCAGGATATGGGCGCAATCGTGGCTGAGCGCTTCCACGGCGCGCGTCATGGCAAGCATCGTCGCCCAGAGGATATTGATCTCGTCGATTTCCGCGACACTGGCGATGCCGACGCCCCAGCAAAGCGCGCGGGCCTTGATCTCGGTTTCCAGTGCGGCGCGTTTGGTCGCGCTCAGTTGCTTGGAATCGTTCAGGCCGTCGGGACAATCCTCAGCGCGCAGGATGACGGCGGCGGCGACCACCGGCCCCGCCAGCGGTCCCCTGCCCGCTTCGTCCACGCCGGCGACGAGGCCGGGATGATGCAGAAGTTCGTGCGCGAAATCAGGCATGATCGGAATAGCGCGCGGCGAAGGCGGCAGCATCCCAGCCGGCCTGGTCCTGCGCAGCCAGCAGGTGATAAAAAGGTGTCAGGCCCAGCGCATGGCCCATCGGACCATGGCCCCGACCAAGGCCCGGCGCTGCCGAAAGGGCAGATGCGACGAACGCTTCGGCCCGGTCGACGGCATCGGCCAGTGACAGGCCGCCGCCCAACCCGGCTGCGATGGCGCTGGCGAGCGTGCAGCCGGTACCGTGGCTGTTGCGCGTTTCGATGCGTTCGACCGAATATTCGGCGACCATATCCTCATCGATCAACAGGTCGTGGATCAGCGGTCGATCATCTTCCGGCAGTTGCGGCAGATGTCCGCCCTTGGCGAGGATGACCGCACCGACACGCTCGCGCAGCGCCTGCGCCGCATCTTCCAGCGTATCGAGATCGTTTACCACCCTGCCCGTCAGCGCCTGCAATTCCGGCACATTGGGGGTGATGACCGTCGCGCTCCGCATCAGCCGTTCGAACGCCGCAATGGTCGCATCGTCCGCCAGCACCGATCCGCTGGTCGCGATCATGACTGGATCGAAGACGATAGGCACATTGTCGAGTTGCGCCAGCCGGTCGGCGACGGCAGCGGCGGTATCGGCCGATCCGATCATGCCGATCTTCACCGCGTCGACGCCGATGTCGCTGATGCAGCTTTCCATCTGCGCCAGCACCATGTCGGTCGGGATCGGATGGACTCCCTGCACGCCCAGCGTGTTCTGCGCGGTGATCGCCGTGATGGCGGTCATGCCGAAGCCGCCAAGCAGGGTTACGGTCTTCAGGTCGGCCTGAATGCCTGCGCCGCCCCCGCTGTCGGAGCCGGCGATGATGAGGATGCGGGCCGGAGTCATGCCTTATATTTGCGCTCGGTCGAAGCGGGGCTGTTCGCCAGCGCTTTTCCCATGCGGGTCGGGCGATCCATCAGTTCGCCGCCGCAATTGGGGCAACGATCGTCCAGCGCCTCAGCGCAGGGCGCACAGAAGGTGCATTCGAACGAGCAGATGAAGGCGCCGGGTTCATCGGCAGGCAGATCCGTACCGCAGCGTTCGCAGTCGGGGCGCATTTCAAGCATGGGATATCTCTCCCCGGTCGGGGGTGGGAACAAAAACGGTCACGCCGCCGCCTTCTCCACCGCGGCGCAGATGCGGTCGACCACGTCGCGCACCTGATCCTCGCGGTCGCCTTCGGCCATGACGCGGATCACCGGCTCTGTGCCGGAGGGACGGATGACGAGGCGGCCCGCGCCGTTCAGTTCCGCTTCGGCCTGGGCGATGACGCGCTTCACTTCGTCATGCTCCAGCGGCTTGCCGCCGGAGAAACGGACATTCTTGAGCAATTGCGGCACCGGGTCGAACTGGTGCAGCGTCTCGCTGGCAGGCTTGCCGGAGCGGACCAGCGCGGCCAGCACCTGCAACGCCGCGACCGTACCGTCGCCGGTGGTGGCATAATCGCTCAGGATCATGTGGCCGGACTGTTCGCCGCCGACATTGAAGCCGCCTTCGCGCATGCGTTCCAGCACATAGCGGTCGCCGACCTTGGTGCGTTCGAGGGCAATGCCCTTGGCCGTAAGAAAGCGTTCGAGGCCGAGATTCGACATGATCGTCGCGACGAGACCTCCACCGCGCAGCGTGCCTTCGCGGGCGAAATTGGCGGCGATCAGCGCCATGATCTGGTCACCGTCGACGATCTTGCCCTGTTCGTCCACGACGATCAGGCGATCGGCGTCGCCATCCAGCGCAATGCCGATATCCGCGCCGGAGGAGACCACGGTTTCCTGCAACAGCAGGGGCGACGTCGATCCGCAGCCGTCGTTGATGTTGGTGCCATTGGGCGTGACGCCAATCGCGACCACGGTGGCGCCCAGTTCCCACAGGGCCGAGGGCGCGACCTGATAGGCGGCGCCATTGGCGCAGTCGACGACGATCTTGAGACCGTCGAGGCGCAAGTCGGCGGGGAAGCTGGATTTGACCGCATGGATGTAGCGGCCACGGGCATCCTCGACGCGGCGGGCGCGACCGATATCCTTGGAGGCGGCGAGCGCGATATCCTGCGACAACAGCGCTTCAATCTTCAGTTCATCCTCGTCCGACAGCTTGTAGCCGTCCGGGCCGAACAGCTTGATGCCATTGTCATAATAGGGATTGTGGCTGGCCGAGATCATGACGCCGAGATCGGCGCGCATCGAATGGGCGAGCAGCGCGACGGCGGGCGTCGGGATCGGGCCGAACTGGACCACGTCCATGCCGACGGCGGTGAAGCCCGCGACCAGCGCATTTTCCACCATATAGCCCGACAGCCGCGTATCCTTGCCGATCACCACGCGATGGCGGTGGCTGCCGCGCTGGAAATGGGTGCCGGCGGCCATGCCGACCTTCATCGCCAGTTCCGCCGTCATCGGCCATTGGTTGGTGCGCCCGCGGATGCCGTCGGTGCCGAAATATTGCCTGCTCATGCCCCTCCCATGCACCGGACCAAGGGCCTCTATCAAGCCACAACCTTTCGCCGGTCGATGGTCCGAGAGGAATGGCAGGTAACGGCAAGTTTTTCTTGATCGACAATCTGCGTACTCGGCGGCATCCGGGCGTGATGGAAAATTTCAATGCCTTTGTCGACGGCCTGTCGAACGCCGTCTTTTTCAAGGTGCCGCTGTTCGGCGCGCAGATCGAACTGATCGTGCTCTATCTGGCGCTGCCGATGCTGTTCTTCACCCTGTGGCTCGGCTTCCCCAATGTCCGCCATGTCGGCCGCGCGATCCGCATATTGCGCACCCAGCCGCATGAGGGCGAGGCGAAGGGCGATGTCAGCCAGTGGGCGGCGCTTTCCACAGCGTTGTCGGGCACGATCGGCCTCGGCAATATCGCCGGCGTCGCCGTGGCGCTGACCATGGGCGGTCCGGGCGCGATCCTGTGGATGTTCATTATCGGCTGGTTCGCCATGACGGTGAAGATGGCGGAAGTGACGCTGGGCCTCAAATATCGCGTGTTCGACAGCCGCGGCCATGTCCATGGCGGGCCGATGTATGTGCTGAAGGCCGTGGGCGCAGCGCGGGGCTGGCCGAAGCTGGGGCTGGTTCTGGGCGGCAGCTATGCCTTCTTCGCGCTGTTCGGCGCGATCCCGATGGTGCAGGTCAACCAGAGCTTCGCGCAGGTGAAGGTCGTCACCGGCCTCACCAATGGCTGGGCCTATGGCGTGTTCCTGGCCAGCGCTGTCGCTCTCGTGACGCTGGGCGGCGCGGCCTGGCTGGGCGAGGTGTCGAAGCGCCTCACCCCGCTCAAGGTCGCGGTCTATCTGGGCGGTGTCGCGGCGATCCTGATCCTCCATATCGGCGAGATACCGGGAGCGCTGGCGCTGATCTGGAATGGCGCATGGTCGGGCAATGCCGCGACGGGCGGCGCGATCGGCGCGTTCGTCGCGGGGATGCGGCGCGCGGTCTTCGCCAGCGAGGCGGGCGTCGGTTCGGCAGTGATGGCGCACAGCCTCGCCCGCGCGAAGCATCCGGTGTCGGAAGGGCTGGTCGCGCTGCTGGAGCCGCTGCTCGGCACGATGATCGTCTGCGCTCTGGGCGGGTTGGCACTGGTGGTCGCGGGGACGTGGAGTACGGGGCTGGAGGGGATCGCAATCACGTCGGCCGCTTTTGCCAAGGTGTCGCCCTGGTTCCCCTGGCTGCTGGCGGTGGTGGTGTTCCTGTTCGCCTATTCGACGCTGGTGGCGTGGGGCTTCTATGGGTTGCAGGCCTGGGGCTATCTGTTCGGCAACGGGCCGAAGGCGCAGTGGACCTACAAGATTCTCTATGTCGTGGCCCTGCCCCCGGCCGCCGCGATCGACCTTGGCAGGGTGGTCGGAATCGTCGATTCCAGCTTCTTCCTGATGGCGATCCCCAATGTCATCGCCCTGTATCTGTGTGCGGGGGAGTTGCGCCGGGACGTGAAGGCCTATCTGGCGGAGGAGGCTTAACTTCGCATATTTCCCGCAGATTCGGACATTTTATTGCAGTTGGCTGATCCTATCGGAAAGTGGCCGCGTTTCCGGCATCGTTTCAGCTTCATGGGAAGATAGCAGGATCACGGCCTGTAGGACAGCAAAGCAAAAAGGCCCCGCTCTTGCCGAGCGAGGCCTTTTTCATGTCCGGGTATGACGATCAGATCTTGTCACCGAGCGCACCCTTTACCGAGCCGGCAACGTCCTGCGCGGTGCCCTTGGCCTTCTGCGCCTTGCCTTCGGCTTCGAGGCGTTCATTGTCGGTCGCCTTGCCGATGCCTTCCTTGACGGAACCAGCCGCCTTGTTGCCGGCGGCCTTCACCTTGTCGGTTGCTTCACCCATGAAACATCTCCTGTGGTTGCAGTTGCAGGATCAACCAACCAGCCGGAGCAAAGGTTGCCGCCGGAACGCAGGCGCAACGAAAAAGGGGCCGGAAAACCGGCCCCTTCCAATTTCGCGTGTCGCGAAGCGATTAGCGCTTCGAGAACTGGAAGCTGCGGCGGGCCTTCGCCTTGCCGTACTTCTTACGCTCGACAACGCGGCTGTCGCGGGTCAGGAAGCCTTCGGCCTTGACCGCGCTGCGCAGCGCCGGCTCATACTTCGACAGAGCCTGGGCGATGCCGTGCTTCACGGCGCCGGCCTGACCCGACAGACCACCGCCCTTGACGGTGGCGATCACGTCATACTGACCTTCACGCTCGGTCACACCGAACGGCTGGTTGATCACCAGACGCAGGGTCGGACGGGCGAAATAGATTTCCTGATCGCGGCCGTTGACCGTGATCTTGCCGGTGCCGGGCTTAACCCACACGCGGGCAACGGCGTCCTTGCGGCGGCCGGTGGCGTAGGCGCGGCCGAGGCCGTCGATTTCCTGGGCGCGCAGCGGAGCCGAGGGCTGAACCGGAGCGACGGGCGCGTCGACGGCGTCCGAAACCGGAGCAGCGGCCGGCGCGGCAGCGGCTTCAGCGGCGATCGCCGCGAGGTCGGACAGGGACTGGCGGTTATCGGTCATTATGCACCCACCTTGTTCTTGCGGTTGCGCGACGCGAAGTCGAGCACTTCGGGGTTCTGGGCTTCATGGGCGTGTTCGGCACCAGCGAAGATACGCAGGTTGCGCATCTGCTGGCGGCCCAGCGGACCACGGGGGATCATACGCTCGACGGCCTTTTCCAGGACGCGCTCGGGGAAACGGCCTTCCAGAATCTTCTGGGGGGTGGTTTCCTTGATGCCGCCGGCATAACCGGTGTGCTTGTAATAGACCTTGTCGGTCAGCTTGCGGCCGGTGAACTTCACCTTGCCAGCGTTGATGATGATGACATTGTCACCGCAATCGACGTGGGGGGTAAAGCTGGTCTTGTGCTTGCCGCGCAGGATATTTGCGACGGTCGAAGCGAGACGACCCACGACGAGGCCTTCGGCGTCGATCAGGATCCACTTCTTTTCGACCGTTGCCGGGGTCGCCGGCTTGGTGGTCTTCATCAGCGCCTTCATGGTGCCAATACTCCAGAATGAAAAAATGAAACCGGACGCCGTTGCCGACGCCCGGAAGTGGGGCGCTAATGACGGTAGGGGCGCTGGAAGTCAAGAGATGCAGGGGTTTCCTGACGGGTAAAATAATACCCGTTCTTTGAAAGATGCGTGGAAGGGCGCATCTTTGGAGACCCGCACCGGCCCGCTCCCCCCACCCGGCCGCCCACAATATACATGCGTGGGATGGCCGGGCGAGGAAGCAGGCCGAGCGATCAAATCGCGCTCAATCCCGCGTCGGCCAGACCGCGCCAGAGGTGCAGCGCCTGCACGCTTTCCTTCACGTCATGGACCCGCACCATCTGCGCGCCAAGCTGCGCCGCGCGGAAGGCGAGCGCGACCGATCCGCCCAGCCGTTCGGGGGCGGGCGCTTCGTTGGAGAGCGCGCCGATCAGCCGCTTGCGGCTGCCTGCAAACAGCAAGGGGACGCCCAGCGCCTGAAAGATCGCGACATTGTTCACCAGCGCCAGATTGTCGGCCAGGCTCTTGCCGAAACCGAGACCGGGATCGACCATGATCTTTTCGCGGGGGATGCCGGCGGCGAGGCAGGCAGCGATCCGCGCCTCCAGATGGTCGTAGACGTCGGCGACGACATCGCCATAGCCGGCAGGATTGTCGTGCGGATCGTCGCCGGCCGAGGGGGCGTGCATCAGGATCACGGGGCAACCCGCCGCGACGACCACGTCCATGGCGCGCGGGTCGTGCCGGAGCGCGCTCACATCATTGATGACATGCGCGCCTGCGGCCAGCGCCGCTTCCATCACCGTCGCCTTGCGCGTGTCGATCGACATGGCGACGCCGGACGCGGCGAGCCGCTCCACCACCGGCACGATGCGCGCGATCTCATCCCCTTCCCAGAGGCGGGGTGCCTTGGGCCGGGTGGATTCGCCGCCGACATCGATCAGCGCGGCCCCCGCCGATGCCATGGCGAAGCCCGCATCGGCGGCCGCCTGCGGATCGTCCATATGCTTGCCGCCGTCGGAAAAGCTGTCGGGCGTGATGTTGAGGATCGCCATCACCTGCGGCGCGTCGAAACGGATCGTGCGGTCGCCAAGGGCGAGCGGTGGACGCTGGGCGGAGATGTTGGCGGCGAGTTGCTGCGCACGATGCGCCAGAGCGTCGGGCAAGGTTGCGATGGCATCCGCAAAGTCGGCGACCGGGATCGTGAGACGCGCGATCCGCTGGGCACCGCGGAGCGCGGTCAGTTCATAGGCCTGGAACCAGATCAGCCCATTGCCCATCCGCGCCGCCGCGCCATCATCAAGGCCGATCGGGGTCGGCACATACCAGGTCGGCTTGAGATAGAGGCGCGCGTCGGCGGGGATGGTGGGCAGCATCGACATAAGCACCCCTTAGCCGTTCGTATCGAGCGAAGTCGAGATACGGGCGCACCACACTTCTCGACTTCGCTCGAAGCGAACGGGGGTTAGTGATCAAGGCTCGTTGGCGAGCAGATAGGTCTGGCGCAGCGTGTCGATCGGCTGGAGCTTCCCTTCCGTCTCGACATGCCAGAAGGTCCAGCCGTTGCAGCTGGGCGCGCCTTGGAGCGTGGCGCCCATCTTGTGGATCGAGCCAGTGTCGGCACCCACGGCCAGCGAACCGTCTGCGCGCACCTGCGCCTGCCAGCGACGCTTCGTGTCGGTCAGCACCGTGCCGGGCTTCAGATAACCGGTTTCGACCAGCGTGCCGAAGGCGACCTTGGGCTGGCTCTTGGCGCTCTGCATGATGCTGAGCGCGGATTCATCGAGCGGCAGCGCCTCGGCGATACGTTCCAGCGCGACCTCGATATAATCCTCCTCGCGCTCGATACCGATCCAGCGACGGCCAAGACGCTTGGCGACCGCGCCGGTGGTGCCGGTGCCGAAGAAGGGGTCGAGTACGACGTCGCCCGGCTTGGTGCAGGACAGCATGACGCGATAGAGCAAGGATTCCGGCTTCTGGGTCGGATGCGCCTTGGTGCCGTTACGCTTCAGTCGCTCCTGACCGCCGCAGATCGGCAGCACCCAGTCGGAGCGCATCTGCAACTCGTCGTTGAGGGTCTTCATCGCCTTGTAGTTGAAAGTATATTTGGCGTCCTCGCCCTGGCTGGCCCAGATCAGCGTCTCATGCGCGTTGGTGAAGCGCGTGCCCTTGAAATTGGGCATCGGGTTCGCCTTGCGCCAGATGATGTCGTTGAGGATCCAGAAGCCTTCATCCTGCAACGCAGCGCCAACGCGGAAGATGTTGTGATAGCTGCCAATCACCCAGATGGAGCCGTTGGGCTTCAGGATGCGGCGCGCTTCGCGCAGCCAAGCCTTGGTGAAGCGGTCATAGGCGCCCAGCGTGTCGAACTTGTCCCAGTCATTGTCGACCGCATCCACGCGCGCGCCTTCGGGACGGAACAGGTCGCCGCCCAGCTGGAGATTATAGGGCGGATCGGCGAAGATCATGTCGATGCAATTGTCGGGCAGCGAGGCCATCTGCGCGATGCAGTCGCCACGCAGCAGGCGATCGGCCTCGATCTCGACCGATTCGATCACCTTCTTCCGCCGCGGCGATGCGACGCGTGTCATGACACCCATAAATGCTGAACCCCCTTCTGTCTTGAGACGCACCGATGAGTCCTCCGGAGTCCGGCGTCAAGTGTAGGGGACTCGCGGACTCAGCGCGAGTCGCAAGGTCTGAAGAGGAGAACGAAAGGTGGACCCACAAGATGTTGAGTCAGCGCAAGGCGCACGGACTCAATATGGCGCGGTGTGACTCAAAAGACTCAGCCCTCTGGAGCGACGGACTTTTTTTGGTTAACCCCGCTGAAAGTCGTTTCGGCGCAGTAAGGCTTGCCCCATTCATAACCATATGGTTATGACGCGACCATGACGGAAGCATTACAAGATGATCGCAGCCCCACCATCGACGCGCAGTTCAAGGCGCTGTCCGATGGCACGCGCCGCGCCCTGCTCGAATATCTGGTGCGCGAGGGCGAACAGAGCGTTCATGCGCTGACGGCGGTCGCGGGCGTATCGCAACCGATGGTGTCGCGCCACCTGGGCAAGCTCAAGCGGGCCAAGCTCGTGACGGCGCGTCGTGCGGGCCGCGAAACCTATTATTCCGCGCGGTCCAAGGGGCTGGCGCCGGTGGTGCAGTGGATGGCGGTCTATGGCGCGCTCTGGTCGCAACGTTTCACCGCGCTGGAGGGGATCGAGGCGTGAGGCGGATCGCTGCGACCCTGCTGCTTGCGGCATTGCCGCTGGCGGCGCCGGCGCGCGCGCAGGAGGATGCGGCCCATGCGGCCAGCGTGCAGCATCGAGCGGCGCAGCGGATCGGCCTCCCGGCGGAGGCGGTGAACGTCACGCCCGCGACATGGAATGGGCGTGGACAGGTGTTCGCCGACTATCTGACCGGGAAAGAGGATGAGGAAGAGCGCCAACTGGTGATGCTGGCGGAGACGATGGATGGCCCGCCGGTCCGCGTCACCGTCGGCGAACAGGAAGGCGGCGCGCCGCAGATCGCCGCCATCGGCTTTGCCAATGCGGACCGCGACAA
Source organism: Sphingobium sp. (assembly GCF_035511395.1). Classification (GTDB taxonomy): domain Bacteria; phylum Pseudomonadota; class Alphaproteobacteria; order Sphingomonadales; family Sphingomonadaceae; genus Sphingobium. Next base: position 36,811 of record NZ_DATKFP010000102.1, read on the forward strand.
GGCGAAGGAACTGATCGTCATCCTCGCTTGGGACATTCGCCATTATGACGTCAGCGGCACCATGTACGACGTGCGGATATTGGATGACTGGAAGCCCGGCCAGCGCGCGCTGGTGCCCGTGAAGGCCGCCGAGCGGCTGTTCAAACATTATGAATGTGACTGCGGTCGCCGCGACGGGCCGGATACGACCGCCAGGGTCAAGACGATCGCGGCGGTGAAGCAGGCACTCAGGCGCGCCGGATATTGAAAAGGGCCGGAACGCTCAGCGCCCGGCCCGTTTTCGCTTCACGCCACGAAGCGCGATCAGATCATCGCCATGCCGCCATTGACGTGCAGCGTCTGGCCGGTGACGTAACCGGCTTCCTTGCTCGCCAGATAAACGACCGCCGCACCGATATCGTCGCCGCTGCCCAGATCGCCTGCCGGGATCTTGGTCAGGATCGCTCCCTTCTGCGCGTCGTTCAACGCATCGGTCATCGCCGAGCGGATGAAGCCGGGCGCGACGCAGTTCACGGTGATGCCGCGGCTCGCCAGTTCCTGGCCCAGCGACTTCGACATGCCGATGATGCCGGCCTTCGACGCGCAATAATTGGCCTGGCCGGGGTTGCCGGTAACGCCGACGACCGAGGTGATCGAGATGATGCGGCCGAAGCGCGCCTTCATCATCGGCTTGGCGGCAGCGCGGACGAGGCGGAAGGCCGCCTCCAGATTGACCTGGATGACCTGCGACCATTCCTCATCCTTCATGCGCAGGATCAGGTTGTCGCGGGTGATGCCGGCATTGTTGACCAGGATGTCGATCTTGCCCAGCGCTTCGACCGCCTGCGGCACCAGCGCATCGACCGAGGCCGGGTCGCTGAGGTTGCAAACGATGGTCTTATGCCCAGCTTCTGGATTATTGGCGCCGAGTTCGGCGGCGAAGGCCTTGAGCTTTTCCTCGTTGCTGCCCGACAGCGCCAGCGTCGCGCCGCGCGCGGCGAGAGCCTTGGCGATCGACGAACCGATGCCACCCGAAGCGCCCGTCACCAGCGCGGTCATTCCTGTGAGGTCGAACATTCTCAGTCTCCTTGTTCTATTTGATTCACGCGGAGGCGCGGAGACGCGGAGGGGACATAGTCGTTGACTATGCGCTTCACCCCTTCCTTGAGCGTGGCGCCGCCGAAATTGATTAGCAGCCCTACGGGCTGTTTGGTGAGCCGAAGATAGGTCAGCAATTGCTTCGCATGGGCAGCGTTGAGGCGCTCTGTCGATTTGATTTCAACCAGCAGAACGCCGTCCACCAAGAGGTCGATGCGAAAGGCCGCATCGAACCGTAAGCCATCATACTCGACATCGATCGCGCGCTGGCGTTCAACCGCATAACCCATGGCGGCCAATTTGGTCGCTAGGATCATTTCATAGACGCTTTCCAGCAGTCCCGGCCCCAGTTCGCGATGCACGCGCAGGGCCAGGTTGAGGACATCGCCACTGATGCGATCGATCTCGACCAATAACCCTCCGCGTCTCCGCGTCTCCGCGCGAACAAAAAATCAGAACGAAGCCAGCGCGGCTTCGATATCGTCCATCGTCACGATGCTGCGGACGGTCGCGTCGGGGGCGATGCGCTTGACCATCGGGCCGAGCACCTTGCCGCCGACTTCCACGAAATCGGTGACGCCCGCGTCCCACATCGCCGCGACGGATTCGCGCCAGCGGACCCGGCCCGTCACCTGCTCGACCAGGCGCGCCTTGATCTCTTCAGGGTCGGCGATCGGCGCGGCGAGGACGTTGGCATAGACCGGCAACAGCGGCGCACTGATCGCGGCCTTGGCCAGAGCCTCCTGCATCGCTTCGGCAGCGGGCTGCATCAGCGGACAGTGGAAGGGTGCCGACACCGGCAGCAAAACGCCGCGCTTGATGCCATGATCCTTGACCAGCGCGACCGCGCGCTCGATCGCGCCGCGATGGCCGGAGATCACGACCTGCGAGGGGTCGTTGTCATTGGCGACGGTGCAGACTTCGCCTTCGGCCGCCGCATCAGCCAGCGCCTGCGCCTTTTCGATGTCGGCGCCGAGCAGCGCCGCCATCGCGCCCTCACCTACCGGCACGGCCGCCTGCATCGCCTGGCCGCGCAGCTTCAGCAGGCGCGACGTGGTGCCGATGTCGAACGCCTCGACCGCGCAGAGCGCGCTATATTCGCCGAGCGAGTGACCGGCGACATAATCGCCCTTGTCGGCGAGGGAGAAGCCGCCTTCGGCCTGCATCACACGCAGCGTGGCAATGGCGTTGGCCATGATCGCGGGCTGGGCATTTTCGGTCAGGGTCAGGTCGCTGTCCGGACCTTCCACCATGATGCGGAACAAATGCTGCGACAGGGCGTCGTCGACCTCCTGAAACAGCTGCTTCGCGGTCGGGCTGGCATCCGCCAGCGCCTTGCCCATGCCAACCGACTGGCTACCCTGCCCCGGAAAGAGAAATGCCCGCATCATCCAACTCCAAGCCCAAGCGCGTGCCGAAAAGCGCTGAAATCCAAAACCGTTACACTTTGAGACATAAATGTCATTGAGACGTACATATCCCTGCGGCAGTCAGGGCATGGACGCCTGCCTCCCCATCCGGGGACGGCGCGTGGCGGTCCCTTTAACGATGACGGAGTGCAAGGAAAAGGTGCGATATCGCATAACCTGGATCAGCGGGACGGCGCTCATGCTGTCCGCCTGCGCCGCCGGCCCCGATTATCATGCCCCGCAGACGGCCGCACTGGGCGTACCGGCCGCCTACAGCCAGGGTGTTGGCGGTGCGCTGAGCGATGCGGACCTCGCCCAGTGGTGGACGCGCCTCAATGACCCGGCTCTGACGGGACTGATCGACGCGGCGGTGGCGAACAATCTGGATATCGTGCAAGCGCAGGCGCGGCTGCGACAGGCGCGCGAGAGTTTGCGCCAGGCCAATGCCAGCTTCCTGCCACAGGTGAGCGGATCGGGAACGGGCGGTCGCAACTATAGCAGCCAGGATGCCGGCGGACGCCTCGACAGCAGCGGCAACCCGATCGGCGGCGGTTCCAGCAACTGGTCGAGCAGCTATTCGATCCGCGCCAATGCCAGCTGGCAGGCCGACCTGTTCGGCGAACTGGCGCGAACGTCCGAAGCCGCGCGCGCGGATCTGGCCGCGTCCGGCTATGACCTTGCCAATGTCCGGATGACGATCGTCTCCGAACTGGTGACGAATTATGTGCAGGCGCGGCTGGCGCAGGAGCAGTTGCGCGTCGCCCGCGAAACGCAGGCGGTCCAGAAGGACAATTATGACATCGCCGGCTGGCGCTTGCAGGCGGGCCTCGTCTCCTCGCTGGACGAACAGCAGGCCAAGGCGCAACTGGCCCAGACCAATGCGAGCATTCCCCAGCTGGAAGCCAGCTTGCGCGGCAGCCTGAACCGCATCGCGGTGCTGACGGGGCAAGCGCCGGGCGAGGCGACCCGCGCGCTGGAGACCCCTGCCCCCATCCCCACCGCATCGACGCAGATCGCGACCGGCATTCCGGCCGACACACTGCGCCAGCGGCCCGACGTGCGCAGCGCCGAACGGGCGCTGGCCGCCGCCACCGCGCGGATCGGCGTGGCGCAGGCGCAGCTCTATCCCTCGCTGGGGATCAGCGGGAACATCGGCACCACGTCGAACAGCTTCAACGATCTGTTCAGCCTGATCACCGGCGGTATCTTCGCCAATGTGGCGCAGACCATCTTCGACGGCGGTCGCCTCGCCTCGCAGGTCCGGTCGCAGAAGGCCGCGACCGACGCCGCCTTCGCCGCCTACAAGCAGAGCGTGCTGACCGCGTTGGAGGATGTCGAGAATGCGATGGCCGCGCTCGTCAGCGCCCGCACGCGCAAGGCCGAGTTCACCACCGCCTATGAGGCGTCGAACAACGCCGCGATTCTGGCACGCAGCCAGTATCAGGCAGGCCTGACCGACTTCCAGACGCTGTCGACCAGCGAAACCACCCTCTTGAACGCCCGCAACAGCCTCGCTTCGGCACAGTCCGACGAGGTTCTGGCCATTGCCCAGCTTTACAATGCGCTGGGTGGCGGCTGGCAGAGCATGGACAATCGCCCAAATGAGCAATGATGTTACCCCTGATAAGGATCTGAGCGACTTCCTCGGCGAGAAGCCGCAGAAGCCCTGGCGCAAATGGGCTATCCGTGGCGGCATCGGCGTGGTCCTGCTGATCCTGATACTGCTCGTCGCCCGTTGCTTTTCGGGCGAGGACAAGGCCAATTATGCGACGCGCGAAGTGCGGCAGGGCGACCTGACGGTCAGCGTGTCGGCGACCGGCAATCTGAAGCCGATCAACCAGGTCGATGTCGGTTCCGAACAGTCGGGCAAGATCACTGCCGTGTATGTCGACGTGAACGACCGCGTGACCAAGGGGCAGAAGCTGGCCGAACTGGACACCCGCCGTCTGGTCGACACGGTGAACCAGAATCAGGCGCAGGTCGCTTCTTCGCAGGCCAGCATCGCGCAGGCGCAGGCGCAGGTCGCGCTGGCCAAGGCGACGCTCGACCGGCAGGAAAATGTGTTCAAACTCTCGGGTGGCCGCGTGCCGGCGAAGACCGAACTGGATTCGGCCCGCGCCGACTATCAGAGCGCGGTCGCCAATCTGCGGTCGGCGCAGGCGCAGGTGCGCGTGTCGCAGGCGGGGCTGTCCACGGCGCAGACCAACCTGTCGATCGCGCAGATCGTGTCGCCCGTGAACGGCGTCGTCCTGTCCCGCGATATCGAGCCGGGGCAGACGGTCGCGGCGTCGCTCAACGCCCCGGTACTCTTCACGCTGGCCGAAGACCTGACGCAGATGGAGGTCGAGGTATCGGTGGACGAGGCGGATGTCGGTCAGGTGAAGGAAGGCCAGACCGCCAATTTCGCCGTCGACGCCTTCCCCGGCCGCACATTCCCGGCGAAGGTCACGCGGGTGAATGTGGGGTCGAACGCATCGAGCAGCAGTTCTTCCTCTTCCTCCTCCAGCAGCAGCACGACCAGCAGCTCGTCGGGGACGGTCGTCGCCTATACGGCCGTGCTGTCGGTCGACAACAAGGACGAGACGCTGCGCCCCGGCATGACCGCGACGGCCGACATCATCACGCAGGAGCTGCATGACGTGCTGCTGGTTCCCAACAGTGCGCTGCGCTTCAAGCCGAGCACGCAGGCACAGGGCGGCGGCATCACCAGCGTTCTGCCCGGCCCCGGCCGGATGCGGCGCGGCAGCGGCAATCGTCAGGTCAGCTTCGGCGCGGGCAGCAGCCAGACCGTCTATGTCGTGGGCGAGGATGGCAATCCCAGGGCGGTTCAGGTGACGGTCGGCGCCAGCGACGGATCGCGGACGGTCATCACCGGCGGCGACCTGAAGGCCGGCATGCGCGTCATCACCGGCCAGCTCGCCAAGGGGCAGCAGGCGCCGGCCGAAGACCAGAATGGCGATGCGAAGAAGGATCAGGGCGCGCGCGACCGCCAGCGCAATCCGTCCGCCGACGGCACGCCCGCAACGGTCGGCAAGCTCGGCAATTCGGGCGATGCCGCGCCCGAAACCGCGCCCGTCGCCCCCAGCAACGGCCAGCCCGCCCCGTCCGAAACGCGCGGCACCGGCCGCCAGAACGGAAGCTGATCCGTGGCCGCCAATCCCATCATCTCGTCGCCCATTATTTCCTTGAAGGGCGTGACGAAAGTCTATGGCGAGGGGCCGACCGCGTTCCAGGCGCTGAAGGGCGTGGACCTCGACATCCAGCAAGGCGATTTCGTCGCCGTCATGGGACCGTCGGGTTCAGGCAAGTCGACCACGATGAACATTCTCGGCTGCCTCGACGTGCCGACCGGCGGCACCTATCTGTTCAAGGGCCATCATGTGGAAACGCTGGACCGCGACCAGCGAGCGCTGCTGCGCCGTCGCTATCTCGGCTTCGTGTTCCAGGGCTTCAACCTGCTGTCGCGCACGACGGCGCTGGAGAATGTGGAGCTGCCCCTGCTCTATCGCGGCGAGGACAAGAAGCTGCGCTACGACATGGGCATGGCCGCGCTCGACAAGGTGGGCCTCAAGGACTGGTGGGACCATACGCCCGCCGAACTGTCCGGCGGCCAGCAGCAGCGCGTCGCCATCGCCCGCGCCATCGTCACCCAGCCCGACGTGCTGGTGGCGGACGAGCCGACCGGCAACCTCGATTCCCAGCGATCGATCGAAATCATGGAATTGCTGACCGACCTCAACAGGAACAGCGGCATCACAGTGCTGATGGTGACGCATGAACCCGACATGGCCGCCTATGCCCGCACCATCGTCCATTTCCGCGACGGACTGGTCGAAAGCATCGAGGAAGGGGTGAAGGCGTGAGTGGCACCTATCCAAAACCTTCTCCCCATGGGGGAGAAGGATATGAAGCCTTGGCGAGGAACGAGCCTAGGCGTAATTGGAAGAGGGGGAAGCGCCTTGACCGGATGTCGGCGCTCATCACCCCTCTCCAAGTTCGCCTAGCCGCTAAAGAGGCAAGGCTTCCTATCCTCCCCCCTCGTCTGGGGGAGGAGCAGTAAGATGCTGGGCACTACCGTCATCCTCGCCTTTCGCGCGATCAACCGGCACAAGCTGCGCAGCTTCCTGACGACGCTGGGCATCATCATCGGCGTGGCGGCGGTCGTCACCATGGTGACGCTGGGCAATGGCGCGACGGCGGCCGTACGCGAGCAGATCAGTTCGCTCGGCGCCAATGTGCTGCAACTGCGGCCCGGACAAGGCTTCGGCCGGGGCGGCGGCGGTCCGCGTCCGCCCGACTTCAAGCCGGCCGACCTGACCGCCATCGAAAACCAGCTGACCGGCGTGCGCGCCGTCGCCCCGGTGGTGCAGTCGAGCGGCACCGCCATCTATGAAGGCAATAACTGGTCGACCACCGTCTATGGCACGACCTCCGCCTATTCGGAGGTTCAGCAGTGGAAGGTGCAGGACGGCCGCCTGTTCCTGCCCGAGGAAGAGGAAGCCGGCAAATCCGTCTGCATCATCGGCAATACGGTGCGCACAAACCTGTTTCAGGGCGCCGAGCCGACGGGCAAGCGGATGCGGATCAAGGGCGTATCCTGCCAGGTCGTGGGCGTGCTGGCGACGCGTGGGCAGGGCGGCTTCGGCGATCAGGACGATGTCGTCGTCATGCCGATCAAGTTCGTGCAGCGTCGCTTCACCGGCGACCGCGACATCAGCCAGATCATGGTTGCGGTGGACGACGCCTATGACAGCGCCACCGTGCAGAACAGCCTTGAGGAACTGATGCGCGAGCGGCGCAAGATCAAGGCGGGCGATCAGGACAATTTCAACGTCTTCGACACCAAGCAGATCAGCGACACGCTGACCGGCACGACCACCATCCTGACCCAGATCGTAGGCGCGGTGGCGGCGATATCGCTGCTGGTCGGCGGCATCGGCATCATGAACATCATGCTGGTGTCGGTGACGGAGCGGACGCGGGAGATCGGCATCCGCCTCGCCATCGGCGCGGTCGCGCGCGAGGTGCTGATGCAGTTCCTGGTCGAGGCGATCGTGCTGTCCTGCCTCGGCGGCCTGATCGGCCTGTTCTTGGCGTTGATCGCGTCCGTCGCCATCGCCCCGCTGATGCAGGTGCCCTTCCTGTTCGACGTGAAGGTGAATGCGATCGCCTTCCTCTTCTCGGCGGCGATCGGCGTGGTGTTCGGCTATTTCCCGGCACGGCGGGCGGCGGCGCTCAATCCGATCGACGCCTTGCGACATGAATAGAGGATAGCGATGCGATATCTGGCCGGCTTCATACCGGTCCCTTCGCCCCGCTCAGAATCCGGCATGACAAGGGGGGTGGCAATAGGCGACCATAATTCGTCATCCCAGCAAAAGCTGGGGTCGCAGGCGACGAAGCGCTACGCGGCCTGATCCCAGCTTTTGCTGGGGTGACGATGAGGAAAGGCAGCTAAAGACCAGTTTTTGCCGTTCCCAATAGCGACCCGTCACCCCCCTGATACTTGCCGTTGCGAACCACCCGTCCATCGAGCAGATTGCCAATATGGAAATCTCTATCATCTTCGACACCGCATTTCAGGGCCAGGCGGCAGGCGCGGTCTGGATCGTTCAGAGCGACGAAAACCGCCGATGGTTTGATAAGCAGTCCGATCTTGATGCTGGAAGCGCCATATTCTTCCCGGAGGGTGGGGAGATCGGGCGCGATGCGATACTGCGGTCCATCTGGAACGTTCAGGAGCATTACCCGGATTGGTCACGGATCAACGTCTATGGCGCTGTCCTGGCCCAAGAGTTGGCCAGCGAACTCCGTGATGAGGGGAACGCGATGGAGACGGAAAAGGGGTTCGCGCTCGTCTGCGCATAGTCCGCTTCCCCATCGAAACGATCCAAAAGCCGCCAGTCCGCCCCCCCACCAAATCTGCCTGATACACTTCAGATAAAAGCGGATTTCGCTTGGCGCAGTCCTGTGACATCGCGCGCCAAAGCTCCTTCCATGCCCCGCCTTGGCGCCGGAAGGATCAGTCCGTGAAGACCATTGCCCTCAGCATCGCCAGCAGTGCGCTGGCCCCTGGCGTCAGCCTGTCGGCGCTGGCCGGCGCACCCGCCGCAACGCCCATCCCAATCATTGAGGGTAAGGACAGGCCGATCCTGCCTCAGCGCATGGTGGTGAGCGCGACTTCGCTGCCCAACTGATCACCGCTCTTGGGAGCATATCGTGCGTCGAAGCTTTTGCTGCGGGGCCTTTTTGTTCGCGCGCAGGCGCGGAGTAGTTGTGCCGAAGTCAGGGTTGCTCTCCGGGCGTCAGCAGCGCTGGATGGCAATCGGCATGGGTTCATCGCTCGCCATTCCTTCTCCACGTCTCCGGGTAAACCATAAACCACTGAAATGCAGACATTTCTGAACATGCATTCAGACTAAATCGGATCCTGTTACAATTTCCGACAATCTAGCCCGCCGGCTGGCACAGGCTTGCGACAAGTGCCGCCTATCTCTGTCTTCGACGCCACGGAACGGCGCCAGATACACAGGCAAAGGAGCAAGACATGTTCAAGAAGATCATCATGGCCCTGGCCACCACCACCCTGGTCGCCAGCCCCATCGTCACCGCGCAGGCCCAGGCCGCGCCCTATAATTCGGGCCGTCATGAAGTCACCCGCACCACCGTCCAGCACAAGCCGAATGGCCGCACCGTCGTGAAGAAGCAGACCGTCGTGCGCAAGGACACGGGCCGCCGCTGGGCCAAGGGCCAGCGCTTCGACCGTCGCTATGCCAGCAACTATCGGGTGGTGAACAATTATCGCGACTATCGCCTGTCCGCTCCGCCGCGCGGCTATCAGTGGGTCCGCTCGGGCAATGACGCGGTGCTGATCGCGATCACCAGCGGCATCATCGGCGCAGTGATCGGCAGCGCGATCCGTTAAGTGACAACATCGACGAAACGCCCCCGAAGGTTCGCCTCCGGGGGCGTTTCGCGTTCAAACAAGGCCAGTCATATAATAGACGGCGATCACGACGAATACGGTCATCGTCTTGATCAGCGTCAGTGCGAATATGTCCTTATAGGCCTGCCGGTGGGTCAGCCCCGTCACCGCAAGCAAGGTGATGACCGCGCCATTGTGGGGCAGGCTGTCCATGCCCCCCGAAGCCATGGAGGCGACGCGGTGCAACACCTCGCGCGGGATGCCCGCCGCGTCGCCCGCCGCCGCAAACTGCTCTGCCATCGCCGCCAGCGCGATCGACAGGCCGCCCGACGCCGATCCGGTGATACCAGCGAGTGACGTCACCGTGATCGCTTCGTTGACCAGCGGGTTGGGAATGGCGCGCAGCGCTTCCTTGACCACCAGAAAGCCCGGCAGTGCCGCGATCACCGCGCCGAAGCCATATTCGACCGCCGTATTCATCCCCGCCAACAAAGCACCGCCGACCGCTGCCTTCGACCCGTCGGCAAAGCGCCTCGCCACGGTCGGGAAGGCGAAGAGCAGGATCGTCCCGATACCCAGCAGCAATGCGCCCTCGACCGCCCAGAGCGCGGACACCTGCGCCACCTTGACCGCAACCGGCTCGGCCATGCCGGGCAGCGAAAGCGTCACCTCCCGGCCGTTCACCCAGCGCGGGATCGCCAGCGTCAGGAACAGATTGCCGAGGCCCACCACCACCAGCGGCAGCAGCGCGATCATCGGATGGATGCGCGCGTCCTCCTCATGACGCTCCGGTTCGTTGACCAGCGTTTCGGGCGCGCCATAGCCCTCCCCCGCCGCCATCAGCTTGCGCCGTCGCCAGCCGAGATAGGCGAGGCCCACCGTCACGATACAGGCCGATCCGACCAGCCCCAGCAGCGGCGCGGCCCATGTCGTCGTGCCGAAGAAGCTGGTCGGGATGATATTCTGGATCTGCGGCGTGCCGGGCAGCGCATCCATGGTGAAGGTCAGCGCGCCAAGGCCGATGGTCGCGGGCACCAGCCGCTTGGGGATGTCGGCGCGACGGAACATCTCGGCCGCGAAGGGATAGACGGCGAACACGGCGACAAATACCGACACGCCGCCATAGGTCAGCAATGCGGTCACGATCATGATCGCCGGGATCGCCCGGCTCGCGCCGATGAAGCCGATCACCGCCGTCACGATCGCGCGGGAAAAACCGGAAATCTCCACGAGCTTACCGAACAGCGCGCCAAGCAGGAAGACCGGGAAATAGAGCTTAAGGAAACTCGCGACCCTTTCCATGAACAGGCCGGAAAAGGCGGCGGGCACGGCGGCCGGGTCGGTCAGGAACACGGCCAGCATGGCGAGCAGCGGCGCCATGACGATGACGCTCATGCCACGATAGGCGGCGATCATCAGCAATATCAGCGACAGGGCGGCGATCGCTACGGCCATGAACTCTCCTGGACTATTCTTGTCTTGCCTGATTTAAGAAGAAAAACAGGGCTGCGACAAGCAGGGGCCGCGCGGCATTATTGCCCGTCCGCGACGCACCGATGCGTCCTTGCTTTCCTCACGCTTTTCCGTCATAGGCGCGCCTTCGCATCGGCTCCGGGGTGACTCGGCGTCACCGCGAAGCATTGAGACGACAGCCGGAGGGGCGTTCCACATGGGGTGGGCGTCAGCGATCGGCCAACATGATGAGGCTTACCCATGGCTCTTTACGAGCATGTGTTCCTTGCGCGCCAGGATCTGGCACAGGCGCAGGTGGACGCCCTGGCGGAAACCGCCACCAAGATCGTCGAGGAAAACAACGGCAAGGTGACCAAGGTCGAGACCTGGGGCCTGCGTTCGCTCGCGTACAAGATCGCCAAGAACCGCAAGGCTCACTATGTGATGCTGAACATCGATGCCCCCGCCGGCGTCGTTGCGGAACTGGAGCGCCAGACCCAGATCAACGAAGACATCATCCGCTACATGACCGTCAAGGTCGATGAGCTGGAAGCCGGTCCGTCGGTGATGATGCGCAAGCAGGAGCGTTCGGAACGTGGCGACCGTGGTCCCCGTGGCGATCGTGGCCCCCGTGGCGATCGCGAAGGCGGTTCGCGTGAAGATCGTGGCCCGCGCCGCGACCGCGAAGAAGCCCCGGCTGCTGAATAAGGAGATCTGAAACATGGCACGCCCGTTTTTCCGCCGCCGCAAGAGCTGCCCCTTCGCCGCCAAGGATGCGCCGAAGATCGATTACAAGGATGTTCGTCTGCTCCAGGGCTTCGTGTCCGAACGCGGCAAGATCGTCCCCAGCCGCATCACCGCCGTTTCCGCCAAGAAGCAGCGTGAGCTGGCTTCGGCCATCAAGCGCGCCCGTCACCTGGGCCTGCTGCCCTACATCGTGAAGTAAGGGGAAAGACCCATGGAAATCATTCTCCTCGAACGCATCGAGAAGCTGGGCGCGATCGGCGACGTCGTCACCGTCAAGGACGGTTACGCACGTAACTATCTGCTGCCCAACAAGAAGGCACTGCGCTCCAACAACGCCAACAAGAAGGTCTTCGAAGCCAACCGCGCGAAGATCGAGGCCGACAACGCCGCTCGTCGCACGGACGCCGAAAAGGCTGCCGAAGACGTTAACGGCAAGCAGATCGTCCTGATCCGCCAGTCGTCGAACGCCGGCCACCTCTATGGTTCGGTCGCCGTCCGCGACGTCGTGGAAGCGCTGCACGCCGAAGGCATCACCAACGTCACCAAGGCGATGGTCGTGCTGGAACGCCCGATCAAGACCCTGGGCGTCTTCGACGTCAAGGTCGCGCTGCACCCGGAAGTGGCCGTCACCATCACGGTGAACGTCGC
>NZ_DATKFP010000103.1:0-10731 GCF_035511395.1 Sphingobium sp.
CGCGAGCCCTGCGCTTTCACGGCGCGACGCCGCTCGGGGGTGGGATGGACGTCCGCTTTCTTCCTGCAATTCTCGCCGCCGTCGTCGAAGCCGACCAGATTGTAGCGGTCCAGCGGATATTTCTTCAGCCCAATGGCCGCCCGGCGCTGCTCACAAAGTTCAAGCGGACTTTGGGTTCGCTAGGCGCAGGAGCGGTGCAAATTCAGCCTGCGCAAACCGTGCTCGGTCTTGCCGAAGGGGTTGAGAGCGCGGCGTCAGCTGGGACGCTTCTTGGCATTCCGGTCTGGGCAACGCTGGGTGCCGAGCGGTTCGACAGAGTAGCTATTCCCCAGAGCGTCAAGCGGCTTGTTCTGCTTGCGGACAATGACAGGGCCGGACGGCGCGCGGTCGCCAAGGCGAAAGCGCGCTACATGCGGCCTGGGCGCCGAGTCATCACCCTGTGGCCGCCAGCTCCATACAATGACTGGAACGAGCTGCACCGGGCAGGAGGGGAGGTGGTGGTGGAGCGGGCGCGGTTAGCGGCCTGATGGTCAGGGCGCCCGCGAACAGGAGAAAGCTCATGTCCCAGGCTCTGCCAGACATCCAGGTTCCCGCTTCGAAGCTCTCGATCGCCCCTTCCAATGTCCGCAGGCGGACTGACCCTGTGGCCGATAGCGAGCTCAAGGCCAGCATCCTTGCGCACGGGATCATCCAGAATCTGATCGGCCTGCCGGTGGCGCGCAAGAAGGGTGAATATCAGATCACCGCCGGCGGTCGCCGCCTCACGCAGCTCAAGGCGCTGATCGAAGAAGGCAAGCTGCCGGCCGATTTCCCTGTGACGGTGAAGCTGCTGAGCAATCGAAACGACGCGGCAGAAATCAGCCTCGTCGAAAATTTCAATCGGCTCAACATGTCGCCGGCCGAGGAATGCCGGGCATTCCAGACGATCATCGAGACCGAAAAGAAGAGCCCGGCGGACGTTGCGATACGTTTTGGGCTCACCGAGCGTTTCGTGCTGGGTCGTCTGCGACTCGCTGGCCTTGCGGATCCCGTTTTTGACGCTCTCGCTGATGGCGCCATCACGCTCGATGTGGCGAAGGCCTATGGCAGCATCACCGATACAGCCCGTCAGGCAGCCGTCTTCGAAGAACTTGCAGACGGCTACTATGCCACGAACTGCGCGGAAATCCGCCGCCGCCTGTTCTCCGGCTTCTATCGCGGCAATGATCCCAAGGCCCTGCTTATCGGGCGCGACGCCTACCTCGCCGCCGGTGGAAGGATCGACGGCGATCTCTTCTCCGATAATGCGAGCGAGAACTGGATCGACAGCGACATAGTCGAAACGTTGGCGCAAGAACGCCTGGAGGCGGCAGCCGCGGATCTGCGATCAACCGAGGGCTTCGGCGAACTGCGGGTCGTCTGCCACAGCCGTGTTCCCTATATGGAAACCATCGGCCTCGCTCCCGTCGAGGGCGAACCGGCAGAACTGACCCCTGACGAGGAAGAGCGGCAGCGCGCGATCGAGGTCGAGCTGGAGGCGATTGCCGAGAATGCCGATGAAGATGGCTATTCCGACGAAGAGATCGAACGGATCGAGACGCTGGAAGCGGAATATCAGGGATTGACCGAGCGCCCGCCGGTCCTGGGTGCCGACCAGAAGGCTACGTCCCTTGCCTATCTGGTGATCGGCGATGACGGCACTCCGCGTCTCCACGAACAAATTTACGCGATGCCGCAGCCTGAACCCGAGGTCGATGAAGATGCCGAGACCGAAACTCAGGAGGAAGACGAACGCGCCGATGAGTTGGTCGACGAGACCTCCGGACGGTCACCGATAAGCCAGAAGCTGGCGGAAGAACTGGCTCTCATGAAGACGGAAATTCTCCGCGTCCATGTCGCGAGCGATCCCCACTTTGCCCTCGATCTCGGCGCGTTCATCATGGCCGACGCGGCAGTCGCCTATCGCTACGACATGCCGAGCGATTTGCGCGCCACAGTGCCCAGCTCTCGCGTCGGAAATTTCGAGAGCGACACGCCCGCTGCGGAAAGCTGGGATGAATTGCAGGCGGGCCTCGACCGCAGCTGGATCGATGCAGGCGGGATATGCGAAAGATACGACGCTTTCTGCGCCCTCGCAGATACTGCGCGGGCGGCCTGGCTTGGCTGGGCGGTTGCCAGAACCCTCCACGCGGTGCCAGCAGGTGAGCGTTCGGCCATGCTCATCGACCACCTCGGCACCAAGCTCGACATCGATGTTGCGCAATGGTGGCGTCCGACCGCGCGACGCTATTTCGATCGGGTAGCCAAGCCAACGATCCTGGACCATTTCCACGAGGTTGGCGGAGCTGAACTGCGTAGCCGGTACAGCGGCTCGAAGAAGCATGATCTCGCGCTTTCTGCCGAAAAGCTCTTTGGCGGCCAGATCATCGTCGAGGCCGATATCAAGGATCGGGCGATGCAGTGGCTACCGGACGCGATGCGCTTTGGTCCGCCTGAGGGGCCCGCGTCCCTGGATGGCGAGGCGCAGTCCCCCAGCGGCGAGCCCGCGTCCGCTAATCAGCAGAGCGACTTGCCCGAAGCGGCCTAAACAACCGTGGGCGGGGCCGCGTGCGCGCCTCGCCCAAATTTTCCGAACATCGAATTCGGGCAGCCTCAGGGCCCCGACGACCTCGCCTGCAGCCGCTTGGCTGCGGGCATCTGGAGCTTGCCATGACCTCTGATCTCTTTGCCGCCGTTACCGCTGGCACCGGGCCGCACGATCAAAAAATCTGGACCCTCGCTTCGGTCGCGAAAGACCTCTGCGAACTCATAGTGAGCGGCCAGCCCATCAACCGACACCGTCTCACCCGCCTGATGACCACCTATTTCGGCGCTGGCGACGCGACGGGCGCCTGGTCGCTGCGCGAGGCATTCGACGCGCTGGAGACGGCTCAGGCCTTGGCACTTATGCGCGATCCGCTGAACGAGGCGTTGCCCGAAGCCGTCCTTGTTGACCTGCTGGCGCGAACCGAACGCCTGCCAACCCAGTCGGTCCGATCGGAGCGTCAGGTCGACATGCAGCAATTCTCGACACCCTTGCCATTGGCTTATCTCGCCGCTCGGGCTGCCGCGATCGGGACTGACGACCAGGTCCTTGAACCTTCTGCTGGTACCGGGCTGCTGGCCATTTTTGCGCAACTGGCGGGCGCGGGCCTTCTCCTGAACGAACGCGATCCCGTGCGAGCCGGACTGCTTGGGCAGGCGCTTGGTGCCGAGGTCAGCTGTCACGATGCTGAGTTCATCGACGACTTTTTGCCAACAGGCGTGCGGCCAAATGTCGTGCTTATCAACCCACCTTTCGCCCGCAGCGAGCAGCGGGGACGCGACGCTCATGCCGGTGCCCGGCATCTTCGTTCTGCCCTTGCGCGCCTCGCGCCCGGCGGCCGGTGCGTTGCGATCATGTCGCCGGCATTTGCCCATGATGGGAGCGGGCAGAAAGGCTACCGGGCTGTCGCTGACCTTGTCCCGCCGCGCGTGGAAATCACGATGCAGGGCCGGCCGTTCGCAAAGCACGGCACCAGCGTATCGGTCCGCCTGATGACTTACGATAAAGGCTGGACCGGCGCGCCAGAACGGATTTGCGTGCCAGACATAAAATCGGCCCTGCCGCATATTCTTTCGACGCCGCCAAGGCTGGGGTCGCACGATAGCGCGCCGCGCGAGCCGGCAGGAACGACTAAAGCACGAATCCCGGTGCGAATGCCTGTCAGAACCGGTGCGCCGCTGATGGCGCCGCCTTCAACAACAATTGGCCGCAAGCTCAAACCGCGCGCTGCCGTCGCGGTGGATACGACGGTAGAACCGCTCGCTTACGCTGTTCGCGAAACGCCGCGGCCCGCCGACGAGCAGATCGGCATCTATGTGCCCTGGCGTCTCTCCCGCATGGATATTCCGGGCGGAAAGCCGCATCCCGACCAGTTGGTCGAGTCGATTGCGGTGTCCTCGATCCTTCCTCCCGCGCCGACCTATGTCCCCATGCTGCCCCGCTGCGCCGTCACCGCTATGTCGGACGTCCAGCTTGAAACCCTTGTCTACGCGGGACAGGCGTTCGAGCGCGATCTGCCCGGACTCCACGCGCCCAATGAAGCTGGCACGATGCTTATGCCCGACAGTGCGGGGCGCGCCTATCGTATGGGCTTTTTCATCGGCGACGGCACTGGCGTCGGCAAAGGGCAGCAGGTCGCAGCCTGTATCCTGGACCAGTGGAGTCGCGGCCGCCGCAAGGCGGTATGGATCTCCAAGACCGCAGCGCTGATCGAGGATGCGCGGCGAGACTGGGCGGCGCTGGGAGGCCTGCCGATCGATATCCAGCCGCTGGACGCCATTCCATTCGGGGCGCCGATAACGATGGAAAGCGGCATCATCTTCCTGACCTATGCGACGCTGCGGTCCCAGCGCCACGACGCTGCCTCCCGCCTTTCGCAGCTGCTCGCCTGGCTCGAAGATGATTTCGAGGGGGTCATCTGCTTTGACGAAGCACACGAAATGGCTAACGCCGCAGGCACCGAAACCAAGTTCGGAACCCAGAAGGGATCCGAGCAGGGCTTGGCCGGCGTTCGCCTTCAAAACCTGCGCCCACGGGCCCGAATCCTCTATATTTCGGCCACCGGCGCCACCGACCCCGCCAATCTTTGCTACGCTATCCGTCTTGGCCTTTGGGGGGCGGGCACGTCGTTCGATGATCGTGCGGCCTTCATGAGCGGCATCGAAAAGGGCGGGATCGCCGCGATGGAAATCGTCGCGCGCGACCTGAAAGCCCTCGGGCTTTACACGGCGCGCGCGCTGACATTTCGCGGCGTTGAATATGATCCGCTTGTTCATCCGCTGACCCCGGCCCAGATCGAGACCTATAATGCCTATGCCGATGGATGGGCGGTCATCCACCGCAATCTCGATGAGGTGCTCGCCCTTACAAACATCGTCGACCGGATGGAGGACAAGGCGCTCAATGCCCAAGCCAAGGGCTCTGCGCTCTCGCGGTTTGAAAGCGCCAAGCAACGCTTCTTCGCGCAGTTGCTGATCGCCATGAAGGTGCCGAGCCTGATCGACGCCGTGACCCGCGAGCTTGATGCGGGCAATCATGCGATTATCCAGCTCGTGACGACGGCCGAAGCCATGCTGGGGCGACGGCTCGCAAGCCTGTCTGCCGAGGAGCGCGCCAACCTCGATATCGAATTATCACCTCGGGAGGCGATGATCGATTACCTCAAGACGGCCTTCCCGGTCCGCATGATGCAGATCATCAAGGGGAGCGACGATGCCGAGCGCTCCGAACTGATGGTCGACGAGGCTGGTAACCCGGTCTTCTGCCAGGCGGCGCTCGCCATGCGTGATGAGATGATCGAGGAGCTTTGCGCCCTGCCGCCAATCGGCTCAGCGCTCGATGAAATCGTCCGGCATTTCGGCACCGACGCCGTAGCAGAAGTGACCGGACGGACTCGGCGGCTCATTGTCGACGCAAATAGCCGCCAGCGCGTCGAAAACCGGGGCGGTCGCAGCAATATCGTTGAGGCGGAAGCCTTCATGTCTGGGGCCAAGCAGATACTGGTCTTCTCCGACGCCGGCGGCACGGGACGGAGCTATCATGCCGATCGCAACTCCAAATCTGCCGGGCGCCGACGGATCCATTTCCTGCTGGAGCCTGGATGGCGCGCAGCAAACGCCATTCAGGGTCTTGGTCGCTCCAACCGCACCAATCAGGCGAGTGCGCCCGTCTTCAGGCCTGTGACCACGGATTGCCGGGGCGAGCGCCGCTTTATCAGCACCATTGCGCGGCGCCTCGACAGCCTGGGCGCCCTGACCCGTGGGCAGCGACAGACAGGCGGGCAGAACATGTTCGATCCCTCGGACAATCTCGAAAGCGATTATGCCCAAGATGCGCTCATCCAGTGGTACCATCTTCTCTACCGCGGCAAGCTCACCAGCACGACCCTTGCCGCCTTCATCGATATGACGGGCCTTCGTTTACTGGACAAGGAAAGCGGCGGTCTGCTCGATGATCTCCCGCCGATCCAACGATGGCTCAATCGCCTGCTGGCTCTGCGGATAGAGACCCAGAATGCGATCTTCGAAGAATATATGGCGCTGATCCAGGCGCGCGTCGATGCGGCGCGTGAGGCCGGGACGCTCGATGTCGGCGTCGAAACCATGCAGGCAGAGCGCATGGCTCTCCTCGACGAGCAGGTCCTGCGGCGTGATCCTGTGACGGGCGCCGAGACTCGGCTCAGCCGCATTGAACTGCATTTTCGCAAGCGTGCCCTCAGCCTCGCCCAGCTGGAGCGTGATTATGGCGGTGTCGAAGCCATTCGGCTGCGCAACGGCCGGTCGGGCCGCGTTGCACTCCAGGTGCCAAGCTGGAGCAGCATGGACAATGATGGCAACCCGATCACCATGTGGCAGCTTGTTCGGCCAACAGGCCGCGACCGCATCCGCGATACCGCCCTTCAGGAGAGCCTCTGGTCTCCTGTCGATAAGGAGGAATTCGAACGCCTCTGGGAGTTGGAGGCCGAAGAGACCCGATCGAAGCTCGACGTTGAAACGATCAGCATGGCAACCGGGCTCCTGCTTCCAGTCTGGGACCGTCTGCCGGACGACGATATGCGAGTCTGGCGGGTTACCGATGCGCAAGGCAACTCGCTGCTCGGACGCATCATTTCGCCCTATGGACTGGAGAAACTCGCCCGGTCGTTCGGTGTCGATACGTCCACTGTGCTGAGCCCAGCGGAGATGATCACTGGTGCCAGAGGGCGCCAGGGGGTTCCGATCGTCGGCATGGATGCTGCGCGGCTGGTGCAGGTTCATGTGAACGATGCGCGCCGGCTCGAAATTCGTGATTTTCCCGCCGCACGGCGGGATTGGCTGAAGTCAATCGGCTGTTTCACCCAGATCATCAATTACAAGACCAGGCTGTTTGTGCCCACTGACCGTGCCGAGGCCATCCTCGACCAGATCGTCCGCACAGGCGAGCAATGGAGCCGGCTTGCCGACGCGAAGGCGGCCTGAGGCAGCGCTGACCAGTCAGGCGAGCAGAAGGAAAGGGGGGTGGGAAAGGGCGGCGGCGAAGCGCGGTTGGAAGCTGCGCGGGATCGCCGACTCTCCCATCTTCGGAGGCTTTTTATGAACGCACTATCTTCTGCCCCGCGCCAAGCGGCGCAGCCTTACCGCGTCGATATATCACGCGGGACCAATGTTTCTCGCGTCTCGTCCGAATGGTTCAATCGCCCCCAGGATGAGCGCTATCTCTCGCTGGACGATCTCTACGCCAGCGTGCGCTCGCGCGCCGAGCGGGCGACCACGCGGATCATCGAGAGCCGGACGGTGCGGGTCGAGGCCCGTAGCGACGAGCCCGAACGGCTTTCGCTCTTTGTTCCCGGTGACAGCGCGCCGGTTGCACCCACCAATTGGTCGTTCGGGCAGCTCTGCAGTCTGGTGGGCGCCCCGGCCTCCTATTTGCGGCAGCTCCCCGCCGCGCTCGCCGGCATCAACCTCCAGCATGGCCTCATCCGCCATCCGGCCGAGCATGTGAAACTGCTGCAGACGCACGATGGCCGCGCCGAGCTGCGGGCGGTGACGGGACCGGACTATGGTCGCATCTGGGATCATGAACTGGTCGCCGCGGTGATGAAAATCGCGGGCAATGGCACAGGCGACACAAGGTGGAAGGTTCCGGGCGTGCTCGATTGGGGTTCGATGACCTACAACCCCTGTGTCGACGTGACGAGCGACACGACCACCCTTTATGCTTCGGACAGGGATGTCTTCCTTTTCCTGGTCGACGATCTCAATCCCATCGAGGCCGGGCGACTGCCCAACGGTGAGCCGGATCTCTATTTTCGCGGATTTTATTGCTGGAACTCAGAGGTCGGCTCCAAGTCACTGGGGATAGCCACTTTTTATCTCCGTGCGGTCTGTCAGAACCGCAATTTGTGGGGCGTCGAAAACTTTCGGGAAGTCAACATCCGTCACTCCAAGTTCGCGGCGAACCGCTTCGCCCATGAGGCGGCGCCAGCGCTCGCGCACTTCGCCGATAGTTCGCCTCGCTCGTTCATCGACGGGATATCGGCGGCGCGCTCAGCCATCGTCGCGCGAAAGGACGAGGACCGGGAAAGCTTCCTGCGCAAGGAAGGCTTTTCCAAGGCCGAGACCGCCAAGGTGATCGCGACGGTCCTGGCCGAAGAGGGGCACCCGCCGGCTTCGATTTATGATTTCGTTCAGGGAATCACCGCCCTCGCACGCAGCCGCCCGCATCAGGACGGACGCCTGGAGCTCGAAGGCAAGGCCCGCAAGTTGCTCGAACGCGCTCGCTGAGCGAGCCGGCACCACTCGATCAAAATTCAAGGAGATTTGTCATGGCTCACATGACCACGACGACGCGTGTCTACCGGATCGATGTCGACTATTTCAGTGGGGGCGACCTCTTCGAATCCGACACCATTTCTTTTCATATCAAGGACGGAGCAGACATCTGGACTGCGGCTTACCTCGCCGCTGAAGGATCGACCTATTTCGACCTGCGAATCCCTGATCTTTCCTACAGCTTCAGTTTCGTTCCGAGCTTTCCCGACGAACCCGATCCCGCATCGCCCGCCGGTGGTCTCAAACCTGTCTGCAGGGACTGCGGTTGCGACATGCTCGCATGCGACGCCAGCGCAAGATGGGACGTCCAGCGGCAGGTCTGGGCGATCTCCGGCGTGTATGATTGCACCTTCTGCGACCTCTGCAACGCGGAGAGCGATGATCTTGCTCGATGGGTACCGGCGGGTGATCTCACACCCTTCGATCGCTTCACCGCCGCCCTGGCCGACGCGCTGTCCTCTCCGGAACTCGCCTTCGATAGTATGTTCCATCTGTTCTGCGTCGATCACGCGCTCACCCACACAGTCGAAGATGCTCGTGCCGAATGGATTGAAGCTGCGGCGCGGCGATCGTGCGCGAACGGTGCGGACCGCCTTGCCGGCGGAGGAGGTGATCATGCCTAGTTCGATACCAGATGCGGCATATGTGAATAGCTTCAACGCGCGTCTTGCTGAACTCAACTCGGCTGCGCGCGTCGCATTAACCCGCCTTGATGGCTATTCCGGGATGCTGGAGTTGAGGGACGACGAGGAGAATTTTCTTGAACTCATCCCAAGCGAAGCCTCGCCAGAGATGGTGGCAATTGCCTTTCGGCTTTATGCTCGCGGATGCAGTTGGGGTTCAAGGCGCGGCGAAGAGATTGCCTTCGCCAGACTGCGCAACCTGATTGGTGCCGCCGATGCGTCCTCGCACATGTCTTATATCTAGAGACAGAGTTGGAACAAGGCGCCGAGCCTCAGGAAACACCCGTCACAGGATCATACCGCGGATCGGGAAGTGCTGCCATGCGCGCGCGAGCGCTGTCGTCGGGCGCTTGTCGGCAAATGTTGTCTAATTGATATTCGCATGGCAGCTCATTTCCCCGCCCGATTGCCAATGGTTGTCTTCGAGGTCACCAGACAGCTGGAAGAACTGATCGTCTGTGCCTCATGATCGCGGCCTAGCGGTAGTAGGTGGACGTCTCTGGGTCCCAAACGAGGTTTAGCCCTCCACTTTTGTGACGAGATCATCCGGGCATGGCTGATCGGGAACGGGACGCCGGGTCAGACCCAGCGGAACTCGGTCTCGTTCAACCAAAGGGAATGGAGCAAAATGGCCAGCTTCCGTGCGACTGCGACTCTGGCGCGCTTGGGGCCTTTGGTTTCTGCCATTTTTCTACCCCAGTGCTGTAGCGCAAATGGCTGCCTCACCCGCGACAGGATAATATTGGCTGCTTCGTAGAGCGCGCGTCGCAACATAGGGTCGCCAGCCTTGGAGATGTGCCCTTGCGTATCACGTTCGCCCGACTGGCTTCGTCGAGGGACCAGCCCAGCATACGCCCCGACATCCTCGCCTCTGGCAAAGCGCCGGGGATCCTCGATGCTCATCGTAAAGGTGAGCGCGGTGATCGGCCCCACGCCAGGAACCGTCATCAGGCGCATGCAAACCGGATCTGACGCAGCCCTTAACTCCAGAGTGCGGGTCGAGGCCCGGAGTTGCGCCTCGATTGCCTCCATGGATGCAATGAGCGGAGCAAACAGCGCCTCTAAATCGGGGCGCTGTGCATAGAGGGCAACCAGGCGTTCTGTCCGTTTCCCTGCGGCTCTGGCAGAACCGAGGCGAAGGCCGAACAGCTTCAGAAGCCCGCGCAACTGGTTGATCATGGAAGTACGCGCCGTGATCAGTTGGGCGCGAATGCGGATTGCGGCCCGGTCAAAATGCGTGGCCGCATCTTTCATGTGGATGCGTTTGAACCAGCCCGTTCGGGCCATCTGCGCGATGCCTTCAGCATCATGAACATCGCTCTTGTTGACCCGAGCTGAGAGCACACCCTTGGCATGACGGGCGCAAATGCACTCAATCGGCAGATCGCGAGCTGCCATGCCGTGATAAAGGAAGGCGGAAAGTGGTCCGGTCTCCATAACTACCCGGACCACGTCCGGACAATAACGCCCTAGCCACTTGGCTATAATCTCGGGATCGCTGGCCAGAACCTCACGTCGTAAAACTGCGCCCTCAGCGTCAACCACGCAAACATGCGTGGTTTTGTCACTCACATCCAGTCCTACATAGATCGACATGGTCACCCTCCTGTATCGAAGCGCTCATGCGATTTTGTACCATGTAGGAGTGCGCCTACATCAATTACGCGGTGTCCCA
>NZ_DATKFP010000104.1:0-5966 GCF_035511395.1 Sphingobium sp.
CCGGCCCTGGGAGCAATATGGGAGCCAGATCGTAAGCAACCCCGCATATGGTACCGGGGCAGGACAGAGCACCTCAGTACCGGCTTTGCTGGTTCGCGATTCGGTCGGTCTGGCTGATGCCGCCCCGGGCGGACTGATTACCAGTGGACCGTTGCGCGGGACGACATTTGGTCCGGGCGGAGTTCCCCGCGCGCTGCAATATGGCGTACTCGTCCCAGGCGGGCAGATGATCGGCGGCGACTGGGACTATACCCGCATCGACAATGTCACCAATCTCGACATTCGACAAACGTCCTGGCGCGCCTTTGGTCGGCTTAGTTACGACCTGACCGACAATATCACGGTCTACGCGGGTGCCCAGTTCAGCCGCACCAATTCCTACAATACGAATGGTTCAAACATGTTCAATCGGGCCGACCTGACAGTGTCCGCCTTGAACCCGCTGCTGCCGGCATCCGTGCGGGCGCAAGCGGCGGCGGCGGGCGTAACCAGCTTTGCATTCGGTACAACCCATGGCGATGTCGGCAATTCACAGCCAGCGACGGTCCGCACCTTCACCCGTTACAATGCGGGGGCAGATGGTAAATTGTCGGCCTTTGGAACGTCCTGGACGTGGAACGTCCATTTCCAGCATAGCCAGACCAAGGTTCAGAACCGCGTCTTCAACGACATCATCCGCCCCTATCTGCGGCAGGCGCTCGACGCTGTCGTCGATCCGGCGACGGGGCAGATTGTCTGCCGCGACCGTTCGAACGGCTGCGTTCCCTATAATGCCTTTGGAACAGGCGTCGCTTCGGCGGCATCGATCGATTTCATCACGGGCACATCCTATGGCCTTGAATATGTCAAGCAGTCGTCGGCAGAAGCGGTGATCGGCGGGGAGCCGTTCTCGACATGGGCTGGGCCGGTGTCGGTCACGACCGGCATCGATTGGCGCAAGGATTCGGACAAGGGCACGTCGACCACGCTCGACCAGCAGCGAGCCTTCTTCTTCGGCAATTTCGCCCCTATCGATGTCAGCCAGAGCGTCAAAGAGGCCTTTTTCGAAACGGTCATTCCCCTGGCGAAGGATTATGGCTGGGCAAAATCGCTGGACCTCAATGGCGGGGTACGTGCCACCGACTATTCACTGGCGGGATATGTCACGACCTGGAAAGTCGGCCTGACCTACGAACCATTCTCCTCACTCCGCTTCCGGGCAACCCGTTCGCGCGACATCCGCGCACCTGCGCTTAGCGAAATCAGCACCGCCGGACGCACCATCGCCGGACCGGTGTTCGATCCCCTGAGGGGCGAACTCGCTTCCGTGCTCACAACAACAACGGGCAATCCCGATCTGCGCCCTGAAAAGGCGGACACGCTCGGCATCGGCGCGGTCTTTTCACCTGCCTTCATTCCCCGACTGACGATGTCCGCCGACTTCTATCACATCAAGGTGAATGGTGCGATTTCGTCGCTCTCCAATACGCAGGTCGTGGCCGGTTGCGCGGATAACAGCCAGCCCGAATTCTGCCAGTTCATCACGCGTGGTGCACCCACGCCTGGACAGGCTGTCGGCCCGATCACGGGGGTTCAGGTTTCTCCGGTGAACATTGCGGCGCTGGTCACGAAGGGCATAGACTTCGAAGGCAGCTACAGCCTGCCACTGGAAAATCTGAGCGATAGCTGGACTGGCACATTGAGCCTGCGGGCGCTTGCCACCCACACGATTTCGATCAGGAATACCAATGTAACGGGAACGCTGGAGGGCGCGGGCGCCAATGCCGCGGGGCTTGGCGTGAACGCAACCGGTGCACTCACGGCGCCGAAGTGGCGCTATAACGCGATCCTGACGCTGAATGTCGATCCCGTCACGACCAGCCTTACCTGGCGAGGCGTATCACCTGGCAAGATCAACAATGGCTTCATTACCTGTAGCAGCTCCTGCCCGGTTTCAACCGCTGCCAATCAGACGATCGACGCCAACCGCGTCGCTGCCTGGAATATCTTCGACTTCGCCATGAACTTCAAACGGCAGGTCGACGGTTTCAATTTCGAGACTTATCTCACCGTCGAAAATCTGACGAACAAGGCACCGCCCAGAATACCGGGGCAGTTGAACTCGCCGGGCTTCTTCTCCGGTTCAGCGCGCCCTTCCTACTATAGCGCGCTTGGTCGCTACTTCCATGTGGGCGTGCGCGTCGGCTTTTAGCGGCACCTCCGTCTCGCGCGGCATCCCTGCGATGCCGCACGAGATATTCTTGCTAAGTGAAAGGGTGAGTCGCCCGACTTGCCCTGCGCATCCACAGGATCATCAGAAAGGCGCGTATGACGATGGCAGGAAAAGATGATCCGGGTCTGACCCGACGCACGACGCTTCTGGGCCTTGCCGCCGTCGGTACCATATCGACCGCTGGCTGGGCTCGCGGCGCCCGGCCGGTGGTGGAGACGATATATGGCAGGATTTCGGGACACATGGATCGTGGCGTGCGCATATTTGCGGGCGTTCCCTATGCGGCATCGACGGCTGGCCCGAACCGCTTCTGTCCCCCTCAACCCGTCGAACCATGGAAGGGCGTTCGCGAGGCCACAGCCTTTGGCAATTCGGCGCCACAGCCTGCAGTCGATTTCCCCGAACGGCGGGCGCTGGCGGCGATAGAGCAGGTCAGCGAAGAATGCCTGACGCTGAACATATTCGCGCCTTCGCGCTCTTCGGCAAAGCGGCGACCGATCATGGTCTGGCTGCACGGTGGCGCCTGGCGGGTGGGGGCGGCCTCCGCGCCCGGCCTCTACGGCACCGAACTGGCGCGATCCGGCGACGTCGTGCTCGTCACCATCAATCATCGACTGGATCTGTTGGGATTCCTCAAGATCGATGATGGCGATCCGCGCTTTGCCGATTCCGGCAATCTCGGCGTGCTGGATATGATCGCGGCACTCAAATGGGTTAAGGCAAATGCCGTCGCTTTTGGCGGCGACCCGGATAACGTCACCATCTTCGGACAATCCGGTGGCGGATCGAAGGTGTCCGCTCTCCTCGGGGCGCCGGCCGCGAAGGGTTTGTTCCAGAAGGCGATCGCACAAAGCTGTAGCGGATGCCTGCGCATTACCGGCGCGCAGGAAGCCGACATGCTGGCAGAGCAGGTGAGGACACGGCTGGCTCTTCCAAAGCTCACCGGAGACGCATTGCAAACTTTGCCGCTGCAACAGCTGATCGCGGCCTCGACCGGGCGCCATCGTCCGATCGTCGATGGGCGGACATTCGCGACCCACCCCTTCGATCCGACGGCCCCGGCCATGGCAAAGGGCATTCCGCTCCTGATCGGCAATGTCGCCTCGGAAACGCGCATTTCCCTGGCGGCTGCGTCGATCGACAATTTCGATCTGGATCGTGCGGAGGTCAGTCGGCGCCTCCAACGCTTCCTGCGGCTTGATCCGTCATCAACGGACGACATACTGCGGAGCTATGAGCAGGCCTTTCCTCGCGATCGGCCCGGCGATCTGCTGGCCGACGTCACAACTGACTATTGCTATATCCGCAATACGCGCCGGATGGCTGATCTTCAGGCGTCCCACGCCCCGGTCTATACCTATCTCTTCACCCGGCAAACGCCGGTGATGGGCGGCATCCTGCGAAGTCCGCACGAAAGCGAAGTGCCGTTCATCTTCGGCACGACCGAAGCCGCCGCCGACATGGTCGGCCGTTCAGCCGATATTCCGCGAATGACCAGCATCATGATAGAAAGCTGGTCGCACTTTGCATGGCACGGCACCCCGGAAAGCCGGTTCCTGCCCTCTTGGGCGCGTCATACGGAAGGCAGCAACTTTGGCATGATGCTCGACATCCATGGCGGCATGGGCGTCCTTCCGGGAAGCGACGCTCGAGCCAGCCTCGATCGGCTGCCGATGTACGAATATAATATGCCCCTCAACTACACGCGCGCCTGAAGCCTTCTTTAGGCAGACGAACTCCTCGGCGAATCCGGGAAAGGCGGTAGAGCGGAATCTGTTCTGTCGATCGGATAGGTTCGGGAGTAGGGTTCAGGGTGCTGGCCTCACCATCGGCTCGTCCTTCACGACGATATGGATCGTAAGAAGGATCAGTGGCTTTTTTCCTACGACCTTCAAGCCATGCACCTGCCCCTCGGGAAAGGTCAACATCTCTCCAGGCTGAAGGTCGCGCTCACCCTGCTTCCATATTTCGGTGCGAGAACCGGCGATGACATAGGCGGTTTCAACGCCGGGATGGGTGTGCGGCGGTACCATCCCGCCCGGTTGCACCACCAGCCGTGACACCACAACCTCTGTCGGGCGCGACGGATTGACGTCAATACGGTTAAGAGGAGTGCGTTCGACCTCGGGCGGGGCGGCGGCCGTTACGCCGTTTGACATGGCCACCGTCAGACATAGCATGATCGATCCAATGGACCGTCGGACAAGCCGGGCCGAGTTCATTTCATCAGCTTTACATTGGCAAGCGTATCCGCGCCTGACGGAAGCGGCGTGTTCCCTGCCGGATATCCGCTTTCGCTCATCATGAAGGCAAGGATTGCTGCATAGTCGCCCTTGGCAAGGCTACCTGGCGCATCGAGCGGCATGGTGGTCGATACCAGGTCGTAGAGAGGCGATATCGGTCCCCCGGCCCATTTCGCGCGAAAATTCGCCCCGCTATGATCTTCCCTGGAGTGGCAGCTGGCGCATGAGGTTGCGAACAATCTGGCGCCTGCAGCCGCTTGCGCAGCAGTATAGAGTGCCGGTCCTCCTACAGATTTCATCGGAGTGGTCGTCGTCGCTGCCTGGGGCGCATCGGCTGCGGGGACGATGGCGTTCCTGGTGCCGTCCGACGATTGCTTGATGACCTTGGCAGCGGGCGGGCGGGAAGCGCTGTCCCTGGGATCGGGAAGAGCGAACACCGTGATCGTCCCGCTGCCATTGCTCAGGTCCACATTGGTCAGAGGGCCGAAAGAGGTCGAGACGCTTGGCTTGCCACCGGCCGCCACCGCGACGAACTGTCGCCCTCCCACCTCGAAGGTGATCGGGGAGCCGGATACGTCGCCGCTGAGCCGGGTCTGCCATAACAGCGTTCCGTCTTTTGCGTTCAGCGCGAAGAAACGGCGATCTACGGACCCGCCGAACACGATGTCCCCTTCGGTCGCGAGAGCCGGGGCGGTCATCGCTGCACCGCCCGGGACACGATATGCCCAGGCGCGTTTTCCCGTCACAGGATCGAAGGCCACGAATTCGCCGACATAGTCCATTCCGGGCACAAGCTTGGGCGTACCGATCACACCCGTCAGCGCCCGCTTGTCCCGACCGGGCCGACCCATCATCCCCGGCTCCATGTTGCGCAGGTCGATGGGCACCACGCGCGCGTCCATGCAACTATTGTTGACGCCCAGATAATAATAGCCCGTCTTCTTGCTGAAGCTACCCGCCTGAAGGTTCCGCGCTCCATGGAAATGCGGGCAAACCTCAAACACCTTGCCGGACCCGACATCTTCCGGCGACGGGACGGTAGCCGGATTGACGATGGCCTTCCCCTTGTCGGTCCAGCCCAGGATCATATTGTCATATGCGGTCTTGAAAGAGGACAGATACTCGCCAGTGGCCCGATCCACCACCACGCCCCATCCGACCTTGCTCGTCAGGATTGCGGTTTTGCGGACTTTTCCCTTGAAAGGCAGATCGACGAGCATCGGTTCGAATACGGCCCGGTCCCAATTGTCGCCCGGCGCCATCTGGAAATACCAGCGGATCTTGCCGGTATTGGCATCCAGCGCCAGGGCGCTGTCGGAATAGAGCGCATCCCCCTTTCCACGAATGGCGGATGTCCATGGCGTCGGCTGGCCGGTGCCGAAATAGACAAGCTTCAATTCAGGATCATAGGTGATCGAATTCCACGGAGCAGCGCCGGCAGGCCTTATGGTGTCATGCTTTTCCCAGCTTGCATAAGCCTTGGGATCATCGCGAGTCGGCGCAGTGCGTGT
>NZ_DATKFP010000105.1:0-2509 GCF_035511395.1 Sphingobium sp.
TCACATTGTTGCCGATGAGGGCGACCAGAATGCTCGCACCACCGGAAATGGTGCAATCGCGCCCCACCTGCACATGCGGCCCGATGATGACACCGGGGCCAATCCGTGTACCGGCACCAATATGAGCGCCGGCGCCGATCACGGCGAGCGGCTCAACGATCACGCCCGCCAGTTCGGGGACATGGACCTGCAACTTGCACGCTTCGCGCAGTCCCGGGATCAGTATCAATGATAGGTACGCCCCCCATCGACCGCCATGGCGATCCCGGTGACGAAGGCGGATTCATCGCTGGTGAGGAAGAGAATCGCAGACGCAATCTCCTCCGCTTTGCCGACGCGTTTCAGCGCATAAGGTGATTCCGGTTTACGCGCGACCGCACGCATGGCGTTCGGCAGCAGGGGCGTGTCGACCACGCCGGGGCAGACGCAGTTTACGCGGATCGCGGGCGCCAGTTCCAGCGCCATGGCTTTGGACAAGGTGACCAGCCCGCCCTTCGACGCGCAATAGGCCGCCATTCCCGGCGCGGACGGGGTCAACCCCTGCCCCGATGCGATCGTGACGATCGTTCCCCGGCCCGCCGTTTGCAGATGCGGCAACACCGCCCGCATCATCAGGAACGGCGCGGTCAGGTTCACGCCGATCGTCCTGGTCCAGTCAGCCAATGTGAGGTCCGCCAGACGCCCCATGCCGCCAATCCCCGCGACATTCACCAGGCCGTCGATTCCGCCCATCGCTTTCACCGCGGCCTCCACCGCCGCGTTGATCGCACCTTCATCCGGCAGGTCTACCGTCGCGTGATGTGCCTGCAACATGGTCGCAACCTGCACCAGCGCCGCTTCATCGCGATCGAACAGAGACAGGCTAGCCCCTTCCCGTGCCAGCATATGCGCCGTCGCCAGACCGATACCCGATGCCGCACCTGTCACGATAATCCGCCGTCCGGCGACGCGTCCTTCCCTCATGGCAGCCTCTCATTGTCGTGGATCGTGCTTTCGCGTCAGAGTTCGGCAAAAATGCTTCCACTCAGCACATCGCATGGTTATAGTATGCTAGAATAAGATATATAAGCAATCCATTAAGCCGGAGACAGCCAAGTGCGTCGGCGACGACAATGGACGAGAGGGGATATTCCATGAGCAAACCCGGCAGAGCAAGCCCATCATTGTTCGCGATCGCTTTCGCCATGGCGACCAGCCCGGCCATGGCGCAGGACGACAACCCTCAAGCCGGCGCGCAGGCGCAGGAAGAGGGCGCGATCGTCGTCACGGCCCGGCGGCGTGAGGAAACGTTGATGGATGTTCCCATCGCCATCGCCACCGTCGACGCCAAATCGCTGGAAACAAGAGCGGTCAACGATCTGCGGGCACTCGACGGGTTCGTGCCCAATGTGAATATCCAGGCCGCGACGACTTCCGCCTCCTCCGCGCAAATCTTCCTGCGCGGCGTCGGCATCGATGATGTCGGATTCGGCACCGATCCCAATGTCGGCGTCTATCTGGACGATGTGTTCATCGGCCGACTGGTCGGCTCTCTGGCCGGTGCGCTCGATCTGGAGCGGATAGAGGTGCTGCGCGGGCCGCAGGGTACGCTTTATGGTCGCAATTCGACCGGCGGTGCTGTCAAGTTCGTTACGCGCAAGCCCGATCTTCACGACAACTCGGCCAAGATTTCCGCCACGCTCGGTACCGACGACCGGCGCGATTTCAAGGCCAACGCCAATATCGTCCTGGCACGGGACAAGGCGGGCCTGATCCTGGCGGTGCAGACCCGCGATCAGGATGGCTATATAAAGCTGGTCGATGCCACCGGCAAGGATACCGGCGACCGCGCCAATGGCGTCAGCGCGCAGGATTATCGTGCCGTCCTTCGCCTCGCCCCCATCGATGATCTTACCATCGATATCGCTGCCGACTATACCCGTAACCGTTCGGGGATACAGGCGGTGACGCCTACCAATTGCGCCGCTCTCGGCACCCGGCCGGGCCTCGTCACCAATCCCGCGACGGGCGAATATGTGCCGGGCAACGTCTCAGCCGGCCAGTTCGAACGTTGCCCGCTTTATTATGACGACCCGTTCACCGCCTTCCGCGGTCCCTTCCCGGAGAACGACCCGCGTTTCGACGGCGCGGGTATTGCCAGTACGATAAATTGGGAAACGGGCCTCGGCACGGTGAAATGGGTTTCAAGCTATCGCGGGTTCCGCGACGTGTTCGCCTCTTCGCTCTGGGGCAAGCCGCCGCCAGTCACACAGGTCAACCTGCGCGCGCACCTCAAGCAGCGGCAGATCCAGCAGGAAGTGCAGTTGTCTTCGGCCAGCGGCGGGTTGATCGACTATACCGTCGGCCTCTTCTATTTCCGTGAGAAAGTGCATTCGCTCTACCAGTCACAGATCGGCACCTTGTCGACCGTTCCACGCCTGAATGACGATACGCAGATTTCCAACAGCTATGCCGCGTTCGGCGAATTCTACATCCGCCCAATCGATGCCCTGGAAATCACATTGGGCGG
>NZ_DATKFP010000106.1:0-20461 GCF_035511395.1 Sphingobium sp.
CAGCGGTCATATGCGGCCGCGACATCAGACCGGACATATGAGCGCAAGCGATCCGATTGGTCTTCTTCTCAGCTCTTGTAAGCAGGGGGCCGTCCACATATGGGGCCCCGTCGTCCTTGAGGCCGACGCGGTCCCGTGCCAAAAATGGGAATTCTTGAGAGAGAAAAGAGGCTTTGCGAATCTGGGGCTCGATGCCCCTGATTCGCAACGGGTGCCTCCAGGCGCATGCCTCTCAGTGGAGCGCCCGCGACCTCGCAGCCCTGCGCACCCCTTGCGCAAAAAAAGGGAGCGGCGCAACGCGCGCCCCCGAAAATACGCTGATACTTCGGTGTCAGGCTACCCGGTGAACGCGGCCACGCGGAAGCGCGGCGATCTTTTCGGCAGGTGCCTGATCGACCTTGCGGAAGGCATGGATCGGAACCCCGACCTTTCGCAGCGCCTGGTACAGGTTCGCCTGGATTCCCGATCCCTCGCCCAGCACGGCTTCGACGGGTTTCAGCTCGACCAGCTTGCGATTGCGTGCAAAGGGAGCGCCGCGCCCCGAGCCTGTCAGCGAATACGTGACCAGCTGGACCTCGCGGCTTCCCGCCCACGAGGCGACGATCGCATCGAAGCCCTTGCGCTGCGCGGTCGTCACCAGCGTCATGTGCGGGATGCGTGCAAGGATCGCGTCGAGCCGGTCCCACAGGATTTGCCAGTCATGCCATTCGGCATGGCCCGACGCGACGACGATAGGACCGCGCGGGCGATAGCGCTCGCGATCGGCGAGTTCGCGGGCGCGCAGGAAGTCCTGTATCGCGACCTGCGTGGCGGTGGCGACCTTCGAGACGCGTGAGCCGCGCGTGGGAGACCACGGACGGCCCGAAAGCACGCGGAAGGTGTCCGCCGCATAGTCGCGCATGCACTCGACCGCTTCGCGCTGTTCGGACAGCGACTGGCACAGCAGCTGCTTCTCCTCGAGTTCGGTGTTGAAGACCTCGGACAGGTCGGAGCGGCGCATCATATCGCGCAGTTCATCGGCCAGCAGGTCTTCCTGTCGTTCGAGCTTTCCCGCGACGAAATGGAAGCTGTTCACCATGCCCCATGCGATCTCGGCGGCGAGCGCATCGAGGCGCGTATCGGTTAACAGGTCGAAGATGGTGGCGATGATCCCGGCACAATCGGCCTGAGCGTGGAGCGGCTCGGGCATGGCATATTCGCCCGGCTCATCCCCCGGGCTGATGATCGAGAGGGGTATGGGATCCCCGAAGGTGCGCTGGAATTCCGGCGTCGCCGTCACTTCGGCGAACAGCGCGGGCAGGTCGGCGAAGCGGCTTATGCTGCGCGAATGATCGTGGTTCATGGAACGTCTCCCTGTCAGGGACCAAAAGGAAGCAGGGCCGCGAACGTGAGGGTAGCGAACCGGCCCTGTGTGTGCGCCGTGCCGGTCAGTGCCTGCTTGCCACGACGTCCCCGCCGTATGCCGCGTGCGTCAGGACGGCATCGACGATCCCGGCCGCATGGGGTGCAAGCGGCGTATTCTCGAGCAGGTCGTAAATGGCGGCGATGATCTCGCCGCAGGTGATGCCGGCCGGGATCTCCGGCACGCCGGGCGCGCCGCCGACACGGCGCGTAAGCAGGTCGCGGATCGAGGGGCTGGCCATGATCGCGGCGGCGAGCGCGGTAAGGTCGGTCAACGGCGCGCAATGCTGCACAGATGAGAGGCGCATGGGATGTCTCCTCATGAGCGAAATCGAAACGGGCCGGGGAAGCCTGATGCCTCCCCGGCCCGACGGGACTGATCAGCGCGCGATCAGAAGGGGTCTTCCTCCTCGAACGGAGCATCCGTCCCCGACCGTTCGCCGCCGGCACCCACGGTGCTGTCGCCGAAGCCGCCCTGGTCGCGCGAACCGCGATCGTCGTAGTTCGTGCGGCTCGCACCCATGCTGCCACCGAAGTCCGAGCGCATGGTATCGCGGCGCCATGCGACCATGTAGCCGCCGTGATCTGCGGGGAAGAGCGCGATCGGCCGCGGCTCGGGCAGGCTGGGGTCGTCGATGTTCCCCGCGAGAAACACCTCGCCGCGCTTCGACACGGCTTCCCACAGCGCGCCGATCTGGACCCAGCGGCGGGCAATGTTGAGCGCGAGGATCTCGTAGACCGGGGCCTTATCGTTCTCGCTCACCACCTTGCGCAGGCCGATGCGGGGGAGGTCGATCGTGCGGGTGGCGATCGAGCCCGTCAGGCGGCCGTTCTGATTGAAGATTTCACCGATGTTCATCGTCTTGACCTTTCGAATGTCGCTCGAAACCATTCTCGGCGACACCCACACCGGTCCTTCTCTCCTCTCTATCCCGCCCTTGCCCCGCGCGCCGCCCGCCCGTGACCGGGCGGACCGCAACCTCCGGCGCAGCGCCGCCGCGGCCCACGCGCCACGTCCCGGTCGCCCGCAACTCCCCGCTGCATCGCGGCATGACCAGGGCAAAGGCGAGACGCAAGGAATGGCGCAGGAGGAACAGGGCGCGGTGCAGGAGGCGCGGCGGTAGCCGCGCTGATGCAACGCTAGCGGAAGTCGCCGTAGCGAGGCGCAGCGATGTGAACCGGCGGTCATGACAGGCGCTACGGGGCGGCGTGGTCAGCGGCACCGGCAGGTGCGTTTCCGGTATCGGGACCGATCGGGAGATGGTGGCGGGCCGCGCGGCGGAATGGCTGCATAACAGACCAAAGGTCGATGAGCCTGAAGCGACGCTTCCCTCAGGCCTGCCAATCAATCGGGAATAGCCCGGCCAGGCGGACAGTCTCCAGGATCGCCCGGGGCCGTGTCGTCGAGCGCTGTTACCGGCAGCCCACATCGAAGCGTTCGATCCCCAAGCTGGAATGACGATGCTGTTCGACAGGAACCGGCCCCGCGGCTCACTGGAATTCGTGCAGATCGCCGGGAGCGTGCGCGATGATCGCATCTGTGCCGGTACGGTCCAGCAAACTCTCCCGGCGGATGAAAGCGGTCATGCGACCATCGCCAGCCAGCGGTCGGGCCAGGCCGGCGGCCGCATCGTAACCCTGAACGCCTGCAGCGGAGTAACACCATGCACGACATAGTGCGGCACACCGGTCGCGCGCCGCAGTTGCTGGGCCGTCCTCAGCGCATGATCGAAGCTTGAGAGCTCTCGCCTCAAAGACGACAGGCTGCTTGGCGGAACAGGCACGGACATGAAACCTCCGAAAAAAGGAGCGGTGGCCGGATCAGGCAGCGCGTGGAAGGTCGATATCGACCGGCAACGCGGAACCGAGCGTCAGCAGGCTGTGAAGCGTGACAGGCGGCCGGTTCGCCCGGCGCGTCTTCGGTCCTCGCCTGGGCCGCGCCGGATCTGTGAAGCGGCAGCCGAGGCGCGCGGCATGCTTTCCGATGACGGCGGGATCGCGGCCAAGAGCAGCGGCAACGTCCACCATCGAAACACCGTGGAGCCAGGCGTTGCGGATCGCCTTGTCCTCGTCGGCGCTGAACGCTCGCATGAAACCGTGGACCAGTCCCATCCGGTTCGCGTGATAGAGAACGGCCCGCACGCCGCGGCCGAGCGCCTCGGCGATCTCACGGGTCGGAACCCTGCCATACTCTGCCCGCAACCGGGCTTCCTCTTGCCGTGTCCAGACCGGGCCCTGCCGGAACCCGTCGCGGCGGACATGCGAGCCCCTGAGACCAAGCGCCTCGGCCCGCCAGCGGATCGAATGCGGTGTGCGGCCAAGCCGTTCCCGCAGCGGCGTCAGGCTCGCGCCCGTCGCGTAGGCATGACGAAGAAGCGCGTCCTCTTCTGCGGTCCAGGGGCGGCCCCATCCCCTGCCATAACCGAGCTTGCGGAGCCGCTGCCCGAGGCTGCGGCTGTTCCGGCTCGGGAAGCCTTCGGCCGCCAGGGCCTGTGCGATGGCGACATAGCGTGATCCGGTTGCCGCGAGTTCGAGGGCCCGGTTCATTTCCGCATCGCTCCAGTCGTCCGGTTGGCAGGCATGGCGCAGCCCCAGCGCCGAAGCGCGCGCGATAACCCCCGCGAAGGGCCGGCCGATCAGGCTCGCGATCTGGGCGACGGGGACGCCTTTCGCGTATCCTGCACGCAATTGCGCATCTTCCCAGCCACTGTAAGGCGGGGATCCGGGTTCGGAGAGGCCGAGCAACCGGGCCCGGGCGTAGAGCGCACTCACTCCGCGACCAAGCCGGGCGGCCAGCGTTGCCGCCGGCTCATGCGCATAGCAGCGCGCCATTTCCTCGTCGTCCCAGTCGCTCCAGGATCGTTGCGAGTTACGGCGCAGCCCGAGATCATGGATGCGGGTAGCGACGGCTGCCCGGGACCGGCCAAGCTTGGCGGCGATCTCCTCGATCGTGCAGTCGTCCGCGAACGCGGTACGCAGATGCAGAGTATCATCAGGCAGCCATGCATCCGAGCGGAAAGCCAGTTCGGCAAGCGGCACCACTGGGGTGGCATCAGCCCCGGGGACGAACGGGGTGAGTTCGACGATATCGGCGTCGAGATCGAAGCTGCTTTGGGCCATGTTCCGCTTCCTTCAAGCCAAGCCGACGACCGGCGTATCGACGACGCGCAGGCGCAATCTGGCAGACAGACGCGCAATACGCGTATCCCCGCGCGGCATGGTGTCGGAGGCGCCGATCGCGGCAAGCAGGTCGAGCCCGGCATCGACGTCTTTGGCGGGCAGAGCGAGATGACGCGCCAGATCGTCGGCCGTCGTGGCATTGGGTGCAATGTTGCCCAAGGCACCGGCGATGCGTGCGGCGGCCGGAGCGGCAGGGTCGAGCAGAAAGGCGTCGAGTGCGCGTTGGCCCCGCATGGCGATAGGCCCGGTCCTGGCCGGCGTAACTTCGCGCAAAGTCTCGAGGTCGAGCAAAGCGCGGCTCGTATCCGGATCGAAGACGGCGGCGGAGACCAGATCGGGCGTGCGACCGATATGGGGCGTGATCGTCGGATCGATCTTCGCCAGCACGGGCATTGCCGATAGCGCGGGGCCGAAGGCGAAGAATTCTCCTGCCGACAGCTGGCGCAGCAGCGCTGCCTGATCGCTACCGAAGCCGAGCAGATCGGCGGCGCGCGCCACGTCACGGTCGAAGACGTTGAGGCCAATCAGGTGATTATGCAGTTCGGAGACCACCGAACTGGCGAGCTTGGCAAGACGCTGGGTCGCGATGATCGTGCCGATCCCGCGCTTGCGGCCCCGCGCGCACATGTCGGTAAGGGTCGCCACGCCCAGGCGACGGGTTTCCGCATCGCGGGCGGAGGCAGCCATATGCGGTGCGAGCAGATGCGCTTCGTCGATGCAGACCAGCACGGTATGGGCCCAGTGCTCGCGCGGCGCCGAAAGGAGCCCCGCGAAGAAAGCGGCGGCCTTCTCGATGCGGTGGTCGGGTTCCAGATCGGTGAGATCGAGATGCAGAGCGATACGGTGCTGGCGCGTGCGTAGCGCAAGCGCGGTAAGCCCACCATTGGCGTAGTCACGCGCGATAACGGTAGTGGCGCCGATATGCGCGGCGAGATTGGCGAACTCGCCTTCCGGATCGACGATGATGGTCGTGAGATAGTCGAAGGCTTCTTCAACGATCCGGCGCAGCGTCTGGCTCTTGCCTGCCCCCGAAGATCCCTGGATCAGGCAGCGGCCCGACATCAGCTTTCCGAGGTCGAGCTCGAGAAGGCCCGTTGAGCAGTAACCGAGCGGGACTTTCGTATCGCGAGTGAAATCATGAGTGGCGATCGTCATGGAGGTGCTCCTGTCTCGGCGGTGGACCATCCGGCCGTCTCCCCTGCTCCGCCCCCTCCCCTTCACACTCGTTTGCGCGTGCGCGCAAAGTGGCAAGGCGGTTGTCGCCGGGATTTGCGTCCTGCAAAGAGGAGGGGATGAGCACTTCAAACGATGTAAGGCTGCGAGACCTCGTACGGCGCTTGCCCGACTGGATGAGGAAGGACCTCGCCTCGAGCGATGGACAACGGCGCGAGCGCGCGGAGGATGCGTTGCATGCGATGCTGCTGCCGCTGCTCGAAGGGACCGGCGGCACTCCATCATGACTTGAGGACGATGGGTCCAGGAATGGCGGCGTTCTCCGCGCAACAGCAGCCAGTTCTCGTCCTTGTCGGCATACCGTCCTATACCGCCATCACCAGTCGTGGACTGGCAGGTCGGCAGCACGATCGCCATCGCAGTCGAGCAGCAGGAACTGGAAGCCTCGATCACGTCCGAACACGATGAGTCGCGACAGGTCGGCCGGGATCTGCACTTGGCGGTCACCCGGAAGCGGGCGCGTCGGCACGAACCAGCCATAGACAGAGGCGGCAATGTCGATGGGGCGGTCGCTCGGAGGCCAGCAGGCCCATTTGTCGAGAAGGCCGGCGGTCTGGACCGTCAGGTGCGCCGTCGAGAGCACACAGTAGGCGCCGCTTTCGATGGAGCGGGCAGGCCGGACCGACGGGACCGGTTCCAGGCGCAGGATCTCGGTCGAATGGCTTTCTGACGGGTGATCGTCGAAATAGGCGGTGATGACTTCGTCATCGGGCAGTGTATGCGGATCGCGCCTGTCGCCGATCTCCTGCCAGCATTCGCGTGCATAGTTCGCCATCTCCGCGAAGAGAGCATCGCGGCTCAGACCTGCGTAAAAATTGACGCCGTGCCGGTGCTCGATGATCCCGAGGTGGACATCGATCGGCCATGGCAGCGCACAAACCCTGAGCCCGCTTTCACTGGCGCCGATGACCTCGATCAACGTGGCGCGCGCGGCGGCATCGAGGCTGTCCGGCGTGTCCAGTGCGGCGCGTATTCGTGCAAGCAGGGCGACATGGTCGTTTCGAGTGAGTTGCGGTCTGGCTAAAAGGTGCGACTGCGATCCCGCTCCGGTCACGGCAATCGCGCCATTCCGGTTTGAGCTAAGACCCAGGCCCATATGGATGGCGGGATTATCCGGGTCAGACCAGTCGATGGTGTCGATGACCCACTGTTTCACGAAGGACCAGTCGAAACAGAAAGGGCAGGTGTTCTGGATCCTGTACCAGGCGGCATCGACGGCATCGATCCAGCCAACGACGATGACGCGCATGGTACAGGTCCCAATCGCCTTGAACGATTTTCGGATGGCCAGCGCGCGGGCAAGATCGTCAGGCTCGGCGGCCGGATGATCGCGCAGGTCGAGGACCGCTTCCCACAGGCATGCAGCCGCGTCGAGATGAGATAGCGTATAATGTGTCATGTGCATCGTTCCTGGATCAGGCGGCCGCGCCGCCATGATGCGGGTTGGCGGCCGCGAACCGGCGCAGCATCGCTGCCATGTGCCTGCGCATATGGTCCTTGTTGGTGATCATCGTCTGGGGCTCAGCAGTTCACCCTGCGGCGTCATGTAGCCGGTGGCGGGGCTGCCATCGCACCGTTCGATAACGATGCTGTGTCCTCGCGGCTGGGCTTTACCCGCAGAACGGGCGACGAATTCGCCGAGGCGGCCGGAGAGACCCTGGGCAAGCTTCGTCCAGCGGATATGGCCGCTGGCGAGAACCTCGCCGGCGAATAGTCCGCGGTCCAGCCAGGTCCGCAATTGCGCGCACTGCTGGATATGCGAATTTCGGGTGCGCTCCATGGTGCGGCAGAGCGGAAGCGGGCTGGCATGTTGATCTAGCAAGGCGAGGTCCGCCGCATCGGCGATGATAAGCAGGTCGTCCAGTTCGACCCCGGTGAGCAAGGAGCGTAGCTGACCGGCGGGATCCTCCGTCCGGACGTGATCACAATTGCCCAATGACCGAAAACCTCGGGCCCCATCGGCTATGATGGTGTGCGCAATGGCATGGCCGGGATGCGCCTGCAGCATAGTTATCAATCCTACCCCTGCATTGGCTGCCGTATCGGCACCGATGATGACGGCGCGTTTCGACCACAGGGCCGGACGCGGGGCGTCTGTCGGAGATGGCCAGTTGCTGGGAGCGGGCCTTGAAAACGGGGGCGTTGCCAAAATCGGCAATCGGTCTGCGTTGCGCTCGGCGGCCGCGTAGGAACGCCTGGCCATATCGAACAGGTCGGCGAAACAGCCGCCGCCATCCCGGAAACCCTGGGCATAAGCGGGCGAAGCTTCACCCGGCGGTACCGAGAAATCACGAAGCTCGCGGCCCGGCTCTGCCGCGCAGCGGCCCTGCGCATACAACCCTGCAGCATCCCAGTCATAACCATGCTGGTCCCGGGCGTGGAGGATGGCCCGATCGAAGGGCTTTATCGGGCCGCTTGCTACCTGCGTCTCGATACAGGCGAAGTTCGCGCGCTGTCTTTCGCGTTCGGCGTCCTCGCGTATCGCGTCGTTGAACGGGCGGAGCGCCGCGACGCGTGCGCGGCTGCGCGCCATGCGTTCATGCAGCGGCGCATCGAAAGGGAGGTCGGGATAATCCGTCCATACCGATGCCAGCACCTAGGCATGATCGGGGGGGCGGCCATGCGCGATCCAGCAAGCCAAGATTGCGGGATCGAAGGCGGCAGGATCTGCGGTCATGCCGCAAGGCTCCGCATCGATAAAGCTGCCAATGCCTTAGGCGTTCGGCGTGGCCGGCAAGGCGTTGTTTGCAGGCGCTGGTAACACGGGTTGAGCATGGAGCGATCTCCCTGGGATCACCCTTCTGCCCTCCCCCTCCCTTCTTCATTCGCTGACCACGCGAACCAGTCCGGCAATCCCGCGCGAACCTGGTGTCAGGTGGTTCGGAGCCAGTTCACCAGTTGCAGGCCATTGACCCGCTCGAACTCGCGGATGTTGTCGGTAACGAGGGTCGCGCCGATTGCGAGCGCGTGGGCGGCGATCAGCATGTCGTTGGCGCCGATCGGCATGCCACGGCGCTCGAGTTCGGCACGCAGGCGCCCGTAGCAGGCGTCGACATCGTCCTTGAGCGGCAGCACCGCAATGAGAGACAGCAAATCCTCGATTTTACTTTTCAGGCGCGGCGATCCGCGCTTTTCTGCGCCATAGCGCAGTTCGCCGGCAACGATGATACTGGTAGCAACTGCATCCTCTCCGACATCGGCGATAGCGTGGGCGACCATGCCATCGGGCTGACGGATCAGGTCCGACAGGATGTTAGTATCGAGCAGGAACATGGATCAGATGTCGACCGGTTCTGCCGGCAAGTCCTCGATTGGGCCGATTTCTTCATCGAGCGGCTCCCATGTCTTGAGAACGGCAAGGAGGGAGCGTGGCCGGGCGGGTTCGATGATCAGGCGCGAGCCTTCCTTGCGGATAATGGCGTCCTCGCCCGGAAGTTCGAACTCACGGGGAATGCGGACCGCCTGACTGCGGCCGTTCTTGAACAGTTTGACGTGACGTTCGAGTTTCATGGCAACTCCTTGGCATATGACATAGCCTATACAGGCCACGAACGCGAGATATTTGCGTGTCTGGCCGCCGCAAGTGATGTGCCATTCGTGAAGAGAAGCGGGATTGGAACGGTCTGCCCGCTGGCAAGATTGATGAAGGCCCCGGCATGTCCGATCGAACCGCGCCCGAGCAAATCGAAGAGCAGCGCGAGCGCATGGCTCGCGAGAACACGGTTCACGAAGAGCGACTGGCGTTCGAGCGCTTCGGCAACTGAACAGGAGGGCGCATCATCTTCTGGCGCACTCTCGTCGGCGAGTTCAGGGAAAGCTTCGAGCACGGTCGGCAGGACGGAGTGATCGCCGCCGATCATGCGACGCGGGCAACCGATCAGGCACTGGCCGTCGCTCGCGCGGTTGCCGAGGTCCATCCAGTAAGCGGGCGTGCTTTTGCCGGTCTGCACAGCCGCCCCCAGCGCCCGGCGCGCTGATGCGGTATCGACGCAACTGATGAGGATGTCGAAGCCCTCGATCGCGATCGCTGCAGGCGCGCGTCCGTGAACAGCCTTCCAGGCAAGGCCATGGGCGAGATTGATGCGTTCGGTCAGCGTGCGTGCCTTGGAATGGCCGAGGTCGCAGCGATAGAAGGGCTGACGCCCGAGATTCGCTTCCGTGACGATATCATCGTCGACAACGACGACCTCGAGCGAGCGCGACGAGATCGCGCGTAGCGCCGTATCGAGTGCGGCGAGCCCCATCAGCATCTGCGCCCCGTTCCCGCCGCAACCGACCAGCAGGACCGTGATTGCGCGATTGTCGAGGCCAGCGGGAAGATAGTGCCGCGGCATCGGATTATGCTGCATCGCACACTCCTGCAAAGGGCCCGCGCGCCAGGAGTAGAAACATGCGCCCCGCGCAAAGCCGCGTGGACATGGCCGGTCCGTCTGGATGGTCCAGTCGGCCGAAGACGACAGAGACTTTCGTCGCATGGGCATCGTCGGCATCATCGGTGGCGCTGAAGAAAGCGCTGCCGCGCGCGTGACTGTGGATGTCACAGACGATGTGCCAAGGGGGCCGCAGGGTCGGCATGCGATATACGAGCCGCGTCGGTGTCGCTTCCTCGATGGCTGGCAACTCCACGGCAAACTCCCGGGTATCCTCGTTCCAGAGAACGAATGCCGCTGCCTCGTTAGGCAGGGCTTCCCGCAGAAATTGCAGGATGTGCTCGCAATAGCGCCGGGGTACGAGGCCGCAGCGTAGATCGGCCCGCGGCGGCCCGATGCTGCCATAAGGAACATAGCCGGCGATGGGCGCGGCAACCGGCACATCCAGTGCCAGCCAGGGGCGGCGCAGAATCAGCATCACTCCGTCGTTGCCAATAGCGAGGCCATGGCCGGCACGGGAAGCGCGCAGCGTGTCGAGAGCGGGTGATCGTCCGAAGGGCGGCACCGGATAGCAGGGCATGGCGCCGAGCACCGCCGCCGCCGTCGGATCATGTGCAAGCTTCGTCATACCCGCAAATCCGCGATCAGGCGGGCCAGTGTCATCGTGCCGACCGCCGGCCCACCGGCCGTTCGCAGACCCTGCCCGCGCCTGACGGTACCGAAAGGCTTGAGACGGCTGACCGGAAAACGGGTTGCCCGGCGAGCGGCCAGATCATCCCATAGCCGAACCAGCCCGCCCTTCCCGCGCACGGTCTGGTCCTGGCCGGGATTGGGATGCGTCGACCAGGATGCGAACACCGCGCTTTCATAGGCCGCAATGCAAGCGATGCCGAGCGCCTTGGGCTTCAGGATATTGCCCCAGCAGAGCATACCATCGACGAAGACATTCAGGATCGGCGAGTGCAGGACGGGCGTTTCGGCGACAGGACGTTCATTTACCGGGAGGGCATAGACGCCAAGACCAGTGGGCGTGGCGATCAGGAGATGGGCTGGATAGGGAACCGGCACCGTCGTTCGCGCCGCCAGCGCATGGAGATCGGCAGGAGGGTCGGACAGCGCGAAATGGGCCGGTCGTACCTGTGCCGGCACCCACCAGGCGAGCATGTCGGGGTGAGCGACCAGCACATTGGCCGGCAGGAGCTCCGGCACGACCGTGCGGTCAAGCGCCTCGGACCATCGCCGCAGGTACGCACGGGTCAGCGGACTACCGGCCGCGATCGTCGGCTGGCCATCGCCGCCGAGTTCGACCGCATGGATACTGGCGAAAGCCGCAGCATCGACCGGGGAAGCGCCATAGGGTTTGAGATGCCGAGGCGCCTGGTTCGTATAGAGCAGGATGGCGTTCGTCAGAACGAGACCGCCGCCGCTGGCTTCGAAGTGGGTGCTATGATCGGACATGATTGCCTCGCGCTCGGGGTGGATCGGTCCGGATAAGCTTCTGCGCAGCGAGCAGGAGCTGCGCGCCGAGCCGCAGCGAGGCGAACCAGTGGTCGATGTGGGCCGCATCCGGCAGCGGGCAGATACCCGCGATATCCATGAAGCCCATTTCCATGCCGCTGCGCATCACATCATCGAGTTCGCGCGCGAAAGGCCCGAAGGGAACCAGGGTCAGCGGCGGCAGCGAGGCGCATTCCTCGATACTGGGCAGATATTCGCTCGCGATATCGAAGTCGAAGTGCCATGCTCCACCTTCCCGCGAGACCTTGCCGAACGCCTCATGCGAAGCGTGCAAATCCGCCAGTTTAATTTGTAAAGTCGCAGGAAGCCGGGTCGGGGCCGCCGCGTTCGCGGCGATCATCCAGCCCGGGCGGCGGTCGTTCATTTGCGAAGGGAGTATGAGGGCGTCGAGATCCTCGACGTCCGCGCCGTGATTTTCGATCAGGCTGCAGCGGGCTGCATCGTCATCGGTTTCCCCCTCCCAGTAATACATCGACATCTCGTCGAAGAGATCCTGGTAGCTGAATACCGGCAGGACGCCCCCGAGCGTCTTCTCGAGCGCCCTGTAGGCCGCCGCGCGCCACGCCGTCGGCGCATCGCCGGTTTCGATCCATCCGAGGTCAAGCTGCCCCATGCTTTCGCAGATGATGGCGATGGCAGGCGGTCCATCCGCCTCGCTGCCCAGGACGGCGATGCGCAGATCGACGATCTCTATCGGGTCCAGGACTTCGAGCACCGCGGCGTCGAAGGCCTCCTCGATGTGGCGGCGGGCTTCGACGCGCGTATAGGTTCTCGCATGCTGCCCTCGCGATGCGGCCCAGCGCCCGACCAACCGGTGATGCGGCGCCAGCGGCGCATCGAACACCGTCGGGATCCCAGGCGAGAGTGCAACGGCACGGCCGGCAAGATCAACCGAGCGGCGGGAGGCGAAGTCCGGCTGGCGGCTGTAGCGGTTGGCGCCCCTCGCTCGCGCTGCCGCGCGGATCGAGGACGATCCGCGCGTGGAGGGCACGGGCCCGGGGGCTGCAGACGGGCGGGGTGAAGCCGGCAGCATCGCCATCATCTGTCTCGATCCAGTCCAGGAGGGTTCTGCGCACAGCAGGCGGGATAACGGTGCCTGAGCGACGCGGCGACATGGGCACCGCGATCAACCCTTGGTGCCGACGGCGCGGCGATATTCGGTGACATGTGCGCCGCCCGTGACACCGGCGTCGACCATCTCGGCGTTGAGGATCGCCGGGTAGAGCGTCGCATGATAGGCACGCAGCGCTCCCGGGTCATTCGCGAGATGCG
Source organism: Sphingobium sp. (assembly GCF_035511395.1). Lineage (GTDB taxonomy): Bacteria > Pseudomonadota > Alphaproteobacteria > Sphingomonadales > Sphingomonadaceae > Sphingobium. The sequence goes on from NZ_DATKFP010000106.1 coordinate 12,975, forward strand.
GCGGCACCGGCAGGTCGATGCCGTCATAGCGATAGGTTCGGGTGAGATGATCGATCTGCATGACTGTCTCCAGGGGATCGAGGAAAAGATTGAGTGTGTTCTCGCGACGTGCGTCACCAGAGGCTGGCCGGCTCGTCGGGCTTGGCGTCAGCCGGCGGGCTGTCGGGAGCCTGGGCGCTGGCGCCGGCGGCGCCCGGTTTCGGCGATGGGGCTTCAGCCTTGATCTTCGTGGCGGCAGCAGCGCGGGCAGCTTCGGTAGCCTGCCGCTGCTCCTCCAGCTGGTCCGCGAGCGCCTTGCGACCGGCTATGAGCTGGCCGAGTGCGCCGTCCTCGCCTTTGGCAAGTTCGGCATCGATCTCGGCGGCGCCGGCGGTGAGCGAGATCGGCCGGATTTCGCCGGCTTCGGGCTTGTGCCCAGTGCCTTCGATCATGCGCGGGATGATGGTGAGCGTGACCCTACCCTCGGGCCCGGCGACAAGATCGCAGCCGAGCGAATAGCGGGCGAGCAGCGGGAGCAGGCTGGTGATCAGCATGGCGAGAAATCCTTCTGGACAGAGTGTGGGAGCGTTCAGGCGGCGAGGTCCGTGATCGGAACCTCGCTTGCCGATGCAACTTGGCGCGCAGGCGGTCGCCCATATGCGCCGTCGAGGGTCATGGCGCTCGGCAGACGCCCTGCCCAGTCGAAGCCGAGTGCGTGGAGCATCCCGGCAATGAGATCGGTCTTCTTCTGGCCGAGCAACTTGGCGAACGCCTTCTCGCCGATGTGTGCGATCACCCCGCATTCGCGGGCGATGAACCTGAGTTCCTCCTTCGAGTAGCGTTCGAGGAAAGCCCTATCGACCTGCCAGGTGTCGCGCAGGTCGACTGCGAAGACCTTCGCCAAGTCCGCGACATTATCGAAGCTGGAGACATCCTTGGCATAGGCCGCGCCGATGGCGGACAGCACTGTCGCGGCCTGCGGCTCCGGTAGCTCCAGGATCGCGGCGATCTGCTGGCTGAAATCGAGATCGGGGAAGGACATGCCGACCAGCAGGCCGGCACGCCCTCGTAACGTCTCGGCCTTGATTTGCGGGAGCGTGCCGGACATCGCCCCCACCAGGATCGTAGTTTGGGCATGGGCCGCATTGCCCGCGAGCGCCCGGGCGAGCGCGGTGCGCCACGCCGCCTCGCGCAGTTCCTTCGTTCGGACGGCGATCGAGCGGGCGGTAACAGTGGACTTTGGCGTGTCGGGCTTTCTGCCGTTGGTATCGCTCGCGGCAATCCGCGCCGCCCGCCGCCCGCCGTCATTCGCTGACGATGCGCCCTGCTCGCCCGGGAGGCCGAGGGAGTGCGCGCCGCCCGCATCATTGACGACGCAGCCTTCATCGTCACCAGCATGGGCATCGGGATCGTCGATATCGTCCTCACGCCGTTCGGTATGCGCATCGTCGTCAAAGGGAGACTTCGCGCCCCTTGCCGCCTTTTGAGCGCACTCCTCCTGTTCGAAGCGGATCATTAAGGCGGTCTGGGTCTTGAGCTCGAAGCAACCGGCGTTGGTGCAATGGCCGTCCTCGACATGAGTCTCGAACAGGGCGCGCTGCGCTGCCGAGTTGAACGGGCAGGCCAGGCATTCGTCCTTGTCGAAGATGGCATGGGCGAGGTCCTGCGTGACCCGCATCAGCAGATCGCGGGTCTTTCCGACGTCGAGGCCAGAGGCGAGGATCGTCTCCAGCGCCTTCTCCTGCTTGTCGGCGGGAACGGCGGCGAGCAGTTCGGCATGGCCCAGCTTGATCCGGCGCTCGTCAAGCGCGGCCTTGACGTGCCCGGACAGGCCGGCAAGCGCCAGGCGGCGATCGAGCTTGGTTTTGGACCAACCGAGGCGGCGGGCGGCCTCGGCGCGGTCGTCCTGGCACGCGGCAAGAACGCGAACGGCCGCATCGGCCTGCTCGGTTTCCGAGGCATCGTCGCGCACGTCATTCTCGTCGATCGCCGCCTCGAGAGCCTCCTGGTCGGTCATCTCGCGGATGATGACCGGCACCTCGCCCTCCGGCCCGAAGGCTTCGAGCGCCGCCCGGTAGCGACGTCCGCCCGCAATGATCAGGTACGTGTCTTCCGCCTCCTTCGCCGGACGGACCAGCATGGGCTGGAGCATCCCGCGCAGCCGCAGCGAAGCCACGAGTTCGTCATGCTTGCGGCTGTCGAAATAGCGACGGGGGTTATATCCGGCCCTGATGCTGGCGAGCGGCAGCGTGGTGGCGGGCGGGGACGACGCGGCGATCAACGCGGATATCCCGGTGCCGAGGCGGCGGGTGCTGGCCCGGGTCATCAGGCGGTCCTGACGGTGGCTGTGCGGCTGAGGCCGGGAATGCGCGGGTCGTCATAGACGCTGTTCACCGACATCTGCAGCGCCTGCTGGCGCGCGCTGAACCAAGTCGAGGCGGTAACCGTGTAGCTATGGGTGGCATAGTGTTCGTCGCCGCTGAAGAAGTCGACGTCCACGGTGAAATCAGAAAGGGAAACATCGGATTGGGCGCGCATGACCTTATCCTTTCATGAGAATAACCGCCCCGGTCGGAGACCGGGAGCGCGGAGAGAAGAGGGAAAACCGGAGCGGAAAAGGTGCGCCTCAGAGCGCCTGTTCGAGCAGCTTCCGCGCCTTGCCTTCGAGTTCGAGGCGGCTGTCCTGGTGCGGCTTGGTGCGGGCAAGCGCGGTGATGCCCTGCACGAAATCATAGACGCTCGTGGCAGGGTGGCCCTCCTCGGCGAGGACCGTCTGGATGATCTTCGTGGTCTCGGCTTTCGAGAAGCCGCGCCGGCGCAGGAACGCGTCGCGGTCCTCGTCCTTGCGCGCGACGATGCGTTCGCGTGCGGCCTTGATGCCGGTGATGAAATGCTCGGCTGAGGAGTTTGCGAAGTGTTCGAGTGCCGGGGCGGCCTGGTGCGCGAAGCGGGCGCCGGCGAATTTCGAGTGTCGAATGTTCACCTCCTCGAAATTCTCCACGCCCCACAGGCACCTGTTGGCGCACACGCCCCGGAGATAGAATGTCGCGATGCCGAGGGTTTTGGAGCCCACTTCGGAATTCCAGGCATAGAACCCGCGAAAATAGAGGTCGGGATCGCCGTTCGGCAGCTTGCCTGCCTCGATCGGATGGGTGTCATCGACAAGGAATACGAACACGTCCCTGTCCGATGCGTAGAGTGTGGTCGTCTCCTTGGTGATGTCGACATAGGGGTTATAGCTCATGCTTCCCCAATCGATCGCTCCCGGGACTTTCCACCGTGTGTCGCCAACGCCATCCCCGGCAAATGCCATGATGGCTTTCACCAATTCCCAGTCATATACGCGGCCGTACTGGCTTCCGGTCGCGGCACGCAGCTCTGTCCGGCCATCGTCGGTCTGCAGTATTTTGACCTGCTCGCCCCTGTGCGTGACAAGTCCGTGCTGCAGATTGATACCGGCGAGCGCCGCCGGCAGCTGGCGCAGATAGGAGGCCGGAGCGCCGACGAGGCTCGCGACCTGACCGAAGGACCAGTTGGTCGGTGTGAGCGGGCGCTCGTCGCCCGGCGCGATCAGTACGAGACGTTCAGGGTTGTCGCTTCTCGCCTCGACGCGGATCGCGCGGCTTTCAACGGTCCGGGTGGTCGAGCGATCGGCGCGGGCTCGCACGCTGTCGTAGAGACTGGAGAGCGAGAGGAATTTCTCGTCATCGGGCCGGGAGTACCATTCCGAGGATACGCGGCCACTACGGCCGCCGCGCGAGACGTCGATGCGATAGGGAGCGGACACGGGGTGCGCGTCGGTCATGCGGGCAAGGCTCGCCATGGGAACCATCTCCTTGAGCTTGAGGGGCAACGGGCCGATCCATGTCTCCCGTCACAATCCTGCCCCTCCCTCCCCTTCTTCCGGGTCATGGAATCGCGCATTCCAAATTCCTCGATTTGGCGCTAGGATAGTGGCCGCGTTCCCAATCCTCCTTCTGGCTCATTGATCGCCAGGAGGCCCGTACAGTGACGACATTCGGTGTATTGGCGCGGTTGGTGCAGTTGATGCTGTCGGCGCGCCTGGGTGCAAGGCGAAGCCTGATCGAAGCCTTTGCCCTCGAAACCCTCGTGATCGCGATGGGGGTTGCCGGTCCCTATGCGCTCAAACTCCTGATCGACATGCTGGCAGGACGGGTAGGATCGCTCCCGTATCTGTTCTTCATCGTGGTGGTGTTCGTGGGATGCTGGGCGGCTGCATCGATACTCGATACCACGAGGCTGTCCTGCACCGCGAAAATGGTGGATGCGCTGGCGCGGCACTTCACGATCGGCGCGCTGGCCTCTGCCCTGCCGGAGATTACTGCGGCGCGCGACAGCCGCAGCGGCCGCGTTCCCGGCCTGCTGGAGCGTTTGCCCTATAGTCTGACGCTGGTCGTCGAGGGCCTGATCTGGCGACTTGGGCCGGTAGTTCTGCAGGCCATCGCCAGTCTCGCGGTGATCGCCGGCCTGATCCGGCTTCGTTACGTCCTAATCCTGGCGCTTACGCTTCTGGGATTTCTCGCCGCGACCTGGCTCGGGGCCAGCCGTCACCGGACTCATGCCGATGCGACCAATGCGGCCGCATCGCATGTGTCGCGCACGATCGGCGATATCGTGCGCAATGCCCGCCGCGTGGTGCTGAATGGCGCGCTCGAGCGTGAACTGCTGCATGCCGGCGATGCCCTCGACGCGAAGCGTCACGCGGCTGCCGGCATGTACCGCTCGCTCAGCATCATGGCCGCGCTGCAATTCTGCGTGATCGGGCTTGGCCTTGCGGCGCTGCTGCTGCTCGCTGCCATTGACGTGCGCAAGGGACACATGACCGCAGGTGAGTTCGTCCTCCTCCAGGCTTATGCCTTCCGGCTGACCGTTCCGCTGAGCGCGCTCGGCTATGTCCTGGCGCAGGCAGGAGTGGCCATCGCCAACATTCGCGACGTTCTGGCCTTTGCGGCGGTCGAACAAGACGGCAGCAGCGTGCCGCCCCTCCCCATGCCCGCTGCGGATATCGCAGCTGCGGACGTGAGCTTCCGCTATGGTGAGGGCATGCCCGGCATGGCGGGGATATCGCTGCATATCCCGGCTGGTTCGTTCGCCGCGATCGTGGGCCCCAACGGTTCGGGCAAATCGACGCTCGCCCAGATCCTGGCCGGGGTCCTCACACCGTCTTCCGGCAGCATCATGATAGGCGGGACAGATATCGCGGCGATCCCCTGGGCGGATCGGCATCGCTATATTCTCTATGCGCCGCAGTTCATCGGTCTGTTCAACCGGTCGCTGCGGGAAAATCTCCTCTATCCTCCAGGGAACCAGGCGATCGCCGATGTCGAGGAATTGTTGCATCTCTTGCGTTTCCACGAACCCGGCAGGCCGATCGACTTCGAAATGGAGCTGGGAGAACAGGGCGAACGTCTGTCGGGAGGGCAGATCCAGAAGCTGGAACTCGCGCGACTGGCGGGCGTGGACGCGCCGGTACTGATCCTCGATGAAAGCACATCCGCACTCGATCCGCACAGTGAGGCCAATGCGATCGCACGGTTGCGGCGCAGAGCCGGCAGTGCGACGACCCTCATCATGATCACGCATCGCTTGGCGACAGCGGAGGCCGCAGACCAGGTGCTGTTCATGCGCGGCGGACGGCTGGCAGGATGCGGGACACATCGGGCGCTCATGGATCTTCACCGATCGTACCGGCAGCTATGGTCAGGCGAACGACCGGCGAAGGCTGCATCCGACGATCAATGGGCGGATCAGAAAAGGCTGAGCTGACGCGGTAGCGAGGCCGGCCTGTTGCGGCCGGGCGCACCATCGGTGTCCCTGATCGTGCACGCCGTTTTCGCGGCCGTCACGTTCGGGATTGTTTCAATCGCCGATTTGCCCCGAGGCTCGGACGCAAGTCGCGCTGTCCAACCTCCAAGGACGTGTGCAGGCGTGAACCACTGCTCGCGAATCTCACCGGAAAGGGGATTGCCGACGATCAGGCGAGCCGGGACATGCAGCAGCGACAATTGCGCATAGGCCATGTGGACCGCGCGCGGATCGATATCGATCGCGGTGACATGAAGGTGGCGCTGGTAATTGATACCCTGTGCCCTGAGGACGTCTGCAAGAGCGATGACCATGCAGCCGGAGCCGCATGCCGGCTCCATTGCGGTAAGATACCCTCGTCTTTCGATGTTCTCCCGGAGCGCGGCCGTATCGCCGGCCAGCATCTGCGCCATGGCTATGCTGACAGAATAAGGCGTGAAGAACTGCCCCTTTGCCTTGTTGTGCAGTTCGAGGTCATGGAACAGCGCGCCAAGCACGTCGCCCATCCCGGCTTCCAGGGCCACCGCGAGTTCGGCCATGACCTGTGGGAAGCTTTCGACGACGTCGGCGCCGTACCGACCGACGATGTCGAGATAGCGTGCTTCACGCTGATCGCGCGCGCGCAGGTCGATGCTGTTGGCGATCGCGATCGCCATCGCCTCCATGCAGTGGCCAAACACCGTATAGATATCGTGGCGCGGCTGGCAGCGCTGCAAGAGTTCCCGCATGACCTTGAGATGCGGCGTGTGGGTGCGCGCATTGACGGGGGATCCGGCAAGGTGGGGTGCCGGGACACGGATGGAAGGGTTGATCATGCGATAAGCTCCGCGGAAAAAGGCGGCCCCGCCCAAGAACGGCCCTACCCTCTCTACCCTCTCCCCCTTCTCTTTCGGGGCGAACGTCCGCGCCACGGGAGCGCGGTGCTCTCAACCGCCCGCGATAAATCTGCCGCGGCGGATTGCCGCCAAGACATCGGCCCAGTCATTGTGGGGAGCAGGAGGCCAGATATGGCGAACTTCGAGCCCTGGCCTCATGTAGGTTTCGCGTGCGCGGCGGCATGCCGACCATCCGGCAGCATCCCTGTCGAATAGGAGGACCAGGCGCTCGAGCCCCGCTGGCAGGAGGACTCGATGTGCGCGTGCGGTACCCAGCGTGGCCCAGACCGGTATCTTCTGGATCGCCATCGCCGCGAGAGCCGTTTCGATCCCTTCAGCAAGACCCAGCACGCGCCTGGCCGACATGAGTTGTACCGCCCCGCGGCCGGGACTGCCCAGCATCATACGTGACTCGGCAAGATCGTCCGCACGGCCGCCAGCCGTTGCCGGATCAAGAAACGTGCGGTGAACAGCTACGATCCGGTGATGTTCGCGCACCGCCGCCAACAGAGCCGGCCGGAATACCGCTGCTCGTCCCCGCCCCAGCGGTGTAAAGGCATTGAAGCGCAAGTCATTCCCGCGCGGATCAAGGTGGCGGCCGCACAGATAAGTTTCGGCGGGGGTTCCTATCAAAGAAACGGACGCGTTCCACACCCGCAGGGCGGGCTTAGGCCCCAGCCGGTCCGAGCGAATATCGGGAAGTCGCATCTTCCCTGCGGAATTTTGAGTAGGTAGGCCCAGTCGCTCGATGGCCCGCATCACGTCGACCGTCGCGCAGCCGGCAAAACACTTGAACAGCAACGCGTG
>NZ_DATKFP010000107.1:0-12852 GCF_035511395.1 Sphingobium sp.
CCCTGGGAGCATCCCGCCAACGCAGGCCGTTCCGATTGACGAAGATGATCCCGCTCAGGACCCGCCTGTCATCCACACGAGGTTTGCCGTGGCTCTTGGGAAAATACGGCGAAAGTCGCGCCATCTGCTCGTCGGTCAGCCAGTACAGGTCACTCACGCTCAGTCTCCTTGCGGAGCCTGAATCACAGACCACTCAGCCAATCAATGGGTCCTGAGCCTAACACTACTTTGGCAGAAATGTGATTTTCGGGATTCCCAAAGGGCAGAATCCCTGATTCATGGGGAGCCAGCTTTTATGGGGGCTGGCGATGAACGGGGATTGGCGGAGCGAACTGGACGCATGGCTTGCGCCGTTTGTCGTGGCTTTGCGGAACAAGACGCGCGGTCGGATGTGCCCTGCCTACATAGCAGGTCTGATTGGACCTGGTGACCGCAAGAGCGTGCAGCCGATGGCGGCGCGGGATGGCGATGTCAGCTACGACAAGCTGCACCACTTCATCGGCAGCGGCGTCTGGGATGAAGCACCACTGGAGATGGCGCTGCTTGCCGAAGCCGACCGGCAGGTGGGTGCCAATGACGCCTGGCTGATCATCGACGACACGGCCTTGCCTAAGAAGGGACGGCATTCGGTTGGCGTGGCGCCGCAATATGCTTCGGCCCTCGGCAAAAACGCCAACTGCCAGACGCTGGTGTCGCTGACTCTGGCTTCGGGCGAGGTGCCAGTCATGGTGGGCTTGCGCCTGTTCCTGCCGGAAAGTTGGACGAGCGATATGGCTCGCCTGGAACGTGCCGGAGTTCCCGAGGACTTCCGGCACTACCGGACCAAGCCGGAGATTGCGCTGGCCGAGATCGACAGGGTTCACGCAGCCGGCGTCCGCTTCGGCTGCGTGCTTGCCGACGCAGGATACGGCCTTTCCGCGCCGTTCCGGCAGGGCCTGAGCAAGCGTGGCCTCACCTGGGCAGTTGGCATACCCTTCAAGCAGAAGGTCTACCCCGCCGACGTCGCGATGGTCTTTCCGGTCGCTGGCCGGGGCCGCCCTCGCAAGAACGCGATACCCAACATCACGTCCGTATCGGCGCAGGCGATGTTGGAGACTGTGCCATGGCGCAAGGTCAGCTGGCGGCGTGGAACCAAAGGTCAACTCTCGGCCCGTTTCGCCGCGGTCCGCGTCAAGGTTGCTGACGGTCCGCCGCAGCGCATTCATGACATGGGCGCCCAGCACCTGCCGGGCGAGGAAGTGTGGCTCATTGGCGAGCATCGCTCAACCGGCGAGCGCAAATACTACCTCACCAACCTCCCAGTCGATACTCCGATCAAGCAGCTTGCCGGCGCCATCAAGGCCCGCTGGATCTGCGAACAGGCGCATCAGCAACTCAAGGAAGAACTCGGGCTCGATCACTTCGAGGGCCGATCATGGAAGGGCCTGCACCGGCACGCGCTGATGTCCATGATCGCCTTCGCCTTCCTCCAGTCACTACGCCTCAAGCAAGCCAAAGGGGGGAAAAAGAATCGCCGGGCCGCCACCGAAGCCGAGCTTGCCGGCGATCCGGCAAGCCATCATTGACCGCCTCTCCAAGCCGCCCGATCGGCCATGTCCGCACTGCGGACGTAGTCCTTTGGAAACTCCTCGGCAAAATCTGCCAAAGTAGTGCTAATCTGACCCGCGAAGACGGCACAAGCTTTTTCGAGATCGCGCAGAAAGCCAACGTCAAATCCGTGACGACGGTCTTTCCGCTGGCTCAAGCCAATGTCGCGCTTGAGCGGTTGCGCAGTGGCGCCGTTGTTGGAGCGGCCGTCCTGGTGCCATCGAACTACGCGAAGGCTTGAGTATGCACTCGCCGCGAAGCGCCCTCTTCACGGCCCCAGGGGCGAGTGCGCGTCACGCGGTGCCTCTGTAAAGTTACGGAGTGCGGTCATCAATGGCCGGGGCCATGATGCGATCATGAGCAGCATTTCACAGATCAAACATGTGCTCGTCGTCGTGGACGGTGCAGAGCATTCCCTGACCGCCGTTGATCAGGCGCTTGCCTATGCCGGTATGCATGAAGCGGCGCTTACGATCGTCGTCGTGACCGAAAATCTCGCATTCGCCGCGGCGGCCGATGCCATGGCTTTCGCGCAGGCCATCACGGTATCCGAGGACCAGCGCGACGAACATCTGGCGGCCGTTCGCGAACGAACCAGGAATACCGCGATCGAAGTAGAGGTTCACTCGGTGTTCGAGGCCAGCGGGCTGATACCCGGTCTCGTGAAGGCTGAAGGCCAGTACGCGGATATCGCGCTGATTCCGGGTGTCGGGCGCTGGCAAAGGGATGGCTTGAGGCGCCGTATCTCCGAGGCGCTTCTGTTTACGGGCGTGCCGACGGTCATTTTGCCGGCCTCCTGGAATCCTGGTCCCATCGATCACGCCGTATTGGGCTGGAACGCATCACTTGAATCGTTCCGCGCCGCGAGGGCGCTTCTCAATCTGGCCGAACCCGATGCCCGTATCGACGTTGCGATTGTCGATGATCCGGGTGTCGAATCCGGGGAGCACCGGGGCGGTGTCCAGATCGCCCGCCTTTTCGCGCGACATGGCCATAGCGGCGGCGTTTGTCCGATCAGCTCATCCGGTAAGGATACGTCGGCTGTCCTTCAGAATTACGCAGTGGAGCAGAAAGCCGATGTGCTCGTGATCGGTGGCTATGGGCGTTCGCGCGCACTCGAGTTCGTGCTTGGCGGCGTGACGCGGGAACTGATCGATCATCAGCGCCTGCCGATCGTTTTCGTACACTGACTGGCGAACCCGTCTAACGGTTGAACGGAGGAGATCATGAAAGCTCTCGTTTATCATGGCCCCGGCGAGAAGAGTCTCGAGGATCGCCCGAGGCCGGCCTTGCAGGCACCCGGCGATGCGATCGTGCGGATCACGAAGACCACCATTTGCGGCACCGACCTGCACATCCTGAAGGGGGATGTGCCGACGTGCGAGCCGGGCAGGATCCTCGGACATGAGGGTGTCGGGATCGTGGAGGAGGTCGGAACCGCGGTTGGAGCCTTCAAGCCCGGAGATCATGTCCTGATCTCCTGCATCACCTCTTGTGCCCGGTGTGAATATTGCCGGCGCGGCATGTATTCGCATTGCGTCGAGGGCGGCTGGATATTGGGCAACAGGATCGATGGCACGCAAGCCGAATTCGTGCGCATCCCCCATGCCGACAACAGCCTTCACGCGATCCCGCCGGGGGCCGATGAGGATGCCCTCGTCATGCTGAGCGACATTCTTCCGACGGGCTATGAGTGCGGCGTCCTGAACGGGAAGGTTGCACCGGGCAGCAGCGTCGCGATCGTCGGCGCTGGACCGATCGGCCTGGCGACCCTGCTGACTGCGCAATTTTATGCACCGGCCCGGATCATCATGATCGATCTCGACGACAATCGCCTCGCCGTCGCGCGCAAGTTCGGCGCGACGGACACGTTCAACAGCGGACGTGATCCGGTCGTGAGCCTGGTTCGAGAGCTCACCGACGGCAAGGGGGTCGATACGGCTATCGAAGCAGTCGGGATCCCTGCGACATTCGCGTTATGCGAAGAACTGGTCGCGCCCGGCGGGGTAATTGCCAATGTCGGTGTCCACGGCGCCAAGGTCGACCTCCATCTGGAGGAACTCTGGTCGCGCAACATCACCATCACCACCCGGCTCGTCGACACCGTCAGCACGCCGATGCTCCTGAAGACGGTCGAGGCCAAGCGCCTGCGGCCCGAACAGCTCGTCACCCATCGTTTCGCGTTGTCGGACATGTTGGAGGCGTATGAGACGTTCGCGCGCGCAGCCGATACTCATGCCTTGAAGGTGGTGATCGACACGTGATCGGGGTTTCCAGCGATATTCCGGGCGATGCGCAGCAATTCCATCCGAATATAGGGAGTTCCGAACCGGCGGAACCATCGTTCGCGCGCGCGCGCCGGCTGCGCCTTCACACGCATCATGAGCTGGTCGCGATCATGCGGACCGACAGCCCGGTGTGCCATGCCGAGGGCCTTGCCGCGCACACCCAGGTCTATATCCGCAACGGCAGCCAGCCGATCGCGGCCACGCTCTATCAGGTGGAGGGCGACTTCCTGGCCGGCGACGAGATCGGTCTGTCCGAAGCGGCCTGGGTCGCGCTTGGCGTGGAGGAGGGAACCGTTGTCCAGGTCGGTCATGCGCCGCCCCTCGAATCGATCGCCTGCGTCCGCCAGCGCATCTACGGACACAGGCTGAACGGGGCCGCGCTGACCAGCATCGTCGGTGACGTGGTGGCGGGCCGCTATGCCGATGTGCACCTCGCCGCCTTCCTCACGGCTACCGCCACGCTTCCCTTCGACGAGGACGAGACCTACCATCTCACCAGGGCGATGGTCGAGGCCGGCGACCGTTTGCGCTGGCCGAGCGAGATCGTCGTCGACAAGCATTGCGTTGGCGGTCTGCCGGGCAACCGCACGAGCCCGATCGTCGTCGCCATCGCTGCCGCCTGCGGTCTGACCATGCCCAAGACGTCGTCGCGGGCGATCACGTCCCCGGCGGGAACGGCCGATACCATGGAGACGCTCACCCGGGTCGATCTCGACCTTGGCGCCATGCAGCGCGTGGTGGCGGTCGAGGGCGGCTGCCTCGCCTGGGGCGGCGCGGTCTGCCTCAGTCCCGCCGATGACATCTTCATCGGCGTGGAACGCGCGCTCGACATCGATACGGAGGGGCAGCTCATCGCCTCCGTTCTGTCGAAGAAGATAGCGGCGGGCGCGACCCATGTGGTGCTCGACATTCCGATCGGGCCGACCGCCAAGGTGCGCAGCGTCGCGGCGGCCGAACGGCTGGAAGCCACGCTTGGCGCCGTCGCCGCCCGTTTTGGCCTTGTTATCCGCTGTGTCCAGACCGATGGCACCCAGCCCGTCGGCCGGGCGATCGGGCCCGCCCTGGAGGCGCGCGACGTGCTGGCGGTGCTGACAGGCGATGCCGATGCTCCGCCGGACCTTCGGGACCGCGCCTGCACGCTCGCCGGCGTGGTGCTCGAACTCGGGAAGGTCGCGGAAGAAGGCCAGGGACGCGCGCGCGCCGAACGCACATTGGCCGACGGCAGCGCCTGGGACAGGTTCCAAAGGATATGCCAGGCCCAGGGCGGCATGCGCACCCCGCCCACGGCCAGGCTCACCCATCCGATCCTGGCGGCGCATAGCGGCCGCGTCACCCATATCGACAATCGCCGGATAGCGCGCCTTGCGAAGCTGGCGGGCGCGCCCGACTCGCCGGCCGCGGGCATGCTTCTTCATGTTCGCCTGGGCGACGACGTTATCGCTGGCCAGCCTTTGCTGACCCTCCACGCCCAGTCGCAGGGTGAAATGGCTTATGCGCTGACCTACGCCGCCGCCAATGCCGACATGCTTGCGATCGTGCCATGACGGCGATGCTGTTTTCCATGCCCGGGAACGAACGGCTGACCGCATCCATCGCGGAACATACCGGGTGGGCGACAGGCACGCTCGAGGTTCGCCGGTTTCCCGATCAGGAGAGCTATGTCCGGCTCCGCTCCGGGGTGTCGGGATCAGCCGTGGCCGTCATATGCACGCTCGCGCGGCCCGACGACCAGATCATGCGGCTGCTCTTTGCTGCAAGGCTGCTGCGCGAGAGCGGGGCGCGGTCGGTCCATCTCGTGGCGCCTTATCTTGCCTATATGCGACAGGATCGGCGGTTCAAGGATGGCGAAGCGCTGACGTCCCGCCAGTTCGCCCAGCTCCTTTCATCCGAGTTCGATGGGCTCGTGACCGTCGATCCGCATCTCCACCGCTACGCGGATCTGGGGGAGATCTATTCGATGGAGACGGCTTCGCTCGCGGCATCTCCGCTTCTGGCGGACTGGGTCCGGGCCAATGTCGATGCACCGCTCATCATAGGACCCGACAGCGAGAGCGAGCAGTGGGCGGGCGCAATCGCCAGGCTTATCGGAGCGCCCCATGCGGTCTTCGCGAAATCGCGGCGCGGTGATCGGGACGTCCTTATCGCGGCCTCGGACCTGGGGGCATGGAAAGGCCGCACGCCGATCCTCGTCGATGACGTGATCTCGTCGGGACACACCCTTGCCAACGCCGCGCGCGAGATCATCGACCAGGGCTTCCCTCCGCCGATCTGCCTGGCTGTTCACGGCCTCTTCGCGGCTGGTGCCGAGGCTTTGCTCAGGGAAGTCGGCTGCCGCATGGTTACGACCGAAAGTATCTCGCATGCCAGTAACGCGATCACTCTTGGCGCACTGCTTGGCGATGCGCTGGCCCGGCAGATGGAAGGGGGCGCCGGTCGGCTACGTATAACACCCGAATGAATCCCATCACGGCGCTGGGTAGCAGGAATAGCTCAAAGCTGGAGGGACATATGGCTATCAAGGACATTCTCGCCGTCGTCGATACCGGAGACAAGGACGAGCGGTTTTTGCGCGATGCGCTTGCCTTTGCCGAGTTCCACGACGCCAGCCTTGCCATCGTCGTGCTGTCGGCTCTCCCCGCGAGCGACTATGCCCTGACGGTTGCACTGCCTTATGTACTTCTTCCCGATTATACTGAAGCGGTGGAGGCGAAGCAGCAGCGGATCGCGATGCTCGCCCGCTCCACGAACGTAGAGGTGAGGACGATTTCGGACCAGCCGGCGGTGATCTTCGCCAAGACCGCGGTCTATGCCCGTTATGCCGACCTCGTCCTGTTCGGTCCTTCGGACAATTACGACCATCCGCCAATTCGACGTGATACGCTTGAGCGTTGCCTGTTCGCATCTGGGCGTCCCGTTCTGATCCTGCCCACCGGCTATAAACCGGCCGCCATCGATCACTTGGCGATCGGCTGGAATGCGACCCGCGAGGCGACGCACGCGCTGCGCGACGCGACCATGTTCGCGGCGCCTGGGGCAAGGATCGATATACTCATCCTCGATGCGAAGCCGACGGCCCAGGGCCACGGTTCCGAACCGGGAGCCGATGTCGCCCACCATCTCGCCCGGCATGGCTTTACGTCGACCGTAGTTCCCATCCAGGGCGGTGACGTGTCGGATGCGGAGGCGCTGGTCGAAGCGGCTCACCGGCGTGGCGCCGGGATGCTCGCGCTTGGCGCTTATGGCCACTCTCGCCTGCGCGAGATGATCCTGGGCGGCGTCACGCGCGACCTGCTCACTGGCGCGCCGCTGCCGCTGCTGTTTGCGCATTGAAGCCCATTCAATCGGCGGTACGCAAGCGCGGAACCGCGGGCCGGGAATGAAACCGGTCCGCACGGTCTTCGCTCCGCATGCTCAACACGAGATGGTTTAATGTAGTACGAAAGAGATTTGATGTCAGGACCCATGGAAACCTCCGAAGTGCGCTGGCATATGCTGTCAACCAGCGAAGTTGCCACGGCACTCGACGTCGGTTGTGCGGGTCTCTCTTCTCCGGAGGTGGATCGGCAATCGGCCCGCTTTGGGCCGAACGCGCTACCCCGGTCGGCGCGTCGCAATGTGTTCCTTAGGTTCCTCGCGCAATTCCATAACACGTTGATCTATGTGCTTCTTGCCGGGGCATTGGCCGCAGCGCTGCTCGATCACATGATCGACGCGGTGGTCATCGTCGCCGTCGTGATCGTGAATGCGGTGATCGGGCATATCCAGGAAGGAAAGGCTGAACAGGCGCTTGAGGCCATCCAGCAGATGATCGCGCCCAAGGCCAGCGTGGTGCGTGACGGCGTGAGGCAAACGATTCCCGTCCGCGAGATCGTGCCCGGCGATCTCGTGATGATCGAGGCCGGTGATCGCGTTCCCGCCGATCTCAGGCTTCTCCATGCGCGGCGAATGCTTATCGACGAGGCGCTGCTGACGGGCGAATCGGTGGCCGCCGAAAAGCAGGAAGCGGTGCTGCCCGAGCAGACCGATTTGGCGGATCGGCGTAATATGGCCTTTTCGGGCACGATGGTTGCGGCTGGGCACGCAAGCGGGCTCGCTGTTGCCACCGGATCTCGCACGCAGATCGGACGGATCAGTTCGCTTATCCAGTCGGTCGAACAACTGGCAACCCCGCTGCTGAAGCAGATCGACCGTTTTGCCCGGCGCTTCACCTGGTTCGTACTCGCGGGGGGGCTTGCGCTGTTCGCCTTTGCCGTTCTGGCGCGGAATTACGATTGGATCGACGCGCTGATCGCCGTGGTCGCGCTCGCCGTGGGGATCGTGCCGGAAGGGCTGCCGGCGGTCATCACGATTACTCTCGCGATCGGCGTGCGGCGGATGGCGGGGCGCAACGCCGTCATCCGAAAGCTCCCGGCCGTCGAAACGCTCGGCGCGACCTCGGTGATATGCACCGACAAGACCGGCACGCTCACACGCAACGAAATGACGGCCCGCCGCGTCATCACCGAGCGGCATACGATGATCGCGAGCGGATCCGGCTATGTTCCCGATGGTCAAATCCGGATCGTCGGGTCCGGGGACCAGGCAGAGGCTATGGCCGATGCGATGCCACTGATCCGCTGCGGGCTGCTGTGCAACGATGCCGCGCTGCGCAAGGTCGGTGCGGAATGGCGTGTCGAGGGCGATCCGATGGAGGGGGCCCTCTTCGCCCTGGCAATGAAGGCGGCCATCGATCCGGAGCAGGAGCGGGCGGAATGGGAGCGGCTCGACGAGATTCCCTTCGACGCCGCGCATCGCTTCATGGCGACGCTCTACCGGGGTTCCAACGGCACGCGCTTGCTGTTCGTGAAGGGCGCGCCCGAAGCGCCCTTGGCGATGACCGCGCCCGACAATTGTTCCCATTGGGAGAGTTCCATCGCTACCGCCGGAAGCGAGGGCGAGCGCGTTCTCGCCTTCGGCGCGAAGGAAATGCCTGCCGGCAGCGAACGGATCTTGTTCGAAGATCTCTCGACCGGCGTGTGCCTCCTGGGCCTTGTCGGCTTCATCGATCCGCCTCGCGCGGAGGTCAAGGACGCCATCGCCGAATGCCGGTCCGCCGGAATCGGCGTCAAGATGATCACTGGCGATCATGCGGCGACGGCGCTGGCGATCGCCCGGCAACTCGACCTTGCCGACGACCCGCGCGTGCTGACCGGGCTGGAACTGGAAAAGCTTCCGGACACCGAACTGGAGCAAGCGGTCGTGGATGTCTCGGTCTTCGCCCGGACCAGCCCGGAACATAAATTGCGGATCGTCCGTGCGCTGCAGGCTCAGGGAAAGATCGTCGCGATGACGGGGGACGGCGTGAACGACGCGCCGTCCCTCAAGCAGGCCGATGTCGGGGTCGCCATGGGCATCAAGGGCACCGAAGCGTCGGAAGAAGCGGCTTCCATGGTGCTGCTCGACGATAATTTTGCCTCGATCGTCAGCGCCGTTCGCGAAGGCCGAACGGTCTACGACAACATTCGCAAGGTCATTTCCTGGGAAATCCCTACGAACGGCGGTGAAACACTGGCGGTCGTATTGGCGATCCTGCTGGGCTTCGCGCTGCCGATGACGGCGACGCAGATCCTCTGGGTGAACCTCGTCCTCGCCGCCACGCTCGGCCTCGTGCTGGCGTTCGAGCCCACGGAACCCGGTGCGATGTTGCGCCGGCCACGGGAGCGCGGCGCGCCGTTGCTTTCGCCGTTCCTGCTTTGGCGTGTCCTTCTCGTCTCTGTGCTGTTCGCGGCCGTCACTCTCGGAATCTTTTTCCATGTTCTGGCGCAAGGCCGGAGCCTGGAGATGGCGCGCACCATGGTCGTCAACATGTTCATCATCGCGGAGATCTTCTACCTCTTCAACGTCCGCTATCTCCACATGACGTCCCTGACATGGCGCGGCGCGATCGGTACCCCCGCCGTGTTGATCGCGATCGGCGTTCTCGTCATCGGCCAGGCGTTCTTCACCTATGCGCCGTTCATGAACGCAATCTTCCATTCGCGGCCGCTCGGCTTCGCGGACTGGGCGTTGCTGGTGGCGTGCGGCATGCTTCTCATGCTGCTGCTGGAGTTGGAGAAGCATGTGATGCGGCGACTGGGCTGGTTTAGCGAACTTAATAATCAGGAGGACATGCCATGACGCGTGACGGTTTCCCTAAATGCATCGCGCTCGCGACCGACCTCAGCCATCGTTGCGACCGTGCCTTCGATCGCGCCCTGCTGGTAGCCCAGGCATGGCGGGCGGAGCTTATGGTCATCCACGCGCTGAACCCGCCGGAAGACGGGATGCTGTCCGTCCGACTCGGCGATCTGCCGTCCTGGCGTCGGCCTCTCGAAGACCCGGTGCGGGCGGCGCGCCATCGCATCTACCACGACCTTGTTCGCGAGGCGCCGCCAATCGACATTTCGGTCCACGTCGAAACCGGCTCGCCGGCACCGGTCGTCCTCGATATCGCCGGAAAGGGCGAGGCGGGCCTGATCGTCACCGGCGTGGCTCGCGATGGGCCGCTCGCCCGGATGCTGCTCGGCGATACCGTGGACCGGCTGATCCGCAAGGCGCCCGTTCCGATCCTGATCGTACGCGACCGCGCTTTCGAGCCTTACCGCGCCATGGTGGTCGCGACAGATTTCTCCGCGCCCGCCCGGATCGCTCTGGAGACCGCCGTCCGCTTTTTTCCCGATGCGGCTATCTCCCTTTTCCACGCCTACGATGTGCCCTTCGCGGGCTATCTCGGCCGATCGGAAATCGAACGGCAATTCGAGGGTTATGGCGAGGCCGCGGCCGACAAGTTCCTTGCCGAAGCGGGACTGTCTGATGTGGCGGCCCGGAACGTCACGCGCATGATCGAGCACGGGGTTCCCGAAGCGCTGCTTCGCGACCGTGCGGAAAATGCCGCACGTCACCTGACGGTCGTTGGAACCCATGGCGGTGGCCTCGTCTATGAGGCTATGATCGGCAGTACGGCGCGCAAGATCCTTGATGCGGTCCCGGGCGATGTCCTCCTCGTACCCGATCCCGCCAGGCGCAAGGTGAACCCGGCCGGATGACGCTGGCGATCGTTTCCAGCCTCATGGGGCTCGCCGCCCTGATCGCTGGTGCGGAGTGGCTGGTGAGGGGAGGCTCGGCGCTGGCCGCGCGGCTGGGCGTTTCGCCGCTGCTCATCGGCCTTACGATCGTGGCGCTGGGAACGAGCACGCCCGAACTCGCCGTCGGGATCGAGGCGGCGCTCCAGGGAAACGGCTCGCTCGCGGTTGGCAACATCGCCGGCACCAACACAGTCAACATTCTCCTTATCCTCGGCCTCAGCGCGATGCTGCAACCACTTGCCATTCGGATGCAGACGCTGCGTCTGGAACTGCCTGTCATCGTCATCGCGTCGGCCGCGCTACTCGTCTTTGCCTGGGACGGTGTGCTCTCGCGCCTTGAGGGGCTGTTTTTGATCACGATGGGAATGGCCTTCACGCTGACCGTCATTCGCGTCGCCCGGCGGGAAAGCATCACGGTGAAGCTGGAGTTCGCGCGGGAATTCGCGGCGCCGCGCTTTTCCCGCCGCCACGGTTTCTCCGCAATGGCGATGCTGGCCATCGGCCTCGTCGTGATCGTCGTGGGCGCCAACTGGCTGGTGGATGGTGCGGTCGCGCTTGCCCGGTTGTGGAACGTATCGGACGCCTTCATCGGACTGACGATCGTTGCGATCGGTACTTCCGCTCCTGAACTCGTTACGACGATCATTTCGACGATTCGTGGCGAGCGCGACATCGCGATCGGCAATCTGATCGGCAGCAGCGTTTACAATATTCTGGTGATTCTCGGCGCGGCCTGCCTGTTTCCGTCGAACGGGATCGAGGTCAGCGCGCAACTGATCCGGGTCGACATCCCGGTCATGTTGGGGGTCGCGCTGGCCTGCATTCCCGTATTCATCAGCGGACGCCAAATTTCGCGGTTCGAGGGTGGAATGTTTGTGAGTGCCTACTTGCTATATCTTGGCTATTTGATCAATGATCGGATTTAACCGATAAGGAAAGCGCGAGGGCATCTTTTGACAACGCCGCGATTTTCCCGCCTTTCGTCTATTATCCAGTGATTTTGGGTCGCAGGCGGTGGCTGCTGCTGTCAGGTTGCTAACGCGGGTCTTTCGATCCCGGTAGAACTTCGCACCCTTTCGATCGGAGCCTTCGCATTCGTGGACCCGCGATAGCGTAACGATTAGGGAAATCCCGGATAGACCCGAGCCCATCCGGGTCCCTCAATGGCGGCCATGATGAACATCGCGACCCTCACCCTGAACCCGACGATCGACGTCGCCTATGAAGTCGATCATGTCTACCACACCCGTAAAATGCGGACGAAGACAGAATTCTATTCGCCGGGTGGCGGGGGAATCAACGTGGCCCGTGTCTATGTCCGGCTCGGCGGGAACGCGCGGAGCTACTATCTTTCGGGCGGTGCAACCGGCCACGCGCTCGATGGTCTGCTCGACCTGCACCAGCTGGTGCGCAACCGTATCCCGATCAAGGGGCATACCAGGGTGGCCACCGCAGTGCTCGAGCGCGAAAGCGGGAAGGAATATCGCCTCGTTCCGTCCGGACCGATGGTCGAACCTGCAGAATGGCGGCAGTGCCTCAATCAGCTCCAGACGGCACAATGTGACTATCTGGTCGCGAGCGGTTCGCTCTCACCCGGCATTCCGGATGATTTCTATGGCCAGGTCGTCGCGATGATGACGGAACGCAGTATACCGGTCGTGCTCGACAGTTCAGGCGCTGGCCTGCGCGGAGGCCTTGAGCAAGGCGGCGTCTTCCTCGTCAAGCCCAGCATTGGCGAGTTGCGCCAGTTCACCGGTCGGGATCTTCCCGACACGGAGTCGGTGGGACGGGCGGCCATGCAGATCGTCGGGGGCAGTCATGCGCAATATGTGGCGGTGACGATGGGGCACGAGGGCGCTCTCCTTGCCTCGGCC
>NZ_DATKFP010000108.1:0-5170 GCF_035511395.1 Sphingobium sp.
GAAGACATGGTGGAATTCGCCGCACGGCAGATGCTGGACATGCTCGCGCCGACCAACTTTCTCGCCACCAATCCCGTTCTCCAACACAAGATCGCGGAAACAGGTGGCCAATGCCTGGTCGACGGCTTCCGGCACCTGGTCGAGGACATGCAGCACATGGCGCGCGGCCTGCCGCCGGTCGGCGCCGAAGCCTTTCGCGTGGGCGAAAACGTCGCCACTGCCAAAGGCAAGGTCGTCTACCGCAACAAGCTGATCGAACTGATCCAGTATGAACCGACCACGGACACCGTGCGGCCCGAGCCAATCCTGATCGTGCCCGCGTGGATCATGAAATACTATATTCTCGACCTGTCGCCCGAGAACTCGCTGGTCCGCTGGCTGACGGCGCAAGGCTTCACCGTGTTCATGATTTCGTGGCACAATCCCGGCAGTGCCGACCGTGACCTCGACATGGACGCCTACCGGCACCTCGGACCGATGGCGGCGCTCGATGCGGTGACGGCGATCACCGGCGCGACGGGCATCCATGCCATGGGCTATTGCCTGGGCGGCACGCTGCTCTCGATCGCGGCCGCGGCCATGGCGCGCGACGGAGATGACAGGCTCGCCAGCGTCACACTGCTGGCCGCACAGACGGAATTCAGCGAGCCGGGGGAATTGGGCCTGTTTATCGACGAAGGCCAGCTCAACCTGCTGGAGAACATGATGTGGAGCCGGGGCTATCTGGACAGCAGCCAGATGGGCGGCGCCTTCCAGATCCTGCGTTCCAACGATCTGGTCTGGTCGCGTGTGCTCGCCACCTACCTGATGGGCGAGCGCGAACCGATGAACGACCTCATGGCCTGGAACGCCGACGGCACACGGATGCCCTATGCCATGCACAGCCAGTATCTGCGCCGCCTGTTCCTCGACGACGACCTGGCCGAAGGAAAATACCGGGTGGATGGGCGAACCATCAACCTTGCCTCCATCCGCAAACCGCTGTTCGTGGTCGGAACCGAGCGCGATCATGTCGCGCCATGGCATTCCGTCCACAAGATCCACCTGCTGACCGGGGCCGAGATCACTTTCGTCCTGACCAGCGGCGGGCACAATGCCGGCATCGTTTCGGAACCGGGCCACAAGGGCCGCCGCTACCGCGTGTTGACCCGCGAGGTCGACGGCACCTCCTACGATCCCGAAGAATGGGCAAGCCGCGCCGAGCAAAAGCAAGGCTCATGGTGGACGGCGTGGGGAGAATGGCTGGCCGCGCGTTCGGGAGAACCTGGTGCGCCGCCGCCCATGGGCGCAGCGGACAAGGGCTATGCGGCGATCGCCGATGCTCCCGGCCATTATGTGCTGGAGCATTGAGCAATGACTGACGGAACCATGATCGAGAACCGCACCTTCGACGAGATAAAAGTGGGCGATACCGCCAGTATCTCGCGCACGCTGACCGAAGAGGACATCCAGCTTTTCGCGCTCGTGTCCGGCGACGTGAACCCGGCGCATATGGACGCCGACTATGCCGCGACCGACATGTTCCGCCGCGTCATCGCGCACGGACTATGGGGCGGCGGTCTCATCTCCGCCGTGCTGGGCACCGAACTGCCCGGCCCTGGCGCGATCTATCTCAGCCAGTCGCTGCAGTTCACGCGGCCGGTAGGCCTTGGCGACACGATCACGGCGTCGGTGACGGTGGCGGAAAAACGCGCGCACCATGATATCCTGTTCGATTGCCGCTGCGTCAACCAGGACGGCGAGGAAGTCATCAGCGGCCAGGCCGAAGTCAAGGCGCCGGCCGAGAAGGTCCGCCGCCCCCGTGCGGCGCTGCCGGAGGTCAGCCTGCGCGACCATGACGGCTACCGCAAGCTGATCGAGATGACCGCCAATGGCGTGCCGGAACCGACGGCGGTGGCTCATCCCTGCAGCGCGGCCGCCATGCTGGCCGCGATTGAAGCCGCCGAAGCCAATCTCATCATGCCGATCCTGGTCGGGCCGGAAGCGAAGATCCGCAAGGCGGCCGAAGACGCCGGCAAGGACATTTCGCCTTTCCGCATCGTATCCGCCGCCCATAGCCACGAAGCGGCGGCAAAGGCCGTGGACCTGGTGCGCGGCGGCGAAGCGAAGCTGTTGATGAAAGGCTCGCTCCATACCGACGAATTGATGGGCGCCATCGTGCGCTCCGCCACGGGCCTGCGAACCGAGCGCCGGATCAGCCATGCCTATGTCATGGACGTCCAGAACCATCCGACACCGCTCATCATCACGGATGCCGCGATCAACATCGCGCCGACACTCGAGGAGAAGGCGGACATCATCCGCAACGCCATCGACCTTGCCCATGTCATCGGCATCGCGGAACCGAAAGTGGCGATCCTTTCCGCCGTGGAGACTGTCAATCCCGCGATGCAATCCACACTCGACGCCGCTGCCCTGTGCAAGATGGCCGATCGCGGTCAGATCACGGGCGGCGTGCTGGACGGACCCCTGGCTTTCGACAATGCGATCAGCGAAGCCGCCGCGAAGGAGAAAGGCATCGTCTCGCCGGTGGCGGGCAAAGCGGAAATTCTCGTCGTGCCAAACCTGGAGGCTGGCAACATGCTGGCCAAGCAACTCACCTTCCTGGGCGGTGCGGACGCGGCAGGCATCGTGCTGGGCGCGCGCGTGCCGATCATCCTCGCCAGCCGGGCCGACAGCCTGCGCACCCGCCTCGCCTCCTGCGCGGTCGCGGTGCTGATGGCGCGCGCCGCCACCAAGGCCGCGCCCGGCCTGCCGGGGACGGCGAGCGCATGAAAGCCGTCGTCGCGATCAACTCCGGTTCGTCCAGCATCAAGTTCTCGCTGTTCACGCTCGATGGCCGGGACGGGCTGACGCTCTCGGCAGGCGGCAAGATCGAGAAGATCGGCATCGCGCCCAGCCTGCGGGCCCGCTCCGCGACGGGAGAAATCCTCATCGAGCGGGACTGGCCGGACGGCGCTGCGCTCAGCCATGCGGATCTCCTGGCGGACCTCTTCGCCTGGGCGGGAGATCATCCGCTGGAAGGGCGGGACGTGATCGCCATCGGCCATCGCGTGGTGCATGGCGGCCTGGACTTCGTCACGCCCCGCCTGGTCGATGCCGACCTGCTGGACAGGCTGGAAACGCTGTGCCCCCTCGCCCCGCTGCATCAGCCGCACAACCTCGCGGCGATCCGCGCGATCGCGAAGCTGAAACCCGACCTGCCGCAGGTCGCCTGCTTCGATACGGCCTTCCACCACGACAAGCCGGACGTCGCCTCGCGCCTGGCCATCCCGCGCAAGTTCCACGATCAGGGCATCCGCCGCTACGGCTTTCACGGCCTGTCCTATGAATATGTCGCAATGCGTCTCGCGGAGATCGACCCGGCGCTGGCCGCGGGCCGCGTGGTCGCGGCGCACCTGGGCAACGGGGCCAGCCTCTGCGCCATGCGGGACTGCAGGAGCGTCGATACGACCATGGGCTTCACTGCGCTCGACGGCCTGGTGATGGGCACGCGCTGCGGCACTATCGATCCCGGCGTGATCCTGCACTTTCAGCTCCGCATGGGCATGAGCGCGGCCGATGTGGAGGACATGCTTTACCGGCAGTCCGGCCTGCTCGGCGTGTCCGGCCTGTCGAGCGACATGCGGGCGCTCGCGGCCAGCGATGCGCCGGAAGCGGAAGAGGCGATGGCGCTGTTCGCCTGGCGCGCCGCGCGCGAGACGGCCGCGCTCGCCTCGTCGATGGGCGGGCTGGACGGCATCGTCTTCACCGCCGGGATCGGAGAGAACGACGCCGCGATGCGCCAGCGTATCTGCGCACGCCTCGCATGGCTGGGCGTGGAACTCGACGAACAGGCGAACGCTGCCGGCGCCCCGCTTGTCAGCACGCCCGGCAGCCATGTCGCGGTGCGCGTCATTCCCACCGACGAGGAACGGATGATCGCGCTCCACACCTTGCATGTGCTGGGGGAGAATCCATCATGAGGCGCGCGATAAGCCTTGCCGCCATCGCGCTTGCCACCCCTGCCGCGGCTCATGCCGCATCGCCCGTCGAAATCCTGATCAGCGATGCCGGGCAGGAGGACGAAACCGGCGCCGTTCTGGTCGATCTGCGCCTGCTCAATGACAGCGGCGATCCGCAGGGCATGGCCCTTCCGGACCGCATCGAAGCGCAGGTGGAGCAGAGCGGCGTCTCTCGCACCGTCTGGCTGGAGCGCATGGCGACGACGCCTCCAAACCCGATCATTCCACCTGGCGGTTTCACGCGCGCGACCTACCGGCTTGCGCGGAGGACCAATCTGTCGCTGGAAGGCGCCGCGATCTCCGTTCCCGCATGGGGCACGCGGCAGATCACGCTGGCATTGCGGCCCGCGGACCGAGGGGCGCAAATAGCCACGAACACCTCCGCGCAATCCGGGCCTCCCAACGCGCCGGGGTTGGAAAACAAGGCTGTGCCGCCTCCCTCGGACCGGTCGGCGGGCAACGCCTTTTTCGCCAACCTGTCGGCCTATGAACCGATCTATGCTGTCTATGGTCCGAGCACCGACAGCGCCGCACGCATCCAGATCAGCTTCAAATATCAGATTTTCGGAACGAGACGCGCCCAGGGCTTGCCACTTTCCTGGCGCGACGGACTGCATTTTGCCTATACCCAGCGCATGTTCTGGGATCTTGGCGCGGATTCCTCGCCGTTTCGTAACATCGACTATCAGCCGGAACTCTTCTACCTGACCCCTTCAGCTACGTTGACACGCGGCATCTCGCTGAGCGCACAGGGCGGCTTTCGCCATGAATCCAACGGTCGCTCCGGTCTCGATTCCCGCAGCCTCAACACGCTCTATGTGGCGCCGATGGCCGCCTTCCCACTGGGCGGCGGCTATCGCCTGTCGGTAGCTCCGCGCTTCTCCCTCCTTGTCGGCGACAAATCCGACAATCCCGATATCCGCCGCTACAGGGGCAATAGCTCGCTCTTCCTGGAAGTCGGGAAAGATGACGGCCTACGCCTTACGACATCCACGCGGTTCAGCGTCTCCAGCGGCAAAGGCGCACTCGCCGCCGATCTTTCCTATCCGCTCTCGCGGCTATTGGGTGGGGGACCCGACTTCTATCTCTTCGGCCAGAGCTTCATCGGCTATGGCGAGAATCTGCTCGACTATGATCGCCATACGACCCGTTTTCGTCTGGGCGTG
>NZ_DATKFP010000109.1:0-1607 GCF_035511395.1 Sphingobium sp.
GGCCATATTGGGTGAATCGCAGGAGATGCTGGCCGATCTTGTCGGGCGCTACCTGGCGGACAATTTCGACTTCGAAACGCGGCGCGCGTCTCTCGCCACATCCGGCTGGCCCGTCCAATTGTGGCAGACGTTCGCGCAGGAACTGGGCATCCTTGCCCTGCCCTTTGCCGAGGAACAGGGCGGGCTCGGCCTTGGCGCGCTGGACAGCATGGTTGTGATGGAAGCGCTGGGGCGTGGGCTTGCCGCCGAACCATTTCTATCCTGCGTCGTCGGCTTCGGCGCACTGGTGAACGGGTTGGGTCCGGCCAGACGGGCGCATCTGGCGCCCTTGATCGGGGAGGTGATCGCCGGAGAAGCCCGTATCGCGCTCGCTCTGGTCGACGCCCGTGGCGCACCGGGTTGCGGCAATCGTGTCCTGGCCTGCGACAGTGAAGGCTGGCGCCTCATCGGCGATGCGCCGATAGTGCCCGCAGCAGGATGCGCGACCCACATCGTCGTCAGCGCAGCCATGCCCGATGGCGCAACTGGCCTGGTCCTCCTGCCGCGCGATGCGTCGGGCCTCGACTGGTCCGACGTGCCGTTGATCGACGGGACCATGGCGGGTGCGTTGAAGGCTGACTTGGTACTGGCGGACACCGCGCTGATCGCGCGCGACGCGGGCCCGATCCTGCCCGCTGTCCATGACGCCATGTTGGCAGCCCTGGGCGCGGAAATCACCGGCATCATCGCCACGCTGATCGAGATCACGGTCGATTTCGCGAGGCAGCGTACACAGTTCGGCAAAGCCATCTCGTCCTTCCAGGTGATCCAGCATCGGATGGCCGACATGTACGTCGAAGGGGAACTGGCGCGTTCGATGGCCTTGCTGGCCGCGCTGAAGCTGGATGGCAATCCCATCGAGCGTGCCGCCGCCGCCGCCGCCTGCAAGGCCCGTACAGCGATCGCCGGACGCATGGTGGCGCAAGCCTCAGTGCAGATTCATGGCGGTATCGGTACGACCGACGAGTTGGTCGTAGGCCACTATTTCAAGCGCCTGTTGACTATCGAGGCCCTGTATGGAGGCGCGGCATCCCATGTGAAGCAATATTCCCGTCATCGCGCGGCACTGGGAGAACCTTTGCCGGTCGTCTGATAGGCCAGGAATGGATATAGCATAATGATCCATTTACATTCCACCATATGGGTCAGGCCCGGCAAAATGCCGGCCATGCTCGACATCATACGCGACCACCTCGTGCCCATTCTTCAGGACGGCGCGGGATGGAAACTGATCGGCTGCTTCGAGCAGCGGATTGGCCGCATCAATACGCTGATCGACTTGTGGCAACTGAAAGATTATAATCATTTCACGCAGGCCTTTGCCGCATATCGGGCCGACCCCAACTATCCCGCGATCCGCATCCTGCTGGACGAATGTGTCGAGCAGGAAACGCTGACGTTCATGGAAAAACATTTCTAGCATTTTCAAGTCAGATGGGCCCGCACCAGAGTCCGTCTGGAAAATCGGAGAAATCATATTTTCGTCGCGTCACCGGCCCGCCCCTCTGCGGACCGGTGCGGTAAATCCGGCTGCTGCCGGATTTCCAGACAGACCCTCACAACTCAAA
>NZ_DATKFP010000110.1:0-17481 GCF_035511395.1 Sphingobium sp.
GCAGCCTGGTGAAATGATGCCATGACATCGTGCAAAGCGGTCGCAAAAGACACAGTGAACGTGTCATCCCAAGCTTCATGCAGGAGGATGTATGCTCAAGGTCACAGGGGCTGGACCGACTAAGCTTTCTTCGAGTCAAGGCGCATCGGCGTCCGTTAATCCGTCTTCTTTCTCGCTCAACAATGCGTCCGATCTCTGGTCGCTCGTCGGCAATGCGCAGTCGCGCAGCGACATGTTGCTATTGTATCCGGAAGAGGCGCCGACACCGCCCAATATGGGCAGCAGCGCGAACGGCATCAATGAAA
The DNA here is from genome assembly GCF_035511395.1 of Sphingobium sp. Taxonomy (GTDB): domain Bacteria; phylum Pseudomonadota; class Alphaproteobacteria; order Sphingomonadales; family Sphingomonadaceae; genus Sphingobium. Next base: position 306 of record NZ_DATKFP010000110.1, read on the forward strand.
ATGGTAGCGCCTCGACCACTGCGGCGCAGGCCGGGACCGGCGACGCAAAGATAGACGGCATCCTGAGCGGCGTGAAATGGGCCGGCGCGATCACTTATGCCGACACCGATTCCGCCGCCGACTATCAGTCGGGCTATTTTTCGGATGGTGACGGCAACGGCATCAGCGCGCAAAATGAAGGCTTTTTGCAATTTTCCGCCTTGCAGATGCGGGCGATGCACACCGCGCTCGATCAGTCGGCCTATACGCAGCCCTTGGCGGCGACCGCCTTTTCCGTCGAGGCCTTCACCAATCTCGGCATCAGCTATGCAGGATCGGGCGTGAGCACGGCGACCATCCGTGGCGCCAATTCGGATGATCCCGGCACCGCATACGCCTATTATCCCGACAACAGCATCTATGGCGGCGACACTTTCTTCGGCAATTATTACGACACCGTCATTGGCGGTCTCTATTCGCTGAAGACGCCGGTGGCGGGCAATTACGCCTGGCACACAATGTTCCACGAACTGGGCCATTCGCTGGGCCTCAAACATGGGCAGGAAACAGGCGGCCCCAGCAATGTCGCGCTGCCCACGGCCTGGGACTCGATCGAATTTTCGGTCATGACATATCGCAGTTATGTCGGCGCGCCGCTCAGCGGCTACAGCTATGAGGATTGGGGCGGCCCTCAGAGCTTCATGATGCTCGACATATTGGCGCTTCAGACCATGTATGGCGCCGACTATACGGTCAACAGCGGCAACACGGTCTACACTTGGAGTCCGACGACCGGCGAAACCTATATCGACGGCGGGCTGGCAATCGATCCGGGCGGCAATCGTATCTTCGCAACCGTCTGGGACGGCGGCGGCGTCGATACCTATGACCTGTCCAATTACACGACCAATTTGACGCTGGACCTCAATCCCGGCGGCTATTCGGTGTTCAGCGAGGCGCAGCTTGCCTATCTGGGCGACAATGGCAGCAGCGTCTACGCCCGCGGCAACATCTTCAACGCATTGCTCTATCAGGGAAACAAGGCGTCCTTGATAGAGAACGCGAATGGAGGATCGGGCGCCGATAGCATCACCGGCAATGACGCCAACAATGTGCTGCGTGGCAATGCGGGCAATGATATCATCAATGGCGGTTCGGGTGACGACACCCTGTCCGGCGGCGACGGCAATGACTTAATCTCCGGTGGTGACGGTAACGACCAGCTTCGCGGCGGCGCCGGAAATGACATTTTCGACGGTGGCAGTGGGCGGGATCTCATCTACGGTGAAGACGGCAACGACACGTTGAAAATCGTCAGCGGCTGGGGTGGTGGCTATGGCGAGATATTCGTCGGCGGTGCGGGTATCGACATGTTCGATTTCACGGGTGCGTCCGGATTGAATGGCTATGTCAACCTGACCGATGGCGAGTTCTGGAATATCAACACCCTATCCGGTCCGATTTCACTGGCCAGCGTTGAGAATGTGAATGCTGGCGCAGGGGCGGACAACATTATCGGCTCCGGGGAGGTCAACGTTCTCAACGGCAATGACGGCAATGACGTTATTTATGGTCTTGCCGGGAATGACACTCTTTTCGGTGGCGAAGGGGCTGATGTTCTGGATGGCGGCGAAGGCGTCGACGTCATGAATGGCGGCAATGGTAACGACATTTATTATGTTAATACGGCTAGCGACAATGTGATCGAAAGCTCGGCAGCCGGCGGCAACGATACGCTCTTCACCACGGTGACCTATAGCCTCACGGGACGCCTGATCGAGATTGCAACCCTTACCGGCACGTCCAACTCCAGCCTGACCGGCAATAATTTTGCCCAGACGATCAATGGCAATGATGCCAACAACAGTCTGAAGGGGCTGGGCGGCAATGACATATTGAACGGCAATGGCGGCAACGACATTCTCGAAGGGGGCGACGGCAACGACACGATGAACGGCGGCGCGGGGGATGATACCGTCCGCTATATCGATGCCACCGCCGGCGTGACCGTAAGCCTGGCAGTTTCCGGCGCTCAGGCGACTGGTGGTGCTGGTAGCGATACGCTGATTTCCATCGAGCATCTGTCCGGATCGGCCTTCCACGATATACTTGGCGGCAATGCCGGGAACAACAACCTGAAGGGTGGGTCGGGTAACGATCAACTCAATGGCGGCGGTGGCAATGACGTGCTGGATGGTGGCAACGGCGATGACATACTCAACGGCGGTTCTGGCGCGGACACGCTCACCGGCGGCGGCGGCAAGGACATCTTTGCCTTCCTGAACGGCCTCGGCGGGGGAAATGTCGACACGGTGACGGATTACTCTGTCGCTGACGATACATTTCGTCTGAATTCGGCAGCCTTTGGCGGGCTTGCGATCGGCTCTCTTTCTGCTGCCGCGTTCCGGATCGGATCTGCTGCTGGCGATGCGTCAGACCGGATCATCTACAACAGCGCGACCGGCGCTCTGCTGTTTGACGCGGACGGCACCGGTGCGACGGCCGCAGTGCAGTTCGCCAACATCTCGACCGGGCTGGCCATGACCAATGCGGAGTTCGTGATCGTCTAAAGGGGCTGGTTTTCGTCCCGCAGAGAAGGCGCCCGACGATTGTCAGGCGCCTTTTCATTTGCCGCCTGTTCCAGTGACATATGAGCCAGACTTCAAGCCAGCCGCAGTGCGACCTCGTTCATGAAGCGCGCGTCGTCATTCTTTGCCAGCCATTCCGCCTCCGCGCCGATCGCCCCCAGCATGTCGGCCAGCGCGTCCATTTCGCTTTTGGCATAGTTGCCCAGCACATATCCATGGACCTTGTCCTTATGCCCCGGATGGCCGATGCCGATCCGGACCCGGCGGAAATCTGCGCCGATATGTGCATCCGTCGACCGCAGCCCATTATGTCCGGCATTGCCACCGCCGCGCTTCACCTTGACCTTCATCGGCGTGAGGTCGAGTTCGTCGTGGAAGACGGTCACATCCTGCGGCGTCAGCTTGTAGAAGCGCATCGCCTCACCGATCGACCGACCGCTTTCGTTCATGAAGGTCGCTGGCTTCACCAGCAGGATCTTCTCCGGCCCGATCCGGCCTTCCTGCACCCAGCCCTGAAACTGCTTTTTCGGCGGGGAGAAGCGATACATGTCGGCGATCAGGTCCGCGACCATGAAGCCGACATTGTGCCGGTGCATCGCATATTGCTGCCCCGGATTGCCGAGGCCCGCCCAGATCTGCATCAACATTCTCCAGAAAAGCAAAGCCCCGCCCGAGCGTGGCTCGAACGGGACTTTGCAAAAACCTTACGGCTGGAAAAGGCTTATTCGCCTTCGGCCGGGGTTTCGGTGTCGCCTTCGGCGCTCTTGAGAGCCGAGGGAGCAACGATCGTGGCGATGGTGAAGTCGCGGTCGTCGATCGCCGTCTTCGCGCCCTTGGGCAGCGTCACGGCGCTGATGTGGATCGAATCGCCCACTTCGAAGCCCGACAGGTCGACAACGACGTCTTCGGGGATCTTGGCCGCGTCGACGACCAGTTCGATGTCGTGACGGACGACGTTCAGCACGCCACCCTTCTTCAGGCCCGGCGAGGCGTCTTCATTCTCGAAGCGCACGGGGACCGCGACGGTGACAGTGGCATGTTCCGAAACGCGCAGGAAATCGGCGTGCAGCGGACGGTCGGAGACGGGGTGGAACGCCACGTCCTTGGCCAGAGTGCGGACGGTCTTGCCGCCAACTTCGACCATGATGACCGAATTGAAGAAGTGACCGGTGCCGAGCTGCTTGTTGAGGAGCTTTTCCTCGACGTGGATCGACAGGGGTTCTTCATTGTTACCGTAGATGACGGCGGGTACGCGGCCCTCGCGGCGGAGAGCGCGGGAGGCTCCCTTGCCTGCCCGATCGCGTGCCTCGGCCGACAGCGTAAGCTGCTCGCTCATTGCGTGTCTCCAAAAGCAAATTTGATACAATTTCCCGCCACGCCTCCAGGGATGACCATCGCGGGAAGGCGGCCCTTTAGCAGAAAGGGGTGGAAAGGCAAGGGGCAGGCTGTTCACTGCACCCGCGTGATCGTGAACCCCCGCGCCTTGAGCAGATCGATCAGATTCTCCCGCCCGGTCAGGTGCCCCGCGCCCACGGCGATGAAGGGGCGCCCCCTCATCGGCTCGATCGTCTTCACCCAGTCGCGGTTGCGCGCGACCAGCACAGCGTCCTCGACTTGCCGATCGGGCTGCTCGCCATTCTGGTCCTCCTTCGCGATCGCATCCATGTCGCCCTTCACCCAGGCCTTGAGGATACGGTCGTAGAGGGCCTTCATGCCCTTGGCTTCATGCACGGTCTGAACCAGCAGGCGCGATTGCGCGGCTTCCGGCAGGGTGTCGAAGGCGGCGAATTGCCGCTCCACTGTCTCCAGCCCCCCGATCGGCTTGCCTGCCTTCTTGAAGGCCGCGATCAGCACCGGTTCCACGCCGTCATCCTGGCTGACGCCCAGCCCTTGCTGGCTTGCCGCCGACAATAGCATCGCCGCCGCCCAGCTTTCATAACCCGACAGCAGTTGCGAACTGGTCCCGCCATCGCTCAACGCCTTGAGCAGCGGGGCCTTCTCCGTCTCCGGCACCCGCGCCTCCAGCGGCGGCAGGTCCGGACTGCGGCCCATCTGCTCGAACAGGCTCAGCGTCTTCTGCTCGTCCTGCAAGTCCGCCGCCTCCAGCACCAGCCGGTCGGCCTGTCCCATGGCATCCTTTATCGCCGGCGTGTCCCAGGCGATGCCGCTCGGCAGGACATGGATCGTCCCGAACAGCCAGCCCTTCAGCTCACCCCGTTGCACCTGCCACAGGGCTGGGCCGCCCTGTGCCGGCGGCTGTTCGGGCGCCTTGCTACAGGCCGCAACGAGCGTAAGCGCGAAGAAGGCGAAGAAGCGCGTCATCAGCCGCATCGCGTCACTCCTTCACCCGGTGCGATGCGACGCCCAGCGCCTTCAACTGATCCTGCACGCTGCCCTTGCCCGCCAGATGGCCCGCGCCCACCGCGACGAAGACGGTGCCCGGCTGGTCCAGCCGGGCCTTGATCCACTTGGCCCAGTTGGCGTTGCGTCCGGTAAGCAGCACCTGCGCCAGTTCCGGCGTCGCCTCCAGCGATTCGTTCATCGACTTGGCCAGCTTGTCCGGCTGGCCCGCCTGCCAATAGGTCAGCAGATCGCCAAATTCCTTCTCCATCTCCGGCAGGCCGTCGACGGTCGCGTTCAGGAACTGCACCTGCTGCGCCATCGGCAGGCTGGCGAAGAAGCCCACCTGCTGCTCCACCGTCTCCAGCGCGTCGACCTTCTTGCCTGCGGCGGTCGCGGCGCTGCGCAGGATCTTCTCCGCGCCCAGATCATTCTTGTATCCCAGCTTCTCCAGCGGCGCGACCGACAGCGCCATGCCCGCCATCCACGGATTGAACATGTCGAACGCCCGCCATGGCATGCCGTTGGCGTCCATCGCCGCCTGATAGGTCGCCCGCGCATCGGGGCTGAGCCGGTCGGACAGCTTCACTCCGTCCTTTGCCATCGCCATGCCCGCCATGGTCGCACCCAGCTGGTTGGGGTCGTCCGGCTCGATGATCTCCAGCACCAGCTGGTCGGACTTGTCGAACGCCTGCTTCACGCCGCCGTTGAACCAGTCGATGCCCGGCTTCATCACATGGACCGTACCGAACAGATAGATGGTCGTGTCGTCATCCTTCACCTGCCAGAGGGCAGGGGTGGCGATGGATGCCGGACGAGCCTGCGCGGCCCCTCCGATCAGCAGCAGCGCGGCGGAAAATGTGCGAAGCAAAGCAGGGATCATCTTCATGCCTCCCTCCATGGGGAGCGCGCGGCGCAAGGGCAAGCCGCTTAACCCTGTTTGCCGCCGCTTTTCCTTGACCGTATCGGCCCCATGCGCCAAGGCGCGGACCACGTAAAACAGCTGTTTCCAGCTATTCGACAAGGGACCATCCGTGGCCGAAGGCAAAGTGCTTTCCTTCCAGGACCTGATCCTGACCCTCCATGCCTATTGGGGGAAACAGGGCTGCGTCATTCTCCAACCCTATGACATGGAAGTCGGCGCGGGCACCTTCCACCCGGCGACCACGCTGCGCAGCCTTGGTCCCAACGCCTGGAACGCCGCCTATGTGCAGCCCAGCCGTCGCCCGACCGATGGCCGCTATGGCGAAAATCCCAACCGGCTTCAGCATTATTACCAGTATCAGGTGATCATGAAGCCCAGCCCGGCGAACCTTCAGGAACTCTATCTGGGGTCGCTGAAGGAAATCGGCATCGATCCGCTGGTCCATGACATCCGTTTCGTCGAGGATGACTGGGAAAGTCCGACGCTGGGCGCCTGGGGTCTCGGCTGGGAAGTCTGGTGCGATGGCATGGAAGTCACCCAGTTCACTTATTTCCAGCAGATGGGCGGGTTCGACTGCAAGCCAGTCGCGGGCGAGCTGACCTACGGGCTTGAACGCCTCGCCATGTATATTCAGGGCGTCGACAGCGTCTACGACCTGAAGTTCAACGATGCGGGCGTCACCTATGGCGACGTCTTCCTCGAAAATGAGAAGCAGATGTCGAAATGGAATTTCGAGATCGCCGACACCGAAAAGCTGTTCCGCTGGTTCAAGGATGCCGAGGCCGAGTGCAAGGCGTCGCTGGCAGCGGGCGTCCCGCTCGCTGCCTATGACCAGGCGATCAAGGCCAGCCATGTGTTCAACCTGCTCCAGGCGCGCGGCGTCATCTCGGTGCAGGAACGCGCCAGCTATATCGGCCGCGTCCGCGACCTCGCCAAGGGCGCGTGCGAAAAGTGGATGGAAGTGAACGGGTGGGCCGCGTGATGCAACTGGTTGCCCACCTAACGCCGTTCGTGTCGAGCGAAGTCGAGACACGTTCGCGCCACCTGTCCTTCACGTCTCTCGACTTCGCTCGAGATGAACGGAATATTTGAGCATGACCGATTTCCTCCTCGAACTGCGCTGCGAAGAAATTCCCGCGCGCATGCAGCTCAAGGCCTCCGACGACCTCGCCCGCCTCTTTACCGAGGAACTGGCGAAGGCGGGCCTCAAGCCTGAAGCCGTCGACAGCTTCGTCACGCCGCGCCGTCTGGCGTTGATCGCCCGCAACCTGCCGCTCGAAACGGCGGCGGTGAGCGAGGAATTCAAAGGCCCGCGCACCAGCGCCCCCGCGCAGGCGCTTGAAGGCTTTTTGCGCAAGACCGGCCTGACGCAGGATCAGCTGGAAGACCGCGATGGCGTGTGGTTCGCCGTGGTGAACAAGCCCGGTCGCGCCACGGCGCAGGTACTGGCCGAAGCGGTCCCGGCCGTGGTCCGGGCTTTCCCCTGGCCCAAGTCGATGCGCTGGGGCGTCGCCAGCCAGACGACCGAAAGTCTGCGCTGGGTCCGTCCGTTGCAGGGCATCGTCGCGATCCTGGGCGAAGATCTTGTCGATATCGAGATCGACGGAGCATCGCCAGGAAAAGTGGGAGCCGGTTTTCCGGCCGGCGATGCGACCAACAAAAACGTCATTCGTAGCGGCTACGCCACGCTCGGCCATCGCTTCCATCATCCGGGTGAAATCACCATCGGCAGTGCGCACGACTATGTCGAAAAGCTGCGCGCCTGCCATGTCATCGCGAGCCATCAGGAACGCCAGTCGATCATCGAGGCGAAGGCCGCACAGGCCGCCGCCGCGCTTGGCTATAGCGTGATCGAGGACAAGGGGCTGGTGGCGGAAAATGCGGGCCTCACCGAATGGCCGGTGCCGCTGCTCGGCGATTTCGATCCGGCCTTTCTGGAAGTGCCGCCCGAAGTCATCCAGCTGACACTGCGCATCAACCAGAAATATTTCGTGCTGCGCGATGCGGCGGGCAAGCTGGCCCCGGCCTTTATCTGCACCGCCAATATCGAGGCGAAGGATGGCGGCGCGGCGATCATCGCCGGCAACCGCAAGGTTCTGGCCGCGCGCCTCAGCGACGCCCGCTTCTTCTGGGAGCAGGACCGCAAGACCAGCCTCGCGGACCATGCGCAGAAGCTGGAACGCATCACCTTCCACGAGAAACTCGGCACCGTCGCCGACAAGGTCGATCGCGTCGCGAAGCTGGCAAGATGGCTGGTGGAAGAGGGGATTGTTGGCTCCAGTGCTCCTGCGAAAGCAGGAGCCCAGGGTGACGACGCGCAATCCGGCCCGGGGCTCCTGCGTGCGCAGGAGCACGGCAAGGAAGGACTGGCCGACCTCGCCGAACAGGCAGCGCGCCTCGCCAAGGCCGACCTCGTCACCGAAATGGTCGGCGAGTTCCCCGAATTGCAGGGCGTTATGGGCGGCTATTACGCCCGCGCCGAAGGCCTGCCCGACGCGGTGGCCGACGCCATCCGCGACCATTACAAGCCGGTCGGGCAGGGCGATGACGTGCCCGTTGCGCCGGTCACGGTAGCGGTGTCGCTGGCGGACAAGCTGGATACCCTCTGCCAATTCTTTTTCGTTGATCTGCTGCCTACAGGATCGAAGGATCCATTTGCTTTAAGACGACAAGCCTTGTCAGTGCTGTCTCTTCTTGTCGTTTGTAATCTGCGTCTAGAACTGACGCCTATTATTATCCAAGAAATGAGCAAAGGCGCTATGTATCGCGCAGCATTCGTCGATGGTTTTGCGTATGGAAGTTATGAAATTGCTGCCCAGTCTGTCGGCGTTGACCTGGTTCCAGCTCACGAAGAAACATACATCGACGAAAAATTTGAGAAAGCTAAATCGTCCGTGGTTTCGCGGATTGAAGGGGCTCTACCCTTACTCCTCGACTTCTTCGCCGACCGCCTCAAGGTCCAGCAGAAGGAAGCCGGTGTCCGTCACGACCTGATCGACGCAGTATTCGCACTGGGCGGCGAGGATGATCTCGTCCGCCTGCTCGCCCGAGTGAAGGCGCTCCAGTCCTTCGTCGCGACCGACGACGGCGCCAACCTGCTCGCCGGCTACAAGCGCGCTGCCAATATCCTCAAGAAGGAAGGTGTTGAAAAGGCGGAAGCAATTTCCCTTTCCTATGAACCGGAAAAAGCGGAAGCTGACCTGATCGCCGCGCTCGATGCGGCGGAACCGCGGGCGGCGCAGGCTGTGGCGGCGGAGGATTTCGAGGGCGCCATGGCCGCGCTCGCGACGCTCCGCGCGCCGATCGATGCCTTCTTTGATGCCGTCACGGTCAATGATGCCGATCCGGCCAAACGCACGACTCGCCTCGCGCTGCTGGCGCGAGTGCGTGATGCAGTGCACAATGTCGCCGACTTTTCGAAAATTGCGGGATAAGGAAACGATATTCCAAAATTTACGGGAAATATGCGAAGTTAGGCGGGATATTTCCTATCCCATCAAGCATTATGACGCTAATTGCGACAACATTGTTGCAACGCACAACTCGGCAATCAGTGCAGGGAGAGCCGGTACTATGGTAATGACGGAAGAGGCCCAGATGAGCAGCACTTCGACCCGCTATGTCTATCGTTTTGGCGGTGACGTGAATGACGGGGGGAAGGGCGACAAGAACTTGCTGGGCGGCAAGGGCGCCAACCTCGATGGCATGGCCGCGATCGGCCTGCCGGTGCCGCCGGGCTTCACCATCACCACCGAAATGTGTACCCGCTATTATACCGATGGCGGCGTCTATCCCGAAAGCCTGAAGGCTGAGGTCGCGAACGGCATCGCTCATATCGAGGGCGTCACCGGCAAGAGGTTCGGTGACAAGGCCGACCCGCTGCTGGTGTCGGTCCGGTCTGGCGCGCGCATTTCGATGCCGGGCATGATGGACACCGTCCTCAACCTCGGCCTCAACGACGAAACCGTGCTGGGCCTTGCCGCCGCATCGGGTGACGAGCGTTTCGCCTGGGACAGCTATCGCCGCTTCATCCAGATGTATTCGGACGTCGTTCTGGAACTGGATCATGGCGCGTTCGAGGAAGCCCTCGAAATCGCCAAGGAAGATAATGGCTATACGCTCGACACCGAACTGACCGCCGACGACTGGAAGGCGCTGGTCAGCGAATATAAGGCGCTGGTCCAGAAGCTCTGGAACAAGCCCTTCCCGCAGGACGTCCATGACCAGCTCTGGGGCGCGATCAGCGCCGTGTTCGGTTCGTGGCAGGCCGACCGTGCGAAGGTCTATCGCCGCCTGAACTCGATCCCCGGCGACTGGGGCACTGCCGTCAACGTGCAGGCGATGGTGTTCGGCAATATGGGCGACACCTCAGCCACTGGCGTCGCCTTCACCCGCGACCCCGCCACCGGCGAGAACGCCTATTATGGCGAATATCTGATCAACGCCCAGGGCGAGGACGTGGTCGCGGGCATCCGCACGCCGCAGTACCTCACCAAGCAGGCGCGCGAACGGGCAGGGGCCAAGCCGCTGTCGATGGAAGAGGCGATGCCCGAAACCTATGCCGAACTGGCGCGGGTGTTCGAAATCCTCGAAAAACATTATCGCGACATGCAGGACATCGAGTTCACGGTGCAGCAGGGCAAGCTCTGGATGCTCCAGACCCGTTCGGGCAAGCGCACTGCCAAGGCCGCGCTCAAGATCGCGGTCGACATGGCGAGCGAAGGCCTGATCTCGGAAGAAGAAGCCGTCGCCCGCGTCGATCCCGCCGCGCTCGATCAGCTTCTCCACCCGACCCTCGATCCCAAGGCGCCGCGCGACGTGCTGACCAAGGGCCTGCCTGCCTCGCCGGGCGCGGCCAGCGGCCTGATCGTGTTCGACGCCGACACGGCCGAGCGTCGCAACGAACTGGGTGACGCCGTCATCCTGGTCCGCGTCGAAACCTCGCCGGAAGACATTCACGGCATGCACGCGGCCAAGGGCATCCTGACCGCGCGCGGCGGCATGACCAGCCACGCCGCCGTGGTGGCGCGCGGCATGGGCCGTCCCTGCGTTTCCGGCGCGGGCAGCCTGTCGATCGACAATGCCAACAAGATCCTGCGCATCGGCAGCCGCGAGCTGAAGGAAGGCGACATCCTGACCATCGACGGCGCTACCGGCGAAGTCATGGCGGGCGAGGTTCCGACCGTTCAGCCCGAACTGGCCGGCGACTTCGGCATCCTGATGGCCTGGGCCGACAAGGTCCGTCGCCTCAAGGTCCGCGCCAATGCCGAAACCCCGCAGGACTGCAAGGTCGCGCGCGAATTCGGCGCCGAGGGCGTGGGTCTGTGCCGTACCGAACGTATGTTCTTCGATGCGGCGCGCATCACCGCCGTGCGCGAAATGATCCTGGCCGACAGCGAGAAGGGCCGCCGCGCCGCGCTTGACAAGCTGCTGCCCGAACAGCGCGATGACTTCGCGCAGATCTTCATGGTGATGGCCGGCCTGCCCGTGACCATCCGCCTGCTCGACCCGCCGCTCCACGAGTTCCTGCCGCACGGTGAAGCGGAGTTCGAGGAAGTGGCAAAGGCCGCCGGCGTCGGTGTCGAGGCGCTCAAGCGTCGCGCTGCCGAACTGCATGAATTCAACCCGATGCTCGGCCATCGCGGTTGCCGTTTGGGCGTCACCTATCCCGAAATCTACGAGATGCAGGCCCGTGCCATCTTCGAAGCCGCGCTGATCGTGAAGGAACGGAGCGGTGAGGCGCCGATCCCCGAAGTCATGATCCCGCTCGTCGCGACGAAGAAGGAGCTGGAACTGATGAAGGCGATCGTCGATCAGGTCGCCAAGGACGTCTTTGCGGAGAAGGGCGCATCGGTCGACTATCTTGTCGGTACGATGATCGAATTGCCCCGTGCGGCGCTCAAGGCAGGCGAGATTGCCGAAGTCGGCGAATTTTTCTCCTTCGGCACCAACGACTTGACCCAGACCACGATCGGCATCAGCCGCGACGACGCCGGCCGCTTCCTGACGCAATATGTTGATAAGGGCATCTTCGCCCGCGACCCGTTCGTCAGCATCGATGTGGAGGGTGTGGGCCAGCTGATCGAACTGGCGGCCGAACGCGGCCGGGCGACCCGCCCCGGCATCAAGCTCGGCATCTGCGGCGAGCATGGCGGTGATCCTGCCTCAATCGCCTTCTGCGAGCAGACCGGCCTCGATTATGTGTCGGCCTCGCCCTATCGCGTGCCGATCGCCCGCCTCGCTGCGGCGCAGGCTGCGCTGGCGAAGAAGTAAAGGGAAAGGGCGGGAGGCAACTCCCGCCCTTCTTCATTTCAGGCCGGTCCGGGATTCAGTTCGATCCGGTCAGGCGACTGAACAGGCCGGGCTTTTCGCCACGATCCAGTTCCACCGCCTGCCCGCGCCAGTCCTCATGCGCGATCGCGCCGGGCTTTAGCCCCAGCCGAGCCTCCAGTGTGGCTTCCTGCTCGGCATTGAGCGCGGCGATCTGCGCGAACCGATGATAGCCCGCCTCGTTCAGAGAAACTTCCTGCGTCTCGCTGATGCCCCTGATTCGACTGAGGTTGTCCCGGCCATGCACCGCGCCTGCGACCGCCGTCGCGGTGCCCGGACCGATCGGACCGGCCGACTGTCGCTCCAGTTCGGCGATTCGCGTGTTGGCAGCTTCGATTCGTGCGTCGCGTTCCTTAATAGCGGTGCGATGCGCGATCTGCTCGTCGCGCCAAAGCTGCCGATATTTGCCGCGCCCGCTCATCATCAGGCCCAGCAGCCAGCCCACGGCCAACGCGATCAGCAGCAGCGCCAGTTCGTTCATGGTGAAGCTCATTGTTTGGCATCCTTTCCTGCGTTCTGAACGGGGAAAGGGGGCAAAGGTTGCCGTGCGGACCGGGCCACCAAATTAACCGTAGGAAAAGTGTAAAAAGGGGCTTGCCCAATCCTTCGGTCGCTTCTATCAGCGCCACTCCAACGCACCCGTAGCTCAGCTGGATAGAGCATCAGACTACGAATCTGAGGGTCGGACGTTCGAATCGTTCCGGGTGCACCATTTTCTAGAAACGGGCGGCTTTTCAGTCGCCTTTTTCTTTGCCTTCAACCTGTGGCCAAAGCGATCATGGCGTCGATGTCGGCATGGATTTCCAGCAGCGTCGCGATCTCGTCCAGCGCATCCTCGACCGAATGGTCATAATCCTCACCCGCCGATTGCCCGCCCAACCGCCGCAGCAGCGCGTCGCGCAACGCGGTGCTGGCAAGCAGCCCATGCACATAGCTGCCCATGACTCGGCCATCCCGGCTGATGGCGCCGTCGGGCTGCCCATCCAGCAGCGCAAAGGGTTGCGCGCAGTCCGGGCCATCGGTGCGCCCCATATGCATCTCATAGCCGTCGAAAGCTGCGTCCAGCGCTCGCCCGCGCACGGCCTCCAGCGTCTTGGCGCCGCTCAGGACCGTGTTCACGTCCAGCAGGCCCAGGCCCTCGATTGCACCGGCCGGCCCTTCCACCCCATCGGGGTCGCTGATCGTCTTCCCCAGCATCTGATACCCGCCGCAAATGCCCAGCACGGCGCCGCCACGCCGGTGATGCGCGCGAATGTCGATGTCCCACTGCTGCGCCACCATCGCCCGCATATCGGCAATCGTCGCCTTGGAGCCGGGCAGGATCACCAGCGCAGCCTCGGCCGGGATCGGTTGGCCCGGCCCGATCATGCGCAGGTCGACAGTCGGCTCCAGCTTCAGCGGATCGAGGTCGTCGAAATTGGAAATGCGCGGCAACACCGGGCAGGCGATCACCAGCGGCGCATCGGCTGAGAAGGACCGCCGGTCCAGCACCACCGCATCCTCGCTCGGCAGTCGCGCTACGGCGTCGAGCCAGGGAACCACGCCCATGCCGCGCCAGCCGGACAGCGATTCGATCTGGGCATAGCCATCCTCGAACAGCGAAGGATCGCCACGGAATTTGTTGATGAGGAAGCCCCGGATCATCGCGGCATCCTCCGGATCGATCACCGCCCGCGTACCGACCACCGCTGCGATCACGCCACCTCGGTCGATATCGCCGACCAATATCACGGGGACATTGGCGGCGCGAGCAAAGCCCATATTGGCGATGTCTCCGGCACGCAGGTTGATTTCGGCGGGCGACCCCGCACCCTCGACGACGCCGATATCGCACTGCGCCTTCAACCGCGCGTAGCTTTCGAGCACGGCCCCCAGCAATTGCCCCCGCGCCGCGCGATAATTGCCCGACCCCAGCGTACCGCGCACCTGTCCATGCACGATGAGTTGCGAGGTCCGGTCGGCCTGCGGTTTCAGCAGTACCGGGTTCATGTCGGTATGGAGCGGCACGCCGCAGGCGATCGCCTGCAAGGCTTGCGCTCGGCCGATCTCGCCCCCGTCGGTCGTCACGGCGGCATTGTTGGACATATTCTGCGGCTTGAACGGCCTGACCCGATAGCCCCGCCGCACCAGTGCCCGGCATAGCCCGGCGACCAGCACCGACTTGCCAACATCCGACCCGGTTCCCTGCAACATGATAGCGCCCATCCTTTCCTCCTGCCGTCAGGCGGCAGGCAGGGCAAGGGCGTCGACGATGCGGTTCAGATACCGCGCTTATATTCCAGCGCGTCGATGATCATTCCGCCCGCCATGAACACGGCGCCCGAACAGGCGAGTGCCAGCAACTGGCCGCCGGTGCCGGGATATTGATGCATATAGGCGACCCCGCGTTCGGCAGCGCCCAGCGCCAGAGCATAGATGACCAGAAACGCCTCGAACTTGGTCTTGATGATGAAGAGGCTCTTGATCCGTTCCATGGTCATCCCGTCTGACATCAGCCCCCTTGCGATCAGGGGGCGAGGTCGCCTGAAAGTTGCAAATGGTCAACAAGTGCTAACCATGATTGCTCGATCCGTGCAATCAGCCGGGTGTCGCTCAAATCCTCCGGAGCGATGGATTCTGGCCAATAATTGGACACTATACCCGCAATGGCCTCCAGCTTCGCCTCATCGACCAGGAAGCGAGGATCGATGGTAGCGGGGTCGGCCACGATTCGCAGGCGCAGGCAGGCGGGGCCACCGCCATTGGCCATGGACTGGCGCACATCGACCGGCACCAGCCGACGGATCGGGCCATTGCCAGCGACCATCTGTTGCAGCCAGGTCCAGACAGCCGGCGTATCCTGCGCCTCCGTCGGCAGGATCAGTGCCATGCCGCCATCGGGCAACGTTACCAGCTGCGCGTTGAACAGATAGCTCCTGATCGCATCGGACAGGCTGACGGCGCTCGCCGGAACTTCCACAATCTCGACGCAGGGCAGAGCAGCCCGCAGATCGGTGTAGAAACGCGCCTTGTCGGCAAAAGCGAGCTCATGGGTGAAGAGTACGCGCTCGTTGGCGACGGCGACCACGTCATTGTGGAAGGCGCCGGCCGCGATCGCTTCCTCCGACTGCTGCACGAACAGGGCTTTGGCCGGATCGAGGCCATGGATGCGCGCAACCGCCTTGCTCGCCTCGACATGCTGACGTGCGGGGAAGGGGCCACCGGATTGGCCATAGACGAAAACTTCGACACCGGGCAGGTCGTGCCGCTCGGTCAGGCGCATGTGGTTGGCCGCGCCCTCGTCGCCGAAGGGTGGCGGGACCGGATCATGCACCGCAAAGGCGCGATCGTCGGAAAAGGCGATCCGCAACTGAGCCAGCGTCTGGGGCCATTCATGGCTGCGATGCGCCATGGTGACGAGGTTCGCGACGGTCAGGTGCGTCCGTCCATCCAGCGTATCAGCGGCTGGCGACACGGTGGCTGCATTGGCCGCCCACATGGAGGAGGCCGACATGGCGGCGGCGCGGATATGCGGCTCTGCCGCGCCGACATCCGTACCCAATCGCGTCAGCCAGGCGCCGTCCGGGCGCCATTGCGGCAGGAAGATGCCCTGCTTCAGCCCCAGCCGGATATTGCCGCGCATCTTCTCGATGCCTTGCAACGCCGCCGCGCGCGGTTGCGACGCCGCCCCGGCGTTGCGGGCGGACGCCAGATTGCCGAGGCTGAGTCCCGCATAATTGTGGCTCGGTCCGATCAGCCCGTCGAAATTGATCTCGGTAACGCTCATGCCCGTCCCGCCATGGTGAAAATGTCGCCTATCTCCAGCCCCAGACGAGCAGCGCTGGCCGCGTCCAGAGAGATTGAGCCGTCAGCATTTTCCAGCACGAAGCCCCAGGTGCAGCGATAATCGGCAAGCCGGCCGATCGCGATCAGCATCCGGTCGCCGCCCTTATCATGCGTGGCAGACAGGGCGACGTCGCGGGCCGCCGCGATCGTCTTCAACTGATCGATCTGCCCGATCATGGTCGGCCCGCCGTCGAAAATATCGACATAGCCGGCATTGTCGAAGCCTTCCGTCTCCAGCATCCGCATGGCTGCGCGGCCGTTGGGATGGGGCAGGCCGATGACGGCGCGGGCGCTGTCGGTCAGCATGGCGGTGTAGATGGGCGTCTTGGGCATCAGGTCGGCGATGAACTGGTTGCCGTTCACCGCATTGAACTCATCCGCCTCCTGAAAACTCATGCCGAAGAAACGCCCCGCAAGCCCGTCCCAAAAGGGCGATCCGCCCGCTTCGTCGATGACGCCGCGCAATTCCGCGATCACCCGGTCGCCGAAGCGCGTACGATGGTTGCGGATGTACAGATAGCGGCTGCGTGCCAGCAGCAGGCCCAGCCCCTCGGCCCGTTCACGCGGATGGAGGAACAGTCCGCCCACCTCCACCGATCCTTCCAGATCGGTGGTGAGCGATAGCATCTGCGCGCGGAACGTCCGCCCCAACTCCCGACTATGCTGGGTCAGCACGCCGAGGCGATAGGAATAGAAGGGCCAGCTTTGCCCCACGGTCGAGAAAATCTGGCAGGTGCCACGGACTTGCCCGGTCTCGACATTCTCCAGTACCATGACGATCAGTTCGTCTTCAATGCCTTCGCCCTGCCGCGCCAGCGCCTTTTCGGTGCGTTCCAGCTTGGCGGCAAGTGATGTGCGATCAGGCGGCAGGTTGGTAAAGCCGCCTCCGGTCAGCTTCGCCATTTCATACAGCGTCTGCAAATCGTCCGCGCGCGCAATGCGCATGATGAAGCTCAAGCGGTTATCCCCTCTCTTATATCCTGTCCCGGTTGAAATCGTCCCTGCGCGATTCGCCAGATGGCCAGCGCCGACAGCCGCGCGCGCTCGGCCAGGCTGTCGACCAGCAGGAATTCGGCATCGCTATGGATGCTGCCGCCCCGCACGCCCATCGTGTCGACCACGGGGACACCGCAGGCGGCGATATTGTTGCCGTCGCACACACCGCCGGTGTCGCGCCATCCGATGGACA
>NZ_DATKFP010000111.1:0-11149 GCF_035511395.1 Sphingobium sp.
ATCCGCAGGCGGTCGGCTGGGCGATGGCGAGCGCTGCCAAGGGTGACACGCGCATCGCGGCGACATGGTGCGGCGAAGGGTCTACGGCGGAGGGCGATTTCCATTCGGCCTGCACTTTCGCCAGCGTCTATCGAGCGCCCGTTATCATGAATGTGGTGAATAATCAGTGGGCTATCAGTAGTTTTTCAGGTTTTGCGGGAGCGGAGGCGACGACCTTCGCGGCGCGTGCCGTGGGCTATGGCATTGCGGGCCTGCGGGTGGATGGCAATGACATCCTCGCCGTCTATGCGGCGACGCGCTGGGCCGCCGACCGGGCGCGGGCCAATGCCGGTCCGACGCTGATCGAACATTTCACTTACCGTGTCGAAGGGCATAGCACGTCCGACGATCCCAGCGCCTATCGCTCGGCCGAAGAAAGCAGCAAATGGCCGCTCGGCGATCCGATTGCGCGGTTGAAGCAGCATTGCATCGGCTTGGGTATCTGGGACGAGGAACGCCACGCGGCGATGGACCAGGAACTGGCTGAAATGGTCCGCGACGCCGCGCGTGCAGCCGAAAAGAACGGCATTCTCGGCCACGGCCTGCACCATCCGATGGAAAGCATGTTCGAGGAAGTGTTCGAGGAGATGCCCTGGCACCTCCGGGAACAGCAGCAGCAGATGTTGGACGAATGGAAGGCAGCCGGCCTGTGAGCGAAGCGATCGAACCCAAAGACGTGAGCGAAGCGATCGAACCAGAAGTCGTGAGCGAGACGCTGACGCAAGCGCGCGACGACGTCGCGCAGATGAACATGATCCAGGCGATCAACAGCGCCATGGACGTGATGATGGAACGCGACCCCAGCGTGGTCGTGATGGGCGAGGATGTCGGCTATTTCGGTGGCGTGTTCCGCGCGACGGCGGGTCTCCAGCAGAAATATGGCAAGAACCGGGTTTTCGACACACCGATCACCGAATGCGGGATCATCGGCGTGGCGGTCGGCATGGGCGCTTACGGTTTGCGGCCCGTGCCGGAGATCCAGTTCGCCGACTATATCTATCCCGCGCTCGACCAGCTGGTGAGTGAGGCGGCGCGGCTGCGATACCGGTCCGCGGGCGAGTTCATCGCGCCGATGACGGTCCGTTCGCCCTTCGGTGGAGGTATCTTCGGCGGCCAGACCCACAGCCAGTCGCCCGAAGGCATCTTCACCCATGTGTCGGGGGTCAAGACGGTGATCCCGTCGACGCCCTATGATGCCAAGGGACTGCTGATCGCCGCGATCGAGGATAATGACCCGACCATCTTCTTCGAGCCGAAGCGCATCTACAATGGCCCGTTCGACGGCCATTATGACACGCCGGCCAAGAGCTGGGCAGGCCATGCCGATGCGCAGGTGCCCACCGGCTATTATCGCATCCCGCTCGGCAAGGCGCGGATCGTGCGGCCGGGCGAGGCGCTGACCATTCTCTGCTACGGCACTATGGTCCATGTCGTGGAAAATACCGTCGCGGCTCTGGGCATCGACGCGGAGATCGTCGACCTGCGCAGTCTGGTGCCGCTCGACATCGACACGATCGAAGCGTCGGTGAAAAAGACCGGCCGTTGCCTGATCGTGCATGAAGCGACGCGGACCAGTGGTTTCGGCGCGGAACTGCTGTCGCTCGTTCAGGAGCGCTGCTTCTATCATCTCGAAGCGCCGATCGAGCGCTGCACCGGGTTCGACACGCCTTACCCGCATAGTCTGGAGTGGGCCTATTTCCCTGGGCCGGTGCGCATCCGCGAAGCCATCAACAAGATTTTGAAGGACTAACGTCATGGCGCTGTTCACATTCAAGCTGCCGGACATCGGCGAAGGCATTGCGCAGGCCGAGATCGTCGGCTGGCACGTCAAGGTCGGAGATCGGGTCGAGGAGGACCAGCCGATCGCCGACATGATGACCGACAAGGCGACGGTCGAGATGGAAAGCCCGGTCACGGGCAAGGTGACGCGCCTCGCCGGCGAACCGGGCGATCAGGTGTCGATCGGTTCGATGCTTGTGGAAATCGAGGTGGAGGGTGATGGGGAGGCTGCATCGGCCACTGCCGCGCCGCCGCCGTCGGAGGCCACGATCGAGGCGGAAGTGCCTGGTGAGGCCGCGATCGCTGAACCCGTTCCGGTTCGCCCTGAGCCAGCCGAAGGGATCGGCCGAAGCGAAGTTGAGATGGCTTCGACTGAGGCTCGGCAGAAGGCTTCGACTTCGCTGGGTCCGAAAGATGGCGAGGTTGCGCCCGCCTTGCCGGCCGAGCCCATGTTGGCGTCTCCTGCCGTCCGCGCGCGGGCGAAGGAACTGGGCATCGACCTTGCGCAGGTGAAGCCGACGGGCGACCGCATCCGTCACGCCGATCTTGACGCCTATCTGCTTTACGGTTCGGGGCAGGGCTATCGTCCGGCCGGCCGCTCCACCAAGCGCGCCGACGAACAGGTCAAGGTTATCGGCATGCGTCGCCGCATCGCCGAGAATATGGCCGCGTCCAAGCGGCATATCCCGCACTTCACCTATGTCGAGGAAATCGACGTCACCGCGCTGGAGGGGCTGCGCGAGCAGTTGAACGCAGGCCGGGGCGATCGGCCCAAGCTCACCATGTTGCCGCTGCTGATCGTCGCGCTGTGCAAGGCGCTGCCCGACTTCCCGATGCTCAACGCCCGCTATGATGACGAGGCTGGGATCGTGACGCGCCATGGATCGGTGCATCTGGGCATGGCGACCCAGACCGATGCCGGGCTGATGGTGCCAGTGATCCGCGACGCGCAGGATCGCAACGTTTGGCAGCTCGCGGACGAGATTCGCCGCCTCGCCGATGCCGCGCGCACCGGAAAGGCGAAGTCGGAGGAACTCAGCGGTTCGACGCTGACCTTGACGTCGCTCGGTCCGCTCGGCGGTATCGCCACCACGCCGGTCATCAATCGGCCCGAAGTGGCGATCATCGGTCCCAATCGCGTGATCGAGCGGCCCGTTTTCCGGAGTAAGGAGATCGTCGCGGCGAAGCTCATGAACCTGTCGATCAGCTGCGACCATCGGGTGGTCGACGGCTGGGATGCGGCCAGTTTCGTTCAGGCCGTCAGGAAACTGCTGGAGGTGCCGGCCTTCCTGTTCGTGGACTGAAGCTGAGCGGGGCAGGCGTCGATGCCCGCCCCGCTTGCCTCATTTCGTCATGACGACGATGGCGCTCAGGCCAGGGTCGGGCGCAAACAGCATTTTCAACACCCGCTTGGTCATGTTCCAGCGGCGCTTGCTCAGCAGCCGCCTGGGATAGGTGCGCCCTGTATAGAAGATGTCGTGCAGATAATGCGGGATCGGCAGGATGCGCGGGTTGGTGAAGCCGACTTCCTCGCCTCGTCGGATGATCAGATGGGGTGGCATGTCGCGTTCGGTCACGCCATAGAGGCGCATCGCCTCGATAGAGGCCGGCGCGGTCGCATGGCCTTCGCCCGGTTCATGGGTAATCAGCACGCCACCCGGCTTGAGCGCCTTATAGGCGGAGGCGATCGCCAGCAGTTCATCTTCGGCATGATGCAGCGAGTCGAAGAAAATCGCCGCATCGAAGCTGCCATCCATGTCGAGCGCTTCGAAATCGCCGCATAGGAAGGACAGGCGATCCGACAGTCCGTGCCGCTCGCAATTCTGCCGGGCCAGATCGATCATGTCCGGCGCGATATCCTGACCCACCACTTCATAGCCGCGCTTGGCGAAGAATATGCTGGTCCAGCCGCCCCCGCATCCCAGATCCAGTATCCGGGCCGGAGGAGGGGGCAGCAGGGTCATGATGAAGCCGATCGACGCCAGAGCTATGCCGCAGGAAGGATCGGAAAAGGGTTTTTCCAGGGAATGTTCGCGCCCGACTTCGCCCAGATTGGCAAGATAGGTCAGTTCGCCGGCTTTGGGCATGGCAAGTCTCCGTATGTGGCGCTTCGTGTACGGAGGCGAGGGAGGGAACTCAAGCAGCCTTCTATCGGATGGTCGCGCGATAGCTGATCCGGCCCGTCTGGCCTGCCGCTGCGGGGGGCAGCGTCCAGCGGACATGGGTGACATCTGACGCGACGGCCCGGCGGGTGCCACCGAGCGGCGTTGGCAGTAAGAACTGATAGAGCCGCCCCCAATGGGCACCGCCGTCCACCGAAATCTGCATGGAAGGATCGTCGAGATCCAGTTCCTGCCCGCGTGGCAGGGCGCGGGTGACGGCGGCGTCGCGGAGCGGTGTGCTTCCATCATTGCGCCAGTTGAGGAGAACGATCAGTTGGTCGCCGGGCTGGAGGCGATTTGCGCTGGCGAGAACGCGGCGAGGGCGGCCATTGAGGTCGGTGGTGGTCCGCTCTACGAACATCTGCGTGTCGAGCCGCAGCGGCTGTTGCGCCGCCACCGATGTAGTTGTGCCAAGGCTGGCGATCGCGCCCAGCCATGCCCCCGTACGTGCCTTCATTGCCTGCCCCGGTTCATATCCCCAGCCACTGGCATAGCCGGGGATGGCGAACAATTGGTTAAGCCGCTGTTTTCCCTATGGCTGACGACAAAAGCTCTGACGAGCATTGTAAATTGACGCCGCCCATCGCCCGGCGCACATCGGGAAGATATTGAGCGGGGGAAGAGAATCAGGCGTGACACCGGCGGAACAGCAGGAAATCAATCGGCGGCGTGACCGCCTGCTGGCGTCGATCGCGCTGACATCGGGGATCGGGCTGATCCTGGCGTTGCCCTTCGCCCTGCGTGCCGGGGCGGAATTCTTCCTGCCGCTGACTGCCGCGCTTGTTGTTGCGATCGCCCTGGTGCCGCTGCTCGAATGGATGGAGCGGCGCGGATTGCCGTCGGGCTTCGCGGCGCTGATCGCGGTCGTGGGGTTCCTGCTGGTCGCCAATACCGCGCTGGTGCTGATCGTCGTGCCGGCGACCGACTGGTTCCGTATCCTGCCCCAGCGGCTGCCCCAGATTCAGGCGAACCTGGCGCCGCTGATCGACTTTTATTCCAACCTCCAGCGCTTCGTCGACGAAACCGTCCAAATGCTGGCCAGCGGCCCGGTCGCGGCGGCGCAGACCGCCGCGGTGGAGGCGCCCCGGTCGCTGCTGCAATTCGCGGCGACATCCGCACCGTCCGCGATCATCCAGATGGTGTTCGCGCTGCTCATCATCTATTTCTTCCTCGCCGGCTGGACCAAGCTGCGCCGCCGCACGATCAATAGTCGTGGCAGTTTCGACGGAGCGATGGCGGTGGCGCGGGTGATCCAGAATGTGGTCGACGCGACATCGGCCTATGTCATCACCATCGCCACCATCAACCTGTGTCTCGGGCTGGCGGTCGCCATCGCGCTATGGGTGATCGGCATGCCGTCGCCGCTCATGTGGGGCGGCATCGTCGCCTTGCTGAACTTCGTTCCCTATTTCGGGCCGATGCTGGCCGCGGTGCTGCTGGCGCTGGGCGGATTGATGGTGTTCGACGACGTCTATGTGGCGCTGTTGCCCGCCGGGCTTCAGGTCGGCTTCCATCTGGTGGAAGCCAACGTCGTTACGCCGCTTCTGCTCGGCCGGCGGCTGACGATGAACCCGTTGCTGATTCTCGTGTCGCTGACATTCTGGGGATGGGTATGGGGAACGCCGGGCGCGCTGCTGGCGGTGCCGCTGCTCATCATCATCCAGACCGTGGTGTCGGCGGCGGGAACCCCGGATATTGCGGGTTTCCTGTTCGAGCAGGGCACGCTGACCGTCTCGCGCCGCAAAGAAAATGACGAGAAAGATGAAACTGATGTTGCGGACGGTTGACAGCATCGGCGGACGCTCATAGACGGCGCTTCCACACCAAACGCGGGTGTAGCTCAGTTGGTTAGAGTGCCGGCCTGTCACGCCGGAGGTCGCGGGTTCGAGCCCCGTCACTCGCGCCACTTCTCTCGGGAAGTGGCAGCAACGCAAGGCATGTAGAAAGTCCATCGTCGCCCCGGTCTTGATCCGGGGCCCGTGGCAAGATCCTTATTCCATAGCGAGATCTCCGGGGCCTTGTATGGCGCCCCGGCGCCGCGCTTACTTCGCGGGCTTCTCCTTCGCCGCGCTCCAGCGCCCGGTTTCCATCCAGACGAGGAACCGCCCGAGGGGCAGGATCCAGACGATGCCAAGGACGACGTAGACAGGCGTCTGCGCCAGCGCGTTCCAGTTCCCGATCATCGGCGGCACGAGGCTGGCGACGGCGATTCCATAGAGCGCCAGCGCGGCCACGAGGGCGAGGATGCCCACGGGAATCCGCCAGGT
Source organism: Sphingobium sp. (assembly GCF_035511395.1). Taxonomy (GTDB): domain Bacteria; phylum Pseudomonadota; class Alphaproteobacteria; order Sphingomonadales; family Sphingomonadaceae; genus Sphingobium. The sequence continues at coordinate 6,248 of NZ_DATKFP010000111.1, forward strand.
CGGTGTCTCGCGCAAGCTCAGGCTCCTTCCACCGGCTCGACGTGGTACATCCGCGTCGGCGTGACGACGGCGACGAGCGCGCGGTCGTGGTCTTCGATGGGAAGCTCCTCGGCCAGCTGGCAGTCCCATGCAAGGCCCACGGCGGGCACTTCGGGATGGGCATCGAGCCAGCGATCATAGTGGCCGCCGCCTTGTCCAAGCCGATGCCCGTTCGCGGTGAAGGCCAGCAGCGGCACCACCACGAGGTCGGGCACGACCGCCTCCGCCTCGGCGCCCGGCTGCAGCGCGCGCCAGGGGCCCGGGGTCAGCGCGGTCTCGTCCCAGGGATTGTGCCAGATGCGGAACTCCATCGGCGCATTGCGCGAGGCGAACCAGGGCAGGGCGACGCGGCGCCCGGTCTCGGACAGCCAGCGCGCCCAGCCGAGGGCGGGGGCTTCCGATCCGGCGGGATGATAGACGCCCACGGTCGCGTCCGCCGGGATCATCTCCACCAGCGGCGCGGGCGGGCGGTTGAGCATCAGCGCGCGCAGGCCGGCGGGCAGTCCATCGACATGCTCGGCACGCGCCTGCCGGAAGGCGCGCCGGAGCGCTGCCTTGGAGTCCGTGAAGGAAATGGGGGGTGACGGGTCCACCATGGGTCGTTTCCTAGAAATCCTCTGACGCCTCGACGTCAGGTGGGGACCATGTGCATCGGACCAGGATCCGGGCAGGGACAGCCCCCAATGGATTGCTTATAGCCTCAGGGATGTTCGAACGGCACGTGCCGGGCAGATCCCGTCACGCCCTATCTAGGCGCTCGCGGCCTCGCTCTCAAGGAGGGATGCGAGATTTTCGACATGCGCGGCGATGCGGCCCAGCCTTTCCGCCACTTCCGCAGGGACGGGCGGCGCGGTCGGGGCTTCGGGAGAGGGGGCCGGGCGGTTGCGCAGCTCGTGCAGCTCGTCCGCCAGCATCAGCGCGGCGAACAGCAGCATCCGCGTCTCGGTCTGCCCGGCGACGCCTGCGGCGCCCGCCTTCTCGTCGATCAGCCGGCCGAGCCGGGCGACGTGCGCCTCCTCCCCGTCGGCACTGGCGAGGGTGAAGCTGCGGCCGCCGATGGAAACGGTGACGTTGCCCATCTAGCCACGACCCCGGCTGGCGAGCAGTTCTTCCAGTTCGCCCAGCGAGCGGGCGACGCAGGCCTTGAGATCGTCGTGCCGATGGCGCAGGTCTTCGTCGCGATCCGTGCCGAGATGCCGCGCGGCACTCTCGATCCGCGCCAGCGCATCCTCGATACGGTCGAGAGCCAGCAGGGCTTGAGCCTCGTTCATGGGTTCTCGCTGATCGCATAATGTTCGCGTGGCAAGCACTTGCGCGCGCTTGTTCACAATATTGTCACCTCGCCATGCTCCACCGGTGCAGGACATGCGGCAGGGCGACCGGGACTTGCGGCGTCGCCCGGGGATACCACCGGTCAACCCGCGAAATCCGGCGGTGAACTTGACGGAACGTCGCCTCTCCCTAAAGGGGGTGCCAAGTTACGAATCGTCCCGCAATTCTCGCATACCCGGAGCTTTCCCATGACCCTGTCCCCCGACCGCCTCGCGCCGATGGCCAACGCCATCAGGGCGCTGTCGATGGATGCGGTGCAGGCGGCGAACAGCGGCCACCCCGGGATGCCGATGGGCATGGCCGACGTCGCCACCGTGATCTTCTCGAAGTTCCTGAAGTTCGACCCCGCGCAGCCCAAGTGGGCGGACCGCGACCGCTTCGTGCTGTCGGCGGGCCACGGCTCGATGCTGATCTACTCGCTCCTGCACCTGACCGGCTATGCCAGCCCGACGCTGGACGACATCCGCAACTTCCGCCAGATGGGCTCGGTCTGCGCAGGCCACCCCGAGAACTTCCTGATCGAGGGCGTCGAATGCACCACCGGACCGCTGGGCCAGGGCCTGGCGATGGCGGTCGGCATGGCGATGGCCGAGCGCCACCTCAACGCCACCTTCGGCGACGATCTGGTCGACCACAACACCTGGGTCGTGGCGGGTGACGGCTGCCTCATGGAAGGCATCAACCACGAGGCGATCGGCCTCGCCGGCACGCTGAAGCTCGGCCGCCTGAAGGTCCTGTGGGACAACAACAAGATCACCATCGACGGCGACACCTCGCTGTCGACCTCGGAAGACATTCCCGCGCGCTACCGCGCCTCTGGCTGGGACGTGTTCGACTGCGACGGCCACGACTTCGCCGACATCGAGCGCGCGCTGGCCGAAGCCGCCGCTTCGGACAAGCCCACGCTTGTTTCGTGCCGCACGATCATCGGCAAGGGTTCGCCCAACAAGCAGGGCGGCCATGACGTCCACGGCTCGGCGCTCGGCACCGCGGAAGTCGCCGCAGCGCGCGAATACCTGGGCTGGAGCGCGGCTCCCTTCGAAATCCCGGCCGAAATCCTCGCCGACTGGCGCTCGCTTGGCCAGAAGGGTGCTGCCGCCCACGCGGAGTGGGACGCGCGTCTCGCCGCAAGCGACAAGGGCGCCGAGTTCACCCGCCGCATGGCCGGCGAACTTCCCGAGATGGACGGCATCCGAGCGGCGCTGGCCGAGTGGGTTGCCGGCGATGCCAACGTCGCCACCCGCAAGGCCTCGGAGAACTGGCTGAACGTCCTGGCCCCGGCGATCCCGGAAATGGTCGGCGGCTCGGCCGATCTCACCGGCTCGAACAACACCAAGGCCAAGTGCCAGGCACCGTTCAACCCCGAGGACTACGCGGGCCGCTACGTCTATTACGGCATCCGCGAATTCGGCATGGCCGCCGCGATGAACGGCATGGCGCTGCACGGCGGCGTGATCCCCTACGGCGGCACGTTCCTGATCTTCTCGGACTACTGCCGCAACGCGATCCGCCTGTCCGCCCTGCAGCAGACCCGCGCGATCTACGTGCTGACGCATGACAGCATCGGTCTCGGCGAGGATGGCCCGACCCACCAGCCGGTCGAGCACGTCATGTCGATGCGCCTGATCCCTAACCTCTACGTGTTCCGCCCGGCGGACGCGGTGGAGACGGCGGAGTGCTGGAACCTCGCGCTCGAAGCGCAGGAGACCCCTTCGGTCCTCGCGCTGACCCGTCAGAACCTGCCGCAGCTGCGCACCTCGGGCGACATGCTTTCCGCTCGCGGCGCCTACACGCTGCGCGCCGCCGAGGGTGAGCGCAAGGTCATCCTGATCGCCACCGGCTCGGAAGTCGAACTCGCCGTCAAGGTGCGGGACGAACTCCAGGCCCAGGGCATCGGCGCAGACGTCGTCTCGATGCCGTGCATGGAGCTGTTCGCCGCGCAGGACGAAGCCTATCAGCGCGAGATCCTGCCCAACGATCCCTCGATCCTGCGCGTCTCGATCGAGGCCGGCATCACGCAGGGCTGGGAACGCTACACCGCATTCAGCCGCAACGGCGGCCTGAACATCGGCCTGGACCGTTTCGGCGCGTCGGCCCCGGCCAAGGTCCTGTTCGAGCGCTTCGGCTTCACCGTCGAGGCGATCGTGCCCAAGGTTCTGGAAAAGCTCAGCGTCTAACTAGGAGGAGATTTACATGGCGACGAAGGTTGCGATCAACGGTTTCGGACGTATCGGGCGCAATGTCGCCCGCGCCATTCTCGAGCGTACCGACCATGACCTCGAGCTGGTTTCGATCAACGATCTCGCCAGCGCCAAGGCGAACGCTCTCCTCTTCAAGCGCGACAGCGTCCATGGCGCCTTCTCGGGCACCGTCGAAGTCGACGGCGACGACCTGATCGTCAACGGCAAGCGCATCAAGGTCACTGCCGAGCGCGATCCGGCGAACCTGCCGCACGCCGCCAACGGCATCGACATCGCGCTCGAGTGCACCGGCTTCTTCACCGACAAGGCCTCGGCCTCGAAGCACATCGAAGCCGGCGCCAAGCGCGTGCTGATCTCGGCGCCCGCCAAGAACGTCGACCTGACCGTCGTCTACGGCGTGAACCACGACGCGCTGACCGCCGACCACCTGGTCGTCTCGAACGCCTCGTGCACCACCAACTGCCTGGCGCCTTTCGCCAAGGTCCTGCACGAGAAGATCGGTATCGAGCGTGGCCTGATGACCACGATCCACTCGTACACCAACGACCAGAAGATCCTCGACCAGATCCACTCCGACCCGCGCCGCGCCCGCGCCGCCGCGATGAACATGATCCCGACCAGCACCGGCGCCGCCGTTGCCGTCGGCCTCGTGCTCCCGGACCTCAAGGGCAAGCTCGACGGTTCGTCGATCCGCGTGCCGACCCCGAACGTCTCAGTCGTCGACCTGACCTTCGTGCCGAGCCGCGACACGACGCTGGAAGAAGTGAACGCGCTGCTCAAGGCTGCTGCCGAAGGTGAACTGAAGGGCGTGCTCGGCTACACCGAGGAGCCGCTGGTCTCGATCGACTTCAACCACGACGCGCACTCGTCGACCATCGACAGCCTCGAGACCGCCGTGCTCGAAGGCAAGCTGGTGCGCGTCCTGTCGTGGTACGACAACGAGTGGGGCTTCTCCAACCGCATGGTCGACACGGCCGGCGTGATGGGCGGCCTGCTCTGAGCGAAACCGGGGTGACGGGCCGCCTCATCGGCATCGCGCGGCGGCAACGCCCGCGTGGGGCGATGGAGGAACTGCGGTCCGTCACCGTTACTGCCGCCGCGGGAGTCCAGGGGGACTTTCGCGGCGCGGTGCGTCCGGGCAAGGTGCCGCGCCGGCAGGTCTCCCTCATGGAGGTCGAGAGCTGGCGGGCGGCGATGGCGGACCTGAACGTCTCCGACCTGTTCGGCGAGCGTCCGCCATGGCATTCCCGCCGGGCGAACCTCTTGGTCGAGGGGCTGCGTTTCCCCCGGGAAACGGGCTACGTGGTGGCGATCGGGCAGTCCCTGCGCA
>NZ_DATKFP010000112.1:0-3626 GCF_035511395.1 Sphingobium sp.
CGATCGCCGATCTGCCCGAGGCCTTCCCGGAACAGAATGCGACGATCGACAATCTGCCGGCCGGCATTTCATCCGACGTACTGCTGCGCCGGCCCGATATCGTGTCGGCCGAGCATCAACTGTTGAGCGCCAATGCCAATATCGGTGCGGCGCGCGCGGCCTTCTTCCCGCAAATTTCGTTGACCGCGGCACTGGGTACGGTGAGCCTTGGACTGTCGGGCCTCTTCGCTTCCGGCAGCGATTCCTGGTCGGTTGCCCCCAGTGCAACTCTGCCCATTTTCGATTTCGGTCGGAACAAGGGCAATCTTCGCTATGCGAAGGCGACCTATGACGCGATGCTTGCCACTTATGAAAAGAGCGTCCAGACCGGCTTTCGGGAAGTCGCGGACGCGCTCGCGCGGCGCGGCACGATGGGGCAGCAGCTGGACGCGCAGACGTCGCAGCGCGATTCCGCGCGGGTTGCCTATACCCTCTCGGAAGCGCGTTTCCGTTCGGGCGTCGACACTTTCTTGACGACGCTGGATTCGCAGCGCTCGCTCTATGCCGCCGAACAGAGCCTGCTCGCGACGCGACTGACGCGGGCGAGCAATCTGGTCGAACTCTACCGCGCGATGGGCGGCGGCCTGAAATAAGGGCGTAGCTTTGAAAGCAAGCGGAGAGAGGCAATGCTCCTCATTCCACGCTATCAGGGCGTGGCAATGATGGAGAGTGACATGAGCCTGTTCCGCACGACCTTCCAGTCCCCCGTCGGTGCGTTGCCTCTGGTGGCGAGCGACGCGGGGCTGGTGGCGGTCCTCTGGCAGGAGGATGCACCCGATCGGGTTCGGCTGGGAGCGATGCGCGAGCAGTCGGATCATCCTGTTCTGGCGGAGGTGGTTGTTCAACTTGCTGCCTATTTCGCGGGAGAGCGGACCATGTTTGACCTGCCGCTCGACCCGCGCGGCACCGATTTCCAGCGGAGTGTCTGGGCTGCGCTGCTCGACATCCCCTTCGGCGAGACGCGTAGCTATACGGATATCGCCCGTGCCATCAGTCGGCCTTCTGCCGTACGCGCGGTGGGAGCCGCCAATGGCCGTAACCCGCTATCGATCGTAGCGCCTTGTCATCGCGTGGTGGGCAGCAATGGCGCACTGACGGGCTTTGCCGGCGGGCTGGAGATCAAGCGCTGGCTGCTGGCGCATGAGCAGGGCCAAGGGCAGGAACCGCGCCTGCTCTGATTTTCCCGCTGCCCAAAAGGACGGTATCCCCTATGCTTGGCCGATGGCCGAGGCTATGCCGATGCGATCATGAACCCTGATCTGGATATGATCGTCGCCGACATCGTGGCGACCCTGCGCGCGGCGGAAGAGCGCGGCACTGTCGCCAGCTATATTCCTGAACTGGCGAAGGTTGATCCGGGCCAGTTCGGTATCGCCATAGCGACGGCAGACGGTCGCATTCTGACAGGTGGCGACGCCGACGCGGGCTTTTCGATCCAGTCGATATCGAAGGTGTTCGCGCTGACTCTTGCCCTGGGTAAGGTCGGAGACCAGCTGTGGGACAGGGTGGGGCGGGAGCCTTCGGGCAATGCCTTCAATTCGATCGTCCAGCTCGAACAGGAGCATGGCATTCCGCGCAACCCCTTTATCAACGCCGGCGCGATCGTGGTTGCCGACGTCAACCTCGGCGGGCATCAGCCTCGCGTCGCGATCGGCGAGATGCTTCGCTTTGTCCGCTATCTGGCCGGGGATGACGGGGTCGCGATCAACGAGGCGGTGGCGGCGTCGGAAACGGCCACGGGTTTTCGCAACATGGCGCTAGCCAATTATATGCGCGCCTTCGACAATGTCCGCCATCCGGTCGATCTGGTGCTGGGCACTTATTTCCATCAGTGCGCGATCGAGATGAATTGTCGGCAACTGGCGTTGGCCGGGCGGTATCTGATGCTGGACGGGCGCCATCCGGACGGGGGCAGGGTGGTGTCGCCTCGCCGTGCGCGGCGGATCAATGCGTTGATGCTGACCTGCGGCCATTATGATGCGTCGGGCGACTTCGCCTTTCGGGTCGGTATTCCGGGTAAGTCCGGGGTGGGCGGCGGCATCCTGGCGATCGTGCCGGGCCGGGCCTCGATCGCGGTCTGGTCGCCGGGTCTTAACGCCAATGGCAACAGCCAACTCGGCACATTGGCGCTGGAGGAACTCGCGCAGCGCACCGGCTGGTCGGTATTCAGCCCGCCGCCGGAAGGCGATTAGCTGATCTCGTCGGCCCGGAGCCGTCGAAGCTTGGGTGCGGTTTCCAGTTGCGCGGCATCCTTGATCCCGACGCGCAGATCCTCGCGCGTCTGGTGGATGGAGGCGATAACCGGGCCCATGGCGACGCCCAGATCCACCAGCGCCGTTTCCGCCAATTGCAGCGAGCTTTCCAGCGTTTCGGGTACCGCGTCGCTGGCGCCGGCCTTGTAAAGCTGAGCGGCATGATCGGTGTCGCGGGCGCGGGCGATGATCGGCAGGTCGGGCACCCAGCCGCGTACGCGCTTCGTCACGCGCACCGACAGCACCGGATCGTCCATCGTCAGGATCAGCGCGCGGGCATGGCCGAGCCGTAACCGATCGAGCATTTCCGCACGGGCGACGTCGCCGAACAGGATCGGATAGCCGCGCCGCCGCGCTTCGGCGACGACATCCGGATCGGATTCGACCACGATGAAGCGCTGATTATGGGTCCGCAGCAGATCGCAGACCATATGCCCGACACGGCCGAAGCCGATGACGACGGCTGCCGCTTCGGTCTGTTCCTGCTCGCTCTCGACCTGCTCCTCGCCCAGCGCCATTTCCAGGCGGCGGGCGATATCATGGCCGAAACGGGCCAGCAGCGGCGTGATGGTGAGGCCGATGGCGGTCACGATCTGCCAGAAGGCGGCTGTCGACGGCAGGATCAGCTTCGCTGCGGCGGCGGCAGACAGCACGATCAGAGTGGTTTCCGACGGGCTGGACATCAGTACCCCCACTTCCAGCGCGACGCCCTTACGCGCGCCCGAAATATAGAGGAGCGCGCCGGTCACAAGCGTCTTGGCGATCACCACGCCGACGACGGCCAGCAACAGGCTTTCCCAGTTGGCCAGGATGACGCGGATGTCCAGGCTCATGCCGACGGTGATGAGGAAGACGCCGAGCGCCAGCCCCTTGAAGGGAGCGGTCATCACCTCGACTTCGCTATGATAGTCGGTTTCGGCGATCAGCAGGCCGGCGAGCAGCGCGCCCACGATCGGGGACAAGCCCGCGATCGACGTTGCCATGCTGGATACGATCACCACCAGCAGGCTGGCGGCGAGAAAGACTTCGGGGCTCTTGGTCCGCGCTGCCTGGCTGAAGACATGCGGCAGGACCAGCCGGCCCAGCACCAGCATGATGGCGATGGTGATACCGCCCTTGAGCAGGGTGTTCGCCAGTTCGCTCCAGGCGCCATCCGGGCTTGCCGCGACGGACGGCGCAAGCGCGCCGAGCATGAAGATGATGGGAACGAGCGCCAGATCCTCGAACAACAGCATCGAGAAGGCGGCGCGTCCCACCGCGCTCTGCGTGCCGACCATGGGAAGCACGACCGCCGTGGACGACAGGGCAAGTGCAAGGCCCAGCCCGATCGCGCCG
>NZ_DATKFP010000113.1:0-9448 GCF_035511395.1 Sphingobium sp.
CAGCTTCGTCCTTATAAAGGGCTGGATGAACTGATCCATGCCTTTCACGACATCAGCAGCCAGACAGAGCGCGACCAGGTTCATCTGCTGATCGCCGGCAAGCCTCTGGGCGGATTTTCCGCCGGCCATGCGCGACTGATAGAGGAAAATAATCCGCGCATTCATATTCTCGACGGCTTCGTTCCGGACACGAAGATACCCTTGCTTTTCGGCGCCGCGGACGTGGTCGCCCTACCCTATCGGGATGTGCTGACATCTGGCAACCTCATGCTGGCGGCCAATTATGGCAGGCCGGTCGTCACCCCGCGCCTGCCCGCCCTGTCACTGGTGGATGAAGTCGGGCTTGGCATAGCCTACGAGCCGGAAACGCCAGGCGCGTTGGCTGAGGCCCTGCTCCACGCGCTGGACCTCGATCATGATGAGCGGGCGGCCATCTCGATCAGTGGCCGCAAACTCTCAACCGCCCAGGCATGGGACAATGTCAGCGAGACTTTCCGGAACCAGTTGATCCGGTCAATCGCGCCACGCACCGAAACGCTGCAAATCGGCCGCGCAACGCGCAGCGTTCATGTCATTCGAAAGCCAGATACCAGTGGTCGAATTGCCATCGGCATCGTGAGTGACGGCGACGCGGATCGTATCGGCGACCAACTGGCCGAATTGCGAAAGCTGACTGGCATCGACATTTACCTGTTCGACAATTCGGCGAACGGCGTTCCCCATTACGGATTGCAGACAATGGTCGACATATTGGCCTATGCCGATGCCCGGCTGAGTTGGGCTGGTGCGACCAATATCTTGTTGTCGATGATCCGAGCAGATGAATGCGAACAGATACTCCTACTCGAGCCCGACCTGTTTCTGGATGAGGCCGGCCTTCGCAACATGCTTGGCCGACTGCGACACGATGGTATCATATCCCTGATCGCTACGGGTGATAATGGCCGTATCCTCCATGGCGGCTATCGCAGTTTCCAAGATCATGCCGGCTATCTCACTATCGAGCCGTTGCTTGCCGGGGACGATCCGTCAATCGATCGCGAAGCCTATACTGTCCAGGCGCTGGGCCATGGCATCCTGTCATTTCCGACCGCGCTACTCGACCACATAGGGCTTCTTCCAGAGGAATACGCATCTTCATATACCCTGCTGGACTGGACGATGACGGCCAGACGCAAGGGTGTGAGCCTCGTCATCGAACCATCGATCGTCGCGCGCGCGTCTCCCCCAGTCTCGTCACCTGCATTCGCCGGCATAGATCGCGTTTATTACGACGTTCGCAACCGCTTTCTCCTCGACCGGAAATGGGCGAGCAAGGCTGTAAGGATCGATGCCGATGCGATCACCGACCGGCTCAACCGCGATTATGTCGAGCCGCTACGCAAGATGACCGCCAAGTCGAACCCCGAAATGCTTCCGTTGTTGGAGCGCTGCGTCCAGGCTGGGATTGATGATGGCAAAGCCCGAATTTCGGGTCCGGTCGACGTCAGCCGCCGCATCGATGCCATCTGCCTAAAGGATGAGCAGGAAAGCGCCGGCCGGATCGATCGCAAGGACGACATGCTGCTGTGCGGCTGGATCGCAGAACGTAGCGCGGGTGGGAAATCCGACTGGCGTCCCGGGTCTGCCTGGCTATTTCGGGACGGTCGTCCTCACAGCCGCGTCCAGCCATCTCTTCCGCGACCCGATGTCGCCAACGCGGGTTATTGTGAAGGCACGGGTTTCACCCTGCCCCCTCCACGCCGAACAGGCGAGGAGCGCCACGAATTCGAACTACGTTCCGATGCGAATGGGCGTCGCCTGTCCTTGTCCGATGCGATCACGGGCGATCCCTGGAGCACAAGCCGCGGCGTCGGTCAGGAGCGCAAACCCCATTTTAAGGCCTGCATCGAAAGCGTCGCCGATGGCCGGCTGACCGGTTGGGCAGTCGATCTTGCCCATCCCGACATCAAGCTGCAACTCGACATAAGCATTGAGAATGAAACGGTCGCAACCAATGTCGGTGCCGACATTCAGCGCGAAGATCTGAAACGCGCAGGGATCGGCAATGGCCATCATGGCTTTACCCTGCAATTGCATAATCGGTTTTTGTTGCAGGAAAGCCTGCATGTCGAGTTGCGCCTGACGGACAATGCCGACAGCCTGGCCAAGAAGACCATCGTGGTGAACAATGACAATCGCGGCTTTTCGCCCTATTTTTCCATGCGCAGCTTCCTGCAATGGGCCTATTGCGAGGATCGGATGGGCGCCGGCCGATCGGAATTGGCGACGAGTCTGCTGCGCCAGCTCGAAATGGAAAGAAGGCTGCTCAAACAACAAGCGGATCATTCCGATACGACCGAACTGGTGTCGGTCATTATGCCCGCCTTCAACCGCGCGAACCTGATCGCAGCGTCGATCCAGTCCGTACTCAACCAGAGCTATCCCCATTTCGAACTGATCATTGTCGATGACGGCAGCACGGACGATACCGCTGCCGTCGTGGCCGGGTTCGACGACCCACGCCTCATCCTGCTCCAATCGGCCGACAATCTTGGGGTGTCGGCGGCCCGCAACCGGGCGTTGGAAATCGCAAGTGGCGGAATCATTGCCTATCTCGATTCCGACAATCTGTGGGATGAAGACTATCTCGCGATCATGACCGCCAGCATGATGCAATATCCCGGCTATCAATCCGCTTATGCCGGCCAAATCATCTATCAGACGGTCCCCGACATGACGGGACGTCCGAACAAGGAAGAACAGAAGTCAATCAGGCTCTGCCCCTTCAACCGCAGCCGACTGGAAGAGCGCAACTTCATAGACCTCAACGTTTTCATGCACCGACGCCACCTCTATGGGCTCCACGGAGGCTTCGATGAAAAGCTTCGGAGGCTGGTCGATTGGGACTTGATCCTGCGCTACACGAAAGATTGGCCACCCCTGATGGTGCCTGCCTTGATTGGACGGTATCATGCCGACCGCGCGGACAATCAGATCACCCGGACCGAAGATTTCAACAGCAATCGCCGTCGACTGCGAATCACTACACCCGCCATGACCATCCAGACCGCGACGTACGAGGCACGCGGGTTGGACGTAACGGTGCTGGCTACGTCCGAAGACGATATGCGAAGCTGGATTCTTGCCAATGGGAACCTGCTGCAATCGGCGATCGGCACGGTGACAGGCGTCTGGACCGATAGCGATGTCGCGCGCTGTGTTGCGCTCGACGCCCGGCAGGCCGCCGACCTGGCGAGCGCCACCTTGGCGATCCACACTCTCGGCGCGATAACTGACGTCTTCGACTGGATAGAACCGGCTGCCGCCGTCCACCCTTTGCTCATTACCAAAAGCAGTCATGCCATTAGAGGTGACTGGGCAAGGACGTTCGAACGGTTGCGCCCGGTCGACATATTCACTGCGGCAACGGGCCGACTGTACCAACGCTTGACCCGTTCACGCTTCGGCAGCACATATCACGACCTGACCCCGGAACAGATCAAGTCGCATGTTCAGGACTGGTCGATTAACCCGTCTCTGTGCGGTCAGAAGAGCTGCGTCATCCCGCGCGACTATATGTTCATTCCTGCCAACTATGTCGAACGCATGCGGGTATCGGCCACGCTGACGAGAGACTTTGACGACATGATTGATCGCTACTTCGATTCCTTCGCACTCAGCGATGTGCCGGCCCTCTATCTGCCGGACCTGATCGCCTGTCACCGCGATGATATCCTGCCTTGGTCATCATGATGCGTGTTGACTGAGCCGCGTGGCCGCGAATGCCGTACACGGGCGACAACGCATAGTCACGGGCGCATCCTTATCGATTTTTTCACATCGTCAGCGCTAGGAGAGGCCATCGTCGATTTTCCGGATTGTCCGATGCGCCTTCTTTCCACACTGCTCATGAGCCTGCTGCTGACCGCTCCCCAGACCGCTTTCGCGCAGGTGGCTGCGGCCGACAGTGGCGATACGGCGTGGATGATCCTGTGCGCGCTGTTGCTGCTTTTCGCTGCTCTGCCGGGATTGATGCTGCGCCATAGTGGACAGGTCAATGTCCGAAACGCCGTGTCGGTGATGGCACAGGGCGCCGGCGTGGCGGCGGTTGTGTCTCTGGGCTGGGCATTGCTTGGCTACAGCCTGGTCTACGCGCCAGGCAACCAATGGCTGGGCAGCGGCGCGAATTTGTTGCTCGCCAATCTCAGCCTGTTGCGCGACGGGCTGACTGTGCCGGAATCGGCTTTCGTTCTGTTCCAGATGGGGCCTGCGCTGATTGCGGCGTGCCTGCTTGTGGGTGCCGTGGCCGAACGCACCCGCATCGGCTGGTTCCTGCCTTTTGCTTTTCTCTGGCTGATCATCGTCTACGTCCCGGTCGCGCACGCAATATGGGCCGGCGGATGGCTCGCCGACCTTGGCGTCATGGATTTCGCCGGCGCGATCGTCGTCCACATGGTAGCTGGATTTTCCGCTCTGGCGCTGGCGCTGATTGCCGGGACGCGACGCGAACCAAGCGACCCCGGTCATAGCGCGGTTCTTTCGATCGCCGGCGGCGCCTTGCTCTGGATCGGCCTTTCAGGGCTGGTCGGCGGTTGGGCGCTGGGCGCTACGGACGATGCGGCAACGGCCCTGCTCAACCATCATTTCGCCGGCTGCGCGGCCGCACTCAGTTGGGCGCTGCTCGACCGTATCCTGGGTAGCCGGAGCAGCGCAACCGGCCTGCTGTCGGGCGCCATGGCAGGTATCTCTGCCATTTCCGCATCGGCTGCGCTGGTCGGCACGGGCGGCGCGATGATGATCGGCGTGATCGCCGCACTCGTCTGTCGCCTGGGAACGGGCGTTGTCGGCCGCCGGATCGATGACAGCGCGAACATCTTCGTCATTCATGGTCTGGGCGGCGCGACCGGAGCACTTCTTCTCCCGGTCTTCGCGCTGCCTCTTCTTGGCGGCGTTGGCTTCGATCCAAGCATCACCCTTGGCGGCGCGCTGGCGGGTCAGGGGATAGGATTGGTCATCGTCGGCCTATGGGCGATGGTCGGCAGCGCGATCGCTGCCCTGATCGTGTCCGTCGTGATCCCGATGCGCGTCAGCCCTCAGGTCGAAACCGAAGGTCTGGACGCGGCGCAGCATGGCCAGCAGGGCTGGGATTTCCGTTGACGACATGACTGTCGCCGTTGCCATATTCGCACATCAGGAGGAGCGTCGAATCGCCGCTTGCCTCGCTTCACTGCCGCTTGATCGGCCGGACACATCATTCCATCTGCTGGTGAACGGCACTACTGACGCAACCGTCGAGCGGGCGCGACAAGTGGTGGGCGATCGTACGAACATGATCATCCATGATATCGTGCAGGGCGGCAAGTCACGTACTTGGAACCACATGGTTCATGACCTGCTGACAGGCGCGGAAGATGTCGTGATCTTCATGGATGGTGACGCGCAAGTCACCGCCGGGTCGTTTGATGCGCTGGTCACCGAACTGACTTCCAACCCGCACGCCAATGCCGCTGCCGGCATGCCGATGAACGGCAGAAAAGCTGCGACTTATCGGGAAGGGCTGCGGGTCGAGCGAGGATTGTTCGGCGACCTCTATGCCTTACAGGGGCGCTTCGTGCATGCCGTCCACGCACGGGGCCTGCGCCTACCCGACGACTTGATCGGCGATGACGGCATGGTAGCGGCCTGGGCGCTAACGAATCTCAATTCTGACGAGGACTGGGCGCTTGAGCGGATATCGGCCTGCGAGGGCGCTGGGTTTCTCGCCGAACAGGTGAGCCTGTTCCGGCCGTCCACCTGGCAGATGCAATATAAGCGGATGACCAACTATTCCATCCGTTTCTTTCAGAACCGGATCGTGTCCGACATCATGACGCGCGAGGGACCGGATGGGCTCCCCGCGCGTCTTGCGAGCCTCTATGGCGAATGGCTTCCCCGCTTCCGTCCGCGCCCCGGTCTTACCGGATGGTTCGATCGAAAGGCGCTTCGGCGGATGCGGGCTGCAATCTAGCGGTCGCGACCGGCCAGTTCCTTGTTGATGTAGAGCGCCACCATCGTCGCCACCGCGCCCGAGAGCAGGTAGATGCCCGAAGCGGCGAGGCCGAACTTCACCGACAGCAGCAGCGCAACCAGTGGCGCGAAGCCGGCGCCGACCAGCCAGGCAAGGTCGGACGTCAGGGCCGAACTCGTATAGCGCGCTTCCGTCGCGAAGTTGGAGGCGACCACGCCCGACGACTGACCAAACGCCAGGCCCAGTAGCATGAATCCAAGGATCATGAAGGCGACTTCGCCCAGATCCCCGCCATTCAGCAGCAACGGGGCCATGACGCTGAAGATCGCGATGCCGCCGGCCGACCAACCGAGCAGCGAGCGACGACCGATCTGATCGGCGATGAAGCCAGACACGACGATGGCAAGCAGCCCCACCGATGCACCAATCATCTCGATGATCAGGAAGCGTTCGATTGGCTGGTCGGTATAAAGCGCGACCCAACTGAGCGGGAACACCGTCACCATGTGGAACAGCGCAAAGCTGGCCAGCGGGGCAAAGGCGCCCAGAACGATGTTGCGGCCTTCGGCCTTGATGGTCGGCAGAACTTCGGAGGGTTGCAGATCCTTCTGCTCGAACAGCCGCTCGAACTCGGTCGTGACGACAATGCGGAGACGGGCGAACAGGGCCACGACGTTGATCGCGAAGGCCACGAAGAAAGGATAACGCCAGCCCCAGTCGAGGAAATCCGCCCGCGACAAGGTGAGCAGGAAGAAGGCGAACAGTCCGCTCGCAACCAGCAGCGCCAACGGCGCTCCAAGCTGCGGCACCATCGCATACCAGCCGCGCTGGTGCTGCGGCGCATTCAGCGACAGCAGTGAGGCCAGACCGTCCCACGTTCCACCGAGCGCAATGCCCTGTGCGGCGCGCAAAATGACCAGAACGACCGCAGCATAGTGGCCAATCGTCGCATAACCGGGCATGAAGGCGATCGACGCGGTCGACCCGCCCAGCAGGAACAGCGCGGCAGTCAATTTCGTGCCGCGTCCATACCGCCTGTCGACCGCCATGAAGATCAGCGAACCGATCGGCCGGGTAATGAAGGCCACGGCGAAAATCGCGAAGGAATAGAGGGTACCGGTCAACGCATCCACATAGGGGAAGACCAGACTCGGGAACACGATGACCGACGCAATCGCGTAGACGAAGAAATCGAAAAATTCGGAGGTGCGACCGATGATCACACCAATGGAAATGTCACCCGGCGCGATCTTGTGGTCTCCGCGCGCGTTGATCCTGCGCGCATCATCCTCAAGTGGCGTTGAGGTGAAGGCAATGGCCTGTGAAGTCATAGGCATCCGCTCCCTTGCTGGGCCGGCGGCGCCTGTTGCGGGTCTTCCGACGGCCAGAGAATGGCAACATAACAGAAAACCCGCAGAGTCTAAGCAGTATCCCACATTGCCTATATTTTTTGCGTCCGCACACAATTGGACAAATTGCCCACTATCCGACTCCCTGTGGAAAGGTTAGGCGCGCGCCATGTCACACCCTCACTCACCCAACTGGATCAGGCTCTTGCGCTGGTCCGCTCCGATCCTTGCGGCGCCGCTGGCGGGCTGCAACTGGGTCGTGATGAACCCGTCGGGCGATATTGCGGTGCAGCAGCGCGATCTGATCCTGATCTCGACCGCGCTGATGCTCCTGATCGTCATCCCCGTCATGGTGCTTGTCGCCTGGTTCGCATGGCGTTATCGCGCCGCGAACAAGGCGGTCGAGAAGGACTATGACCCTGACTGGGATCATAGCACCAAGCTGGAACTGCTGATCTGGTCGGCGCCGCTGCTGATCATCATCTGCCTGGGCGCCCTGACCTGGGTGAGCACGCACAAGCTGGACCCCTATCGTCCGCTCGACCGGATCGACGCGAAGACCGCGATCGACCCGAAGGTCAAGCCGCTGACCGTTCAGGTCGTCGCGCTCGACTGGAAGTGGCTCTTCATCTATCCCGAACTCGGCATCGCGACCGTCAATGAAATGGCGCTGCCGACCAATGTTCCGGTTCGCTTCGACATCACTGCGTCGACGGTGATGAACAGCTTCTATGTCCCCGAACTCGCCGGCCAGATCTACGCCATGCCGGGGATGAAGACGCAGCTCCACGCCGTGGCCAATAAGCCTGTCACCGGAACCGGCTTCTCCGCCAACTATTCGGGCGCCGGCTTCAGCCACATGCGCTTCGGCTACAAGGCGCTGGACCAGGCCGGCTTCGACGCTTGGGTCGCCAAGGTGAAGACCAGCAGCACCGCACTGGACCGCAACGTCTATCTGGCGCTCGCCAAGCCGAGCGAGAAGGCGCCCGTCGCCTATTTCACCGCCACCGATCCCAAGCTGTTCGATGCCGTCGTCAACCTCTGCCCCAAGGACGGCCAGCGCTGCATGGGCGAGCTGATGCACATCAACCAGATGGGCGGCGCGGGCAAGGAATCGGCAAAAGAGACCGAGGGTCTCCAGTACGACTTCCCCAACAGCCATGTGATCGACCAGACCGACCGCAACGAGGGCAAGGAAACCGCCCCCGACGCGCCTGGTGCAGAAAAAGCTTCGGCCGATCACTCCTCTCATAGCGGCGCTGACGCGCACGCGCAGCATCGGTGAGAACCATGACTGGCACAATGACAACAGCACAGATGATCTTCGGTCGTCTGACATGGGACAGTTTCCCATGGCATGAACCCATCGTCGTCGCGACATTCTGCGCGGTGGTGCTGGGCGGCGCGGCCGTCGTGGCGACGCTGACCTATTTCAAGCTCTGGGGTTATCTCTGGAAGGAATGGTTCACCAGTGTGGACCACAAGAAGATCGGCATCATGTACATGGTGCTCGGCCTCATCATGTTCCTGCGCGGTTTTGCCGACGCAGTCATGATGCGCCTCCAGCAGGCGCTCGCCTTCAACGGCTCCGAGGGTTATCTCAACGCTCATCACTATGATCAGGTGTTCACCGCCCACGGCGTGATCATGATCTTCTTCGTGGCGATGCCGTTTATCACCGGTTTGATGAACTATATCGTCCCGCTGCAGATCGGCGCCCGTGACGTCAGCTTCCCCTTCCTGAACAATTTCTCGTTCTGGATGACCACGGGCGGCGCGGTGCTGGTGATGGCCTCGCTGTTCCTCGGCGAATTCGCCCAGACAGGCTGGCTCGCCTATCCGCCGCTTTCCGGGATCGACTATAGCCCGGCGACCGGTGTCGATTATTATATCTGGGCACTACAGGTGGCCGGTGTCGGCACGACATTGTCGGGCATCAACCTGATTGCAACCATCGTGAAGATGCGCGCGCCCGGCAAGCCTTGATCGAGGCAGCAAAGGAGGCGGGCTTCCGGGTCAATTCCTGGACAACGACATAATGACGCAGTGAGGCGGAGGCGTAATCCGCAATAGACTGAAGACCGGCATAATAAAAATCACCGCCATCCGA
>NZ_DATKFP010000114.1:0-26812 GCF_035511395.1 Sphingobium sp.
TTGTGCGTCTGGAAAAGGCGATCGCCACACGACGCCCCCGCGCCGGACGGACAGGCCTACCGGCACCAACAGGTTATCTGGAATTGCGCAATTGGATGCGCAGTTCGCCCCACGCCCACTGTCCACTGTCTAAAAAATTCCAGCCACAAACCGGCGGGAGAACTTCTGCGATTCAATTTTTCGCGCAACGTCCAGTTGGTGCGGACGAAATCGGAAGTCGCGATTAACCGTTATTGCGACGGATGACCGAAGCTCGTGCCTCGTATAAACAACGCTTCCAGCCGCGTCAGCAGGGGGACGCTGTCCTTGCTCAGATGAGCGCCGTGGCGACTGAACAGGAAGCCCAGCGATCGCGTTACGGTAAACCCGGCCAGTCGCGGCCGCACGACGCCCGGATAGGCATAGCTGGCCGGCATCACCGTAAGACCAAGCCCGGCAGCGACCATTTGCAGCACACGTTCGTCATTGGTCGAGCGCAAGGCGAAGGGCGGGCGGATGCCACGTTCGATAAAATGTCGGCTCGTGTCGGCGAGCGCTTCGCAATGGCGGCGAACGATCATCGTCTCGCTCGCGATTTCCTCTGCCGAAATCTCTGCCCGGCCTGCAAGCGGATGGGACGCGCTGAGGGCGATCGCATAAAATTCCTGCACCAGAGGCTGCTCCAGAAAGCGATCGCCGCCGCGATCCGTCAGCGACAGGGCGAGATCAATCCGTCCGCGATCCAGCTTCCCGACCAGATCGCGTTCCGATCCATAGATGATCTCGATGCCGCTTCGTTCGTCAGGCGGCAGGTCGGCAATGGCTGCGGCGATCAGTTCGCCCGGTACGCTATGCAACACGCCCAACCGGCAACTCAGCAGTTTTTCGTCAAGCTCCTCGGCGATGGCACGTTGCGCCGCGTTGAACTCCGCCTCGATCCGGCGGGCATGGCCCAGCAGGCGCGTACCGGCACGCGTCAGTTGCATGCGCTGATTCGAGCGAAAGAACAGCGGCGCGCCCAGTATATTTTCAAGCTTTGCAATCCCGACCGACAGCGACGGCTGTGATATGTTGCAGTGCGTCGCCGCGCGCGAAAAACTGCCCTGATCGACGACCGCCAGAAAATAGCGCAGGAGATAGCGTTCCATTATAGACAGCATCTATAGCCGGTTGAAAAAAACTTTCAATTTTAGAATCCCGCTCGGCTTGGTATCGCTGATGCCAAAGGAGAGGCTGCCATGACCGATTTCGATTTCGCGCTGGGCGACAATGCCGACATGATCCGCGATAGCGCGGCGCGCTTTTCGACCGACAAGATCGCGCCGCTCGCTGCCGAGATCGACGATAAGGACTGGTTCCCGCGTGAACTCTGGCCGGCCATGGGTGAACTTGGGCTGCACGGCATCACCGTGCCGGAAGAGGATGGCGGTTTGGGCCTCGGCTATCTGGAACATGTCGTCGCGCAGGAAGAGGTGGCGCGCGCGTCAGCCTCGATCGGCCTCTCCTACGGAGCGCATTCCAACCTCTGCGTCAACCAGATCCGGCGCTGGGGCAACCCGCAACAGAAGGCGAAATATCTGCCCGGGCTGATTTCAGGCACGCATGTCGGCAGCCTCGCCATGTCGGAAGCGGGCGCCGGGTCCGACGTCGTGTCGATGAAGCTCAAGGCTGAGAAGAAGGGCGACCGCTACATCCTCAACGGCACGAAATTCTGGATCACCAACGCGACCTATGCCGACACGCTGGTCGTCTATGCCAAAACGGGCGAGGGGTCGAAGGGGATCACCACCTTCATCATCGAAAAGGACATGAAGGGCTTTTCGATCGGGCAGAAGATCGCCAAGGTCGGCATGCGCGGATCGCCCACCGCCGAGCTGGTGTTCGAGGATTGCGAAGTCCCGCAGGACAATATCATGGGTCCGCTGGACGGCGGCGTCGGCGTGCTGATGTCGGGCCTCGATTATGAGCGTACGGTGCTGTCGGGCATCCAGCTCGGCATCATGCAGGCCTGTCTCGATGTCGTGCTGCCCTATGTCCGCGAGCGCCGGCAGTTCGGCAAGCCGATCGGCGCCTTCCAGTTGATGCAGGCGAAGGTGGCCGACATGTATGTCGCGCTCAATTCGGCGCGTGCCTATGTCTATGCCGTCGCCAGGGCGTGCGATGCGGGCAAGACGACGCGTTTCGATGCGGCCGGCGCGATTTTGCTGGCGTCGGAAAATGCGATGAAGACAGCGCTGGAAGCGGTGCAGGCGCTGGGCGGCGCGGGCTACACCAAGGACTGGCCGGTGGAGCGCTACATGCGCGACGCCAAGCTGCTCGATATTGGCGCGGGTACCAACGAGATCCGGCGGATGCTGATCGGCCGGGAGTTGATCGGGGCATGAGCGCGCCGATATTCGACACAAAGCTGTCGACGGGCAGCGAGGCTTTTCGCGCCAATGCGGCGCATAATCACGCGCTGGCCGAGGAACTGCGGAGCAAGGTCGCCAAGGCCGCCGAAGGCGGATCGCATCGCGCGCGGGACAAGCATGTGGCGCGCGGCAAGCTGCTGCCCCGCGACCGGGTGGAGCGGCTGCTCGATCCAGGCTCGCCGTTCATGGAAATCGGGCAACTGGCCGCCAATGGCCTGTATAATGACGAGGTGCCTGGCGCGGGTATCATCGCCGGTATCGGTCGGGTGGCGGGACGGCAGGTGATGATCGCCTGCAACGACGCGACGGTGAAGGGCGGCACCTATTATCCCCTGACCGTGAAGAAGCATCTTCGGGCGCAGGAAATCGCGCTCGAAAACCGGTTGCCCTGCATCTATCTGGTCGACAGTGGCGGCGCGAACCTGCCCAATCAGGCGGAGGTGTTCCCCGACCGCGAGCATTTCGGGCGCATCTTCTATAATCAGGCGAACATGTCGGCGCGGGGCATCCCGCAGATCGCGTGCGTCATGGGATCCTGCACCGCCGGTGGCGCCTATGTGCCGGCGATGTCCGACGAAACGGTGATCGTCCGCAACCAGGGCACGATCTTCCTTGCCGGGCCGCCGCTGGTGCAGGCGGCGACGGGCGAGGTGATTTCCGCCGAGGATCTGGGCGGCGGCGACCTCCATGGACGCAAGTCCGGCGTGGTCGACCATGTCGCGGAAAATGACGAGCATGCGCTCTCGATCGTGCGCGATATCGTCTCGACGCTGCAACCCGACCGACAGCCTGACCTCAATCTGCGCGAACCGCGTCCGCCCAAATATGACCCGCAGGAACTGTACGGCATCATTCCGCAGGATGTCCGCGCGCCATATGATGTGCGCGAAGTCATCGCGCGGATCGTCGACGGCAGCGCGTTTCACGAGTTCAAGGCGCTTTACGGCACCACATTGGTTTGCGGCTTCGCCCATATCTGGGGAATGCCGGTCGCGATCCTCGCCAACAACGGCGTGCTGTTCAGTGAAAGCGCGATCAAGGGTGCGCATTTCATCGAACTGGCCTGCCAGCGGCGCATTCCGCTGCTGTTCCTCCAGAATATCTCCGGCTTCATGGTCGGCGGCAAATATGAGGCGGAGGGGATCGCCAAGAATGGCGCGAAGCTGGTGACGGCGGTGGCGACGGCCAGCGTGCCAAAGATCACCGTGCTGATCGGCGGCAGCTTCGGCGCAGGCAATTACGGCATGTGCGGCCGCGCCTATCAGCCGCGCTTCCTCTTCACCTGGCCCAACAGCCGCATCTCGGTGATGGGCGGGGAGCAAGCCGCGTCGGTGCTGGCGACCGTCCATCGGGACGCCGCGAACTGGACGCCGGAGGAGGCGGAGGCCTTCAAGGCGCCGATCCGCCAGAAATATGAGGATGAAGGCAATCCCTATCATGCCACCGCGCGCCTGTGGGACGATGGTATCATCGATCCCGCCCAGACCCGCGACGTGCTGGGTCTCGCCTTTGCCGCCACGCTGAATGCGCCGGTCGCCGACCATCCGCAGTTCGGCATTTTCAGGATGTGAGGCCCATGATCCAGTCCCTCCTAATCGCCAATCGTGGCGAAATCGCCTGCCGGGTCATCAGGACCGCCCGTCGCATGGGCATCCGCACGGTTGCCGTCTATTCCGACGCCGACGCCGACGCGCTGCATGTCCGCTCGGCCGACGAAGCCGTCCGTATCGGCCCCTCGCCAGTGCGCGAATCCTATCTGGTCGGTGAAAGGATCATCGCCGCTGCCAAGGAAACCGGAGCGCAGGCCATCCATCCCGGTTATGGCTTCCTGTCCGAAAATGCGGCGTTCGCGCAGGCGGTGCAGGACGCCGGATTGATCTGGGTCGGCCCCAATCCGTCCTCCATCACCGCCATGGGCCTGAAAGATGCCGCCAAGAAGCTGATGCAGGATGCCGGGGTTCCGACCACGCCCGGTTATCTGGGCGAAGACCAATCGCCGGAGCGGCTGAAGGCGGAGGCCGACGCGATCGGCTATCCCGTGCTCATCAAGGCGGTTGCGGGCGGCGGCGGCAAGGGCATGCGCAAGGTCGATGCGGAAGCCGATTTTGCCGATGCGCTGCTGTCCTGCCAGCGCGAGGCTGCGTCCAGCTTCGGCAATGATCAGGTGCTGCTGGAAAAATGGGTCACGAACCCGCGCCATATCGAAGTGCAGGTGTTCGGCGACACGCACGGCAATGTCGTTCATCTTTTCGAACGGGACTGCTCGCTCCAGCGCCGTCACCAGAAGGTGATCGAGGAAGCGCCCGCGCCGGGCATGGACGCGGAAACGCGGGCGGCGGTGTGTCAGGCGGCGGTCAATGCGGCGCGGGCGGTCGACTATGTCGGCGCGGGCACGATCGAGTTCATCGCCGACGGCTCCGACGGGCTGCGCGCCGACCGCATCTGGTTCATGGAGATGAACACCCGGCTTCAGGTCGAACATCCCGTCACGGAGGAGATCACCGGCCAGGATCTGGTCGAATGGCAGTTGCGCGTGGCGAGTGGTGAACCGCTGCCGAAAAAGCAGGATGAACTGTCGATCAACGGCTGGGCGATGGAAGCGCGTCTCTATGCCGAAGATCCGGTGAAGGGCTTCCTGCCATCGATCGGCACGCTGGACGTGTTTCAGCTTGGGGAGAGCGAGCTGGGGAAGGGCTGCCGCATCGATACCGGGGTCAGCCAAGGCGCTGAAATCTCGCCCTTCTACGATCCGATGATCGCCAAGGTCATTGCCCATGGCCCGACCCGCGAAGCCGCCCGCAATAAGCTGGAACAGACGCTGGACGACACCGCCATCTGGCCGCTCAAGACCAATGCGGCCTTTCTGGTGAAAGCGCTGGATCATCCCGACTTCGTCGCCGCGCGGCTCGACACCGGGTTGATCGGTCGAGAGGGTGACGTGTTGATGCCGCCCGCCCATCCTGACGACGATGCGTTGGCAGAAGCCGCCGCCCGCCTGTCACAGGGGGGGGCGCTGGCGGGCTTCCGCCTCAACGCGCCGATGCGCGGCGAAAACGTGTTCCTGATCGACGGCGAGAAGATCAGCATCCGCTTCGACCCGCGTGAGGGGGTGGACGATAGGCCGCAGGATGATGTGCTGGTGGCGCAGGGCGGACAGGTCTGGCGCCTGATGCCATGGCGCGCGGGCGGGGCTGGGGGCGCGGATGCATCCGACGGCAGCATCCTGTCGCCCATGCCGGGCCGCATCATCGCCGTGTCGGTCGCGGCGGGCGAGCGTGTGACCAAGGGACAGAAGTTGCTGACGCTGGAGGCGATGAAGATGGAGCATAGCCTGGTCGCGCCGTTCGACGGGATCATCGCCGAACTCAACGCCGATCAGGGCAATCAGGTGAGCGAGGGCGCGCTGCTGGTGAAGATCGAAAAGGGGGAGGCGGCCTGATGGCGGGCAAGTTTTTCGACCAGTGGACGATCGGCGAAACGCTGACTCATGACATCCGCCGGACGGTGACGGAGACGGACAATCTCCTCTTCTCGACGATGACCCATAATCCGCAGCCGCTGCACATCGATGCCGAAGCGGCCAAGGCCAGCGAGTTCGGGCAGATCCTCGTCAACGGCACCTTCACATTTTCGCTGATGGTCGGCCTGTCGGTCGGCGACACGACGCTGGGCACGCTGGTCGCCAATCTGGGTTATGACAAGCTGGTCATGCCCCGGCCGGTGTTCATCGGCGATACCCTGCGCGCCGAGACCGAAGTGACAGACCTCAAGCCCAGCAAGTCCCGCCCCGGAGCGGGCATCGTCACCTTCACCCATCGCCTCATCAACCAGCGCGATGAGATCGTGTGCCAGTGCCTGCGCATGGCGCTGATCCAGGGCTGCCCAAAGGAAACGGATGCATGAGCCTGCGGTCGCTGCTGTTCGTGCCGGCCGACCGGCCGGAGCGTTTCGCCAAGGCGGCGGCAAGCGGCGCAGATGCCCTGATCCTCGATCTGGAGGATAGCGTCGCGCCGGAAAAGAAGGATGCAGGCCGGGCCGCCATTGCCGAATGGCTGGCGGGGGATCGGCCGGTCACGACCTTCGTGCGGATCAATCCGCTGGATGGTGGGCTGACGGCGGCAGATCTGGCGGCGGTGCTGCCGGGCAAGCCCGATGGCCTGGTGCTGCCCAAGGCGGAAGGCGCGGCAAGCGTCGATGCTTTGCTGGCGATGCTGGGCGGCGTGCGACTTCCCATCCTGCCGATCGCCACCGAAACCCCGGCGGCGATCTTCCAACTGGGCAGCTATGGCGCGGTCGGGCCGCATCTGGCAGGCCTTACCTGGGGGGCGGAGGATCTTCCCGCCGCCATCGGCGCGGCCACCTCGCGCGAGGCCGACGGCAGCTATACGCCGCCCTACGAGATGGTGCGCGGCCTGACCCTGTTCGGCGCCCATGCGGCCGGCGTGGCGGCGATCGAGACGGTGTTCCCGCGCATCGATGCCCCCGACGCGCTCGACGCCTATGTGGCACGGGCGCGACGCGACGGCTTTACCGGCATGATGGCGATCCACCCGGCGCAGATCGCGATCATCAATCGCGGTTTTACGCCGACCGCCGATGACATCGCGCATGCCCGCGCCGTGGTCGAGGCCTTCGCCGCCAATCCCGGCGTCGGTGCATTGAAACTGGACGGCAGGATGATCGACCGTCCTCATCTGGTGCAGGCGCAGCGCATTCTTGCTGTCGGGACACCTCGCTGAGGCCAAGGGATGTCCTATCCGTCAAGTTTCTGCTAAAGTCGCGATCGACGGCCGGCCTGCTTTTCGATAGGAACAGGCCGGCGCAATAAAATGTCGAAATCAGCGGGAAATGTGCGAAGTTAAACGGCGCATTTCCTATCGGGCCTATCTCCTGTCAGGCCAGCGCCTCCGCGATCGCCTTGCCGCATTGCTCGGTGTTCGCCTTGCCCTTGAGGTCGCCGGTGCGCAGGCCGGGTTCCGCCAGCACCGTCTCGACCGCGCGCATGATCGCGGCGGCGGCTTCCGCCTCGCCCAGATGTTCCAGCATCATCGCCGCCGACCAGATCTGGCCGACCGGATTGGCGATGCCCTTGCCCGCAATATCAGGCGCCGACCCATGCACCGGCTCGAACAGCGACGGCGCGGTGCGGTCCGGGTTGATATTGCCCGACGGCGCGACGCCGATGGTGCCGGTGCAGGCCGGACCCAGGTCGGAGAGAATGTCGCCGAACAGGTTGGACGCCACTA
Organism: Sphingobium sp.; assembly: GCF_035511395.1. Lineage (GTDB taxonomy): Bacteria > Pseudomonadota > Alphaproteobacteria > Sphingomonadales > Sphingomonadaceae > Sphingobium. Next base: position 7,637 of record NZ_DATKFP010000114.1, read on the forward strand.
CCACGTCGAAGCGATCGGGGTTCAGCACGAACTGCGCGGTCAATATGTCGATATGATATTTGTCATGGGTGACGGTCGGATAGTTTTTCGCCATCTCTTCCACCCGCTCGTCCCACCAGGGCATGGTGATGGCGATGCCGTTGGACTTGGTGGCCGACGTGACATGCTTGCGGTCGCGCGTCGCCGCCAGCTCGAACGCATAGCGCAGCACGCGGTCCGTGCCATGCCGGGTCATCACCGTTTCCTGAATGACGACTTCGCGCGGCGTGCCGGGGAACATCTTGCCGCCGACCGAGCTATATTCGCCCTCGGTATTCTCGCGTACCACCCAGAAGTCGATGTCGCCCGGTTCGCGCCCCGCTAGAGGGCAGGGGACGCCCGGCATCAGCCGCACCGGGCGCAAATTGACATATTGATCATATTCGCGCCGGAACTGGAGCAGCGACCCCCAGAGCGAGACATGATCGGGCACCGTATCGGGCCAGCCCACCGCGCCGAAGAAGATCGCGTCGGGATTGCCGATCCGTTCCTTCCAGTCGTCCGGCATCATCTGGCCGTGTTTGGCATAATAGTCGCAGCAGGCGAAATCCTGCCATGTCTGCTCGATCGAAAAGCCATAGAGGCTTGCCGCGCGCTCCAGCACGCGAATGCCCTCGGGCATGACTTCCTTGCCGATGCCGTCGCCGGGGATGACGGAGATGGAATAGCTACGCACGATAAATCTCCCGTTCGCGCTGAGCCTGTCGAAGCGCTTTTCTTCCTTGAAAATCGGGGCTTCGACCGGCTCAGCCCGAACAGCCAGCGGGGACTACAGCTTCAGCCCCGCAATATGGAACGCCTTGGTTTCCAGATATTCCTCGATTCCCGCATGTGCGCCTTCGCGGCCCAGCCCCGACATCTTGACCCCGCCGAAAGGCGCGACCTCCATCGCGATCGATCCGCTGTTGAGTGCGACCATGCCCGCCTCCAGCCGCTCCGCCACGCGGAAGGCCCGATGCAGATTTTCGGTGTAGAAATAGCTGGCCAGGCCATAGCTGGTGGCATTGGCCAGCTCGATCCCTTCCTCCTCATGCGTGAAGCGGAACAGGGGCGCGACCGGGCCGAACGTCTCTTCCCCGGCCAGCTTCATGTCGCGCGTCGCGCCGGTCAGCACCACCGGCGTCGCGAACCGCTCGCCGGTCGCGCCGTCGGGCGCCTGCGCGAAGAGTTTCGCGCCATGGGCCAGTGCATCATCGATATGCGCCTTCACCTTGTCGACGGCGGCGGCGTTGATCAGCGGGCCGATCGTGCTGCCCGCCTGATTGCCCGGCGCGACCTTCAGCGCGGACACGGCCTTGGCCAGCTTCTCGGCGAAAGCATCGTAGACGCCATCCTGGACCAATATGCGGTTGGCGCAAACGCAGGTCTGCCCCGCATTGCGGAACTTGCTGACCATGGCGCTGGCGACGGCGATGTCCAGATCGGCATCGTCGAACACGATCAGCGGCGCATTGCCGCCCAGTTCCAGACTGAGTCGCTTGATGGTGGGTGCGCTCTGCTCCATCAGCAGCGCGCCCACGCGGGTCGATCCGGTGAAGGACAGTTTCCGTACCACCGGGCTGGCCGTCAGCGCGCGGCCGATCGCGGTGGGCGTCCCCGTCACGATGCTGAATACGCCCACCGGGAAGCCTGCTTCTTCCGCCAGCCTGGCCAGCGCCAGTGCGGTAAAGGGCGTCAGTTCGGACGGCTTCACCACGACCGGACATCCTGCTGCCAAAGCAGGCGCGCATTTGCGCGTGATCATCGCCGCCGGGAAATTCCAGGGCGTGATCGCCGCCGACACGCCGACCGGTTCCTTCATGATGAGGATACGGCGATTGGCCTCCGGTGCGGGCGCCATCCCGCCGTCGATCCGCCGCGCTTCCTCGGCAAACCATTTGATGAAGCTCGCCGCATAGCGGATCTCGCCCTCGGCCTCGGCGATCGGCTTGCCCTGCTCGGCGGTCATGATCCGGCCAAGGTCGCTGAGATTTTCCAGCACCAGCGCATGCCAGCGTTCCAGCAGCGCGGCCCGCTCCCCCGCGGTTTTGGCACGCCACGCCGGCCAGGCCGCCTCTGCCGCATTGATCGCCGCCTGCGTCTCCGCCTCGCCGCAATCGGGCACGCTACCGATGATCGCCCCGGTCGCGGGATCGTCGACCGGCACGGTCTTGCCCGACGCTGCGCCGACCCATTGGCCGCCGATAAAGGCCTGTTCGATGAAAAGGGCGGGGTTGTTGAGGGAGAGGGTCATCCGAGCGCCTGCGTCGTGAGGGAGAAGGTCGTTACCGAATGATCGAGCGGCGGCAAAGGTCCACGCACCATGCGCATCACCCGGCCGACGCAGGGCAGGCCCAGATCGTCCAGCCAGGCGCCAAGCCCGCTTTCCTCCGGTATGTCGAGCCGGCAGAACATGCCTGCATTGGACCCCAGCCAGTGGGAAATCAGGGCCTTCGCTCCGCCCGTATCGGGCGCGATCGTCGGCCCGACGACATAGCCGCGCCCGAAGCGGCGGAACAGGGCGAAGCCGACGGGTTCGTTGCTGCGTGTCAGCACCACGCCCTGCGCGCCCGGCACCAGCGCGTCGAGCAGCGCGGCGCGATCCATGCCGGTCGCCCGCTTCGCCAGATCGTGCAGCGTGCCCATATCCTTCGCGCCCAGCGGCCGCACTCGCTCATCGGGGATCAGTTCCGCCATCGGTACGGAGAACGCCGCGCCCTGATGCTGGAATACCGGCCCGACGGGTTCGAACCCCATCTTGCGATAGAGCGGCGCGCCTTCGTCGGTCGCGTTGAGCAGCACGGTGCGGTCGCCCAGATCGTGGAGCACGGCGTCCATCAACCGCCGGCCGATGCCCATGCCCTGCGTGCGGGGCGACACGATCACCATGCCCAGCGTCGCGCCATCCGCGCCATAGAGCCATGCCATGGCCGTACCGATGACCTCTTCGCCTCGTGTCGCCACATACCCAAAGCCGAGGCCAAGGAGTATCTCCCAATCCTCGATACGGTGGGGCCATTTCTGCTCGCTCGAAAGATCGTGGGCGGCAGCCAGATCCGCAGGCGTCATGCGCCGCAGTTCCACCATCGCCTCTATGTCTGTCGCCATGCCTCTTGCTCCTTGGCGGGGTAGGGGGGCGCCCGCCGGGGTTGATAGGAATCAGTGGGCGGACATTAGGAGGCCGCGCCAAGCATTGGCTGCTGCCTTCGCAATATTTTTGGAAGATTATCGCGCGGGTTTTCCTTTGCAACTGCAACAAATGCCGCCGCGCGACCCTATTCTGTCGCGCAGTCCGTACAAGGAGATATATGCCGTGACCGGTTTCGACCCCGATCAGATCAGCCTGCCCAAGGCTAATAATTTCATCGGCGGGCGCCGGGTCGAAGGGCGTGGGGCCGCGATCACCGTGCGCCGCCCTTCGGACGGTCGGGTTCAGGCGGACCTCGACAGCGTCGACGCGGACCAACTGGCGCAGGCGGTCGAAAACGCCCAGTCCGCATACAAGAGCAGCGGCTGGGCGCAGACCGACCCGCGTGGCCGCATGAAGGTCTTGCGTCGCTGGGCCGACCTGATCGAAGCCGATGCCGCGACGCTTGCTCCGCTCGAAGCGCTGGGATCGACCCGCACGATCAACGAGATCAACGGTTGGGATCTGAGCTACGCCGCCGAGACGATCCGCTTCTTCGCGGAATGGACGGACAAGGTCGGCGGTGAGGTCGCGGCGACCACGCCCGACAAGCTGGGCCTCACCATTACCGAACCCTATGGTGTCGTCGCCGCGATCGCGCCGTGGAACCTGCCGCTGGTCATGGCCGGCTGGAAGATCGCCCCCGCCATCGCCGCAGGCAATTCGGTTGTCCTCAAACCGTCGGAAATGACGCCCTTCAGCATCGTGCGCCTGGCCGAACTGGCGGTCGAGGCGGGGCTGCCTGCGGGCGTGTTCAACATCGTCCAGGGCGATGGCCGATCGGTCGGCGATCCGCTGGTGCGCCGCCCCGAAGTCGCGAAAGTCACCTTCACCGGATCGACCACCACGGGGGCTGCGATCATGGCCGCCTGCGCCCAGACCGGACCAAAGCCCGTGACGCTCGAATTGGGCGGCAAGAGTCCGCAAATCATCTTCGCCGATGCCGGTATCGACAAGGCGGCAGCGATCGTCGCGCGCGCCATCACGCTCAACGCCGGACAGGTCTGCGTCGCCGGATCGCGCCTGCTGGTGCAGGAAAAGGTCGCCGATCAGGTGATCGATCGCATCCTCGCCGCCTTCGCCGCACATCGCGCCGGCCCGACTTGGGCGGTCGATACGACGCTGGGACCGATCATTTCCGAAGGCCAGCTCGACCGGATCGACGGCATCGTCAAGCGCGCCGTGGTTGACGATGCGGAAGTGCTGGCCGGTGGCGGCCGCGCCACCGCGCCGCAGGAAGGCAGCTATTTCGCGCCGACACTGCTCGCCAATGTCGATCAGCGCAGTGAGGTCGTACAGGGCGAAATCTTCGGTCCCGTCCTCACCGTCCAGACCTTCGCCGACGAGGACGAAGCCTATGCCCTCGCCAATGACAGCGCCTATGGCCTCGCCGCCGGCGTTCACACAGGCGATGTGGCCAGGGCGCTCCGCGCGACCCGTTCGCTGGAGGCCGGCACCGTCTGGGTCAACCGCTATGGCCGCAGCAACGACTTTATCCTGCCGACTGGCGGGTACAAGCAATCGGGCATCGGCAAGGATCTGGGCCGCGAAGCCTATATGGCGAACCTCAAGACCAAGACCGCACTGATAGAGTTCTGACCGCTCATGGCCGAGTGTCAGGCAAATCCATCGCCTGCGGCAAGGGCATCAAGATCGCGCGCGCCATGCAGGACGCGTACGATCACAATGTCCGTGCCGGAAAATTGATAATAGGCCGCATAGCGTCCATGCACCAGCGCCCTGAGATCTGCCGCGAGATGATCGCGGGACGGAGCCGATAAGGGAAAGTGCTGCAATCGGGCAAAGGCGGATTGCAGCGACTGGACAAAGCGGGTTGCCTGCTCTTCCGACGCTTCTGTCGCGATGTGAAACCAGATTTCGGCCAGGTCGGCTTCCGCCGTATCGGTCAGGCGGAGCGGGTATCGGCTAATAGCGCCCTCCCGCGTGCGGCGATCGCGTCGGCGTCGAAATCCCTGACACGGCCGGCGGCCATATCGGCCAGACCCTTGTCGATGTCACGCCGCAGCGCTTCCAGGTGCTGAACCTGCTGGCTGCGCTTCGCCTTCAGATCGCGGATCGCTTCCCGCACGACTTCGCTGGTCGACGCATAATCGCCCGTTTCAACGATGCTTTTGACGAAAGCCGCCATTTCGGCGGGCATGGTCACGGTCATCCGCTCGATGGTGGACATGGGTGCATTCTCCTCACAAATCCTATTTTATCATATTTGTGAGGAGATGTAAGGCTGGTGATGGGGCGGATCAGGTCGCCCCGAACCGCGCGATCCTATATGGCTCCATCGGGATATCCGTCGCGCCTTTCGCGATGATCTCCGCCATCGTCTCGCCCACGCCTGGCCCGATCTGGAAGCCCGACCCGGAAAAGCCGAAGGCATAATAAAGCCCGCTGGTCGTCGCGCTCGGCCCCATCACCGGCTGGCTGTCGGGCATATAGCCCTCAATCCCGGACCAGACGCGGATGATGTTGAGCTTGCCCAGTTGCGGGGCCAGCCGGCGGATCTGCTTCAGCTGGCTCAGCGTGTTCTGGGGCAGCACATAGGCGCGATACTCGTCGGGATAGGATGGCCCCCGCGTGCTGCCGCCCAGCACGATATTGCCGCGCGCCACCTGGCGGAAATAGACAGTTTCCTCCTCCAGCGGCGTCATCACCCCGACGGCGGGATGGATCGCATAGGGCACCGGCTCGGTCACGCTCATGTTCGGCCCGCGCGGCACGATCGGCACCGGCTCGCCAAATTGCGACGACAGGGCGTTGCCCCAGGCGCCTGCGGTTATCAGCAGGATCGGCGCGCGGAAGGTCCGCCCGTCGGCCGCCGTGACGATGAAATCCTCGCCGACCTTCTGTGCGTCGATAATCTTCGTATTCTCATGGACGATCGCGCCCAGCGTCTGCGCCGCGCGGGCGAAGGCGGGGGCAGCGAGGCGCGGATTGGCATGGCCGTCGGTCGCCGAATAGGAACCCGCCAGCACGTCCGGCCCGAAGAAGGGGAATTTGTCGCGCAGCGCATTGCCGCTCAGCAGTTCGAGGTCCAGCCCCTCCAGCCGTGCTTGCGCGGCATAGTCCTCCATCGCGCCGACCAGTTCGGGCCGCTCGCGATAGCAGGCGCGGATATGCCCCGACTGGAGATATTCCACATCCGCGCCCAGCAGTTCGCGCGACTTGCGCCAGATCGCGATCGCGCGGTTAGCCAGCGGCAATTGATGGATGGCGCGGCCCTGCCGCCGTACATTGCCGAAATTGGTGCCGCTCGCCTGCCGCCCGATCAGGTCAGTTTCCAGCAAAGTGACCGAAATTCCATGCCCGCGCAGGAACAAAGCGGCGGACGAACCCATCAGCCCGCCACCCACGATGATGACGTCGCTTGCCCCGCTCATTCTTCGTTTCCGATCGCGATCGTCAACGGTTTGACCGGCGCCTGTCCGCGCAGGCGGCCGACTTGCTCCACGGGCAAGCCCGCCTCGGCCGCGATCAGTTCGGCAGCGGCCAGCCCGCAATAGCGCCCCTGGCATCGGCCCATGCCGACACGGCTGAACGCCTTGGCCCGGTTCGCTTCCTTGGCGCCCGTCTCGCGCATCACTGCGCGCAAATCGCCCGCCGTCACGCCTTCGCAGCGGCAGAGGATCGCTTCATCGGGCAGGGCGGCGGCCTGCGCCGCAGGCCATGGGAAAGCCTTGGCCAGCCCCCGCGCGAACTGTGCATAGGTCGCCACGTCGCCGCGCAGGCTCGTCATCTCGCCCTCGTCCACCGGCAGGCCCAGATCGCCCAAAGCCGCGAGCGCCGCCAATTTACCGCTCGCCTCGGCCGATCGCGCGCCTAAAATCTTCGCGCCGTCGCCCGCCAGATAGATCCCCGCCACGCTCGCCCGCCCGTCGCCGTCGCGTTCGGGTAGCCACTGCCGGGTGAGCGGATCGAAGGCAAAGGCACAGCGCGCCAGATCGGCCAGCTGCGTCTCGGGCCGCAGATGATAGCCCATCGCCACCGCGTCGCAGTCGATCTGCTGCTCTTTGCCGCTGCCGTCACGATAGCGGATGCCGCTGACGCCCGTATCTGCATCACCGACGATCTCCAGCGGCGTCACGCCATGCTGGATGATCACCCCGGCGCGCTTCAGCGCCCGCGTCAGCTTGACGCCATTCCACAGCACCGACGGTACCGCCATCAGGTCCGGCATCGCCTTCACCCGTGCCGAGAAGGGCGACGTATCCAGCACTGCGGCCACCTGCGCGCCCGCCTCGACATATTGGCTGGCGACCAGATAGAGCAGCGGTCCCGATCCCATGAACACTACGCGATGCCCGATCGACACCGCCTGGCTCTTGAGCGCCACCTGCGCCCCGCCCAGACTATAGGCGCCGGCATAATTCCAGCCCTTGACCGGCATCAACCGGTCGGTCGCCCCGGTGCAGAGCAGCAGCGCGTCGAACGGCAGCGCATCCTGCCTTGTTCCATTCGCCGTCCAGACATGCCGGTCGGCAATGTTCCAGACGAGCGTTTCGGGGCAATAGTCGATCCGATCCAGGATCGCGTCGAACGCGGCATGCACCTCCTGCGCCCGGCCCGCCTCGGTGCCGTAGAGCTTTTCATAGGGTCGGGTGAAATGTTCCGGCTGGCGGCGATAGATCTGCCCGCCGTCGCGGCGTCCTTCGTCGACGACGGTCGGCCGCAGCCCCGCCGCGACGCAGGCTTCTGCCGCGCGCGTGCCGGCCGGGCCGGCGCCGACGATAATTATCCTTGGCTCGACCATGACGCCTCCGGCTGACTGGTGACGATGCGCTGGCCCGATGCGGCGAGCGTGGAACAGGCCCGCAGCCGGTCGCCATTTTCGGTCCAGACCCAGCAATCCTGGCATGCGCCCATCAGGCAGAAGCCCGCGCGCTTTTCGGGTCCGAATTCGCTCTGGCGCAGCGTGCCGCCACTGGCGAGCAGCGCGACCATCAGCGTGTCTCCCTCCAGCGCTTCGACTGCGTGGCCGTCGACATGCAGGGAGAGGGCAGGGCGGTCGGTTTCGCCCAGTCGAACGAACCGGCTCATGACGCGATCAAACCTTTGTCTCCATGGTGGCACAGGATGCGGCTGCCCTTGTCCAGCGGATGGCGGGGCGGCGGCGTGATGTTGCAGAGGCCGTCCACGCGCGCGGCGCAGCGCGGCAGGAAGCGGCACAGGTCGGGATGGTCGCCGGCCGCGCCGACCGGCGGCGGCTTGCGCCCTGCATGGCTTTCCTCCAGCCAGCCCGCGCGCATTTCCGGCACCGACCCGATCAGCAGGTCGGTATAGGGATGGAAGGGCGCGCTCTGGAACGCGGTGCGCGGCCCCATCTCGACCATCGTCCCCGAATAGAGGACGAGAATATCGTCGCAGATCGCCCGCACCGTCGAAATGTCATGGCTGATGAACATGGTCGCGATCCCCAATTCACGCCGCAGATCCGCCATAAGGTCTAGGATCGCCGCGCCGACCACCGTATCGAGCGCCGACGTCACCTCGTCGCATAGGATCAGCTGCGGATCGGCCGCCAGCGCGCGGGCCAGATTGACGCGCTGCTTCTGCCCGCCCGACAGCCCGCCGATATTGCGGTCGATCAGATTCACCGGCAGGCGAATAAGGTCCAGCAGTTCCAGAACCCGCATATGCGCCGCATTGCCCTTGAGGCCATGATAGAAGGTCAGCGGACGTTCCAATATCTGCCCGACGCTATGCGCGGGATTGAGCGCCGTGTCGGCATTCTGGAACACCAGCTGCACCCGGCGGAATTGTTCGCGGCTCCGCCCCGCCAGCCCCGGCGGCAACGGCTCCCCGTCCAGCAGCACCTGCCCGCTCGCCGGTGGCAGCAACCCGGCGATGACGCGGGCGATGGTCGATTTGCCCGACCCGGATTCGCCGATCACGCCCAAGGTCGCGCCGCGCTCGATCGTCAGGTTGATGTCGCGCAGCACCGGCACACGCGGCCGGCCATCCTTGCCGATCTTGCCATAGCCCGCCGTGACGCCCCGGATTTCGAGCAGGGGCGCGGACGGCAGGTCGATCTGCTGCGGCATCGGCCGGATCGCCGGGCGCGCCGCCGCCATCAGGGTCTTGGTATATTCGTCCGTCGGCTGGTGCAGCACCTGATCCGCCGCGCCCGCTTCGCGAATGCGCCCCTGATTGAGTACGACGATCTTGTCCGCCATCTGCGCCACCACCGCCAGGTCGTGCGACACATAGACGGCGGTAGCGCCGCGCTCCAGCACCACCGCCTTGAACGCGCGCAGCACCTCGATCTGCGTCGTCACGTCCAGCGCCGTGGTCGGTTCGTCCAATATGACCAGTTCGGGATCGGTGATCAGCGCCATCGCCGCCATCAGCCGCTGCAACTGGCCGCCAGACAGCTGGTGCGGATAGCGCGATCCGATCGTGTCGGGGAAGGGCAGGGCCAGCGCCCGGAACAGCTCGACGGCCTTCGCCTCCGCCTTGTCGCGCGACATCAGGTCGTGGATCAACGCCGGCTCGACTACCTGGTCCATGATCGTGCGCGACGGGTTGAAGGCGGAGGCTGCGCTCTGCGCGATATAGGCGATGCGGTTGCCGCGCAGCTGCGCCAATCTCCTGGCATCCATGCGCGTGATCTCGGCATCCCCGACGCGGATCGATCCGCCTGCGATCGTCGCGCCCGGCCGGGCATGGCCCAGCAGGGTCAGCGCGATCGTCGTCTTGCCCGACCCCGATTCTCCGATAAGCGCAAGCACTTCGCCGCGCTTCAGGGCGAAATCGATGCCGCTGACGATCGGGAAGCTCTCGCCCCTGGCGTTGCGCGCGGTGACGCACAGGTCTTTCACCTCGACATGGAAGGCGTCACTCATTTGCGCTTCCCCCGGCCCGGAAGGGCGTCGATCAGCAAATTTACCCCCACCGTCAGAGTCGCGATCGCGACGGCCGGCGCCAGGATGGCGAGCGCCCCTTCGCCCAGCCCCGAAATATTCTCGCGCACCAGCGATCCCAGATCGGCGTCTGGCGGCTGCACGCCAAGGCCAAGGAAGGAGAGGCCCGACAGCAGCAGCACGATGAACACGAAGCGCAGACCGAAATCGGCGAGCAGCGGATGGATCATATTGGGCAGTATTTCGGCGATGGCGATATGGAAGCGCCCTTCCCCGCGCGCCTTTGCCACCTGCACATAGTCCATCTGCGCGAGGTTCACCGCCAGCGCGCGGGCGATGCGGTAATTGCCAGGGACGTAAGTGATCGCCGCGATCAGCAGCAACAGCGGCAGCGACGATCCGAACGCCGCCACCAACACCAGCGAGAAGATTTTCGACGGGATGGAGATCAGCATGTCCATGAAACGCGACAGCGGTTCATCGACCCTGGGACCGCCCACGGCGGCGGTCAGCGCCAGCGCCGTGCCTGTCGCGCTCGCCAGCAAGGCGGCGGCAGCGGCCAGCGCCACCGTATAGCGCGCGCCCCACAGCAACCGGCTCAGCACGTCGCGGCCCAGATAGTCGCTGCCCAGCCAGTGCTCGCCCGACGATCCGTCGAACACGTCAAAGGCGACGAAGGCGCCGACCGGATAGGGCGCCAGCATCGGCCCGAGCAGCGCAGCCAAGATCCAGAACAGGACCAGTGTCAGGCCGATCTTGCCCGACAGCGGCAGGGCCATCGCCCCCTTGATCGACCGGGCCATCATTGTGCGCGCAGCCTCGGATTGGCGAGGATCGCAGTCACATCCGCGATCAGCATCAGGATCAGATAGGCTGCGCAGAAGATCATCGCGCAGGCCTGGAGCAGCGGCATGTCGCGGCTGGTGACGGCATTGACCATCAGGCTGGCAAGCCCCGGATAGTTGAAGATGGTTTCCACGATCACCGCCCCGCCCAGCAGGTAGGACAGGCTGAGCGCCATGGCGTTGACGATCGGCGCGATCGCGTTGGGCATGATGTGCTTCAGGACGATCTGCACCGGCGCGACGCCCTTCAGCAGTGCCATCTCGACATAGGGCCGGTCCATCTGGTCGATCACCGCCGCCCGCGTCATCCGCGCCATCTGGGCGATGACGACGATGCTGAGGCACAGGATCGGCATGGCCGCGCCGCGCAGATAATCGCCCCAGCTCATCTCGTCGGAAACAAGCGCGATCGACGGCAGCCAGCGTAGTTTGACAGAAAAGACCAGTACGGCGATCGTCGCCACCAGAAATTCCGGCACCGCCACCATCGACAAAGTGCTGATGTTGAGCGCCCGGTCGAGCCGTCCGCCCCGGTTCATTGCCGATCCGATGCCGATCGCCAGCGCCACCGGCACCGCCACCAGCGCCGTCAACGCGGCGAGTAGCAGGCTGTTGGGCAGGCGGCTGGAAATGACTTCGGACACGGGCATGCTGGCGACCAGAGACTGGCCCGGATCGCCGCTCACCATCCCCGTCAGCCAGGTGGCGTAGCGAACCGGCGCGGGCCGATCGAGGCCCATCTCATGTCGCAGCGACGCTACCTGTTCCGCCGTGGCGCTCTGGCCCAACGCTTCCTGCGCGGCGTCGCCCGGCAGCAGTTGCGCAATGACGAAGATCGTCACCGACACCAGGAACAGCGTCAGTAGCGACGAGGCAAGTCGCTTGCCGATCAGGACGAGCGCGGCCCTCGCGCCGCTGGAAGTAGAAGCGCCCGCCATCAGCCTTCCCACCAGACATGCTCAGCGAATTGATAACCCATCAGTCCGCCCAGCGACACTGGCCGCAGTCCCTTCAGCCGCCGGTCATAGCCGTCGATCAGGCTGATGAAGACCGGAATGCCGACCCCGCAATGATGGTGGACCAGCTCCTGCATTTCTCCATAAAGCTGCTTGCGCCGCGCCTGATCGGCCTCGCCGCGCGCCTCCAGCAGCAGTCGGTCGAAACGCGGATTCTTCCATCCGCTCTCGTTCCAGGCCGCATCGGACTTGTAGAAGAGGCTGAACAGCAGGTCGGCGGTCGGGCGCGGATTGGTGTTGCCGAAGCCCAGCGGATGCTTCATCCAGTGGGTCGACCAATAGCCATCGGCCGGCACCCGGTTGACTGCCAGATTGAGGCCCACGCGCGACCCATATTCCTGGAGGATCGACGCCATGTCGACCGATCCGTCCGCCGCCGGCGAGGCATAGACCGGCAGTCGCACGCCAGATAGGCCCGCGCGTTGCAAATGCCAGCGCGCCTTGTCCAGATCCAGCGCCGTCTGCGGCAGATCCTTGCGATAATAGGGATGGAAGGGCGGGATCGGCTGGTCGTTGGCGATCGTCGCATAGCCGCGATAGAGCGCCCGCTTGATCAGCGGCCGGTCGAACAGATATTTCATCGCCGCGACGAAATGGGCGTTGCCGGTCGGCAACTGGTCCTGCCGCATGATGAGGTTGGTGTAGAGACCCGACTGCGTTTCCAGCAGCGCATGGCCGCGCGACGCCATGATCCGCCTGGTCGATCGCGGATTGACCGCGATCACCAGCTGCACGTCGCCCGACAGTAGCGCATTGACCCGGCTCACCTCGTCGGGAATGCCGATCAGCTCGATCTCGTCCAGCCAGGCCTTGCCCGATTTCCAGTAATCGGGGTTGCGCCGCACCAGCGTTCGTACGCCCGGCCGGAACTGGCTGATCATATAGGGGCCGGTGCCATTGGCGGTGCGGAAATCCTTGGTTCCCGCGCGCAGGATCAGGAAATGGGACTGAGCGAGAATGGCGGGCAGGTCGGCATTGGGGCCGGTCAGGCGGATGACGACATCCTGCTTCCCCGCCGCCCTGACCTCGGCGAACTGTTCTGCGATAGTGGCCAGCTTCGATCCGACCGCAGGGTCTTTATGCCGCAGCAGCGACCAGACGACGTCTTCGCTCGTCAGGCTTGCGCCGTCATGGAAGGTCACGCTCTTGCGCAGCTTGATGTGCCAGACCGTCTGGTCGTTGCTTACGATCCTTTCGGCCAGGGCCGGGCGGGCGATCAGGTCGCCGCCCATCTCGGTCAGCCCGTTATAGAGCATGTAATGGCGCACATAGTCGGTCGACAGCGCGCCCTTGGCCGGATCGAGTGTGTCGGCGGTCGAACTGGACAGGCTGGCGACGCGGATGCGTCCGCCGCGACGGGGCTTGCGCGCGGCCAGAGCATTGTCAGGCAGTAGCAGCCCGGCCCCAAGGCCCAGCCCCGCACCGATCAGCCCACGCCGCGAAAGGGCAGACATATCGTCCATCAATGGATCAGATCCTGCCATTTGTACCACAGACCCACCATCGGCAGAAACCAGGGCTTGCCGAAATGACCGGGCACGCTCGGCCAGTCCAGCCCGGCCCAGGGATTGGCACGCGTATCGCCGCCCATGATCCGCGCCATCGCCTGCCCCATATAGGTCGCCATCTGCACGCCATGGCCGCTATAGCCCATCGCATAGAACATCCCGTCCTGCTCGCCCGCGCGCGGCAGGCGGTCGGCGGTCAGGTCGACCATCCCGCCCCAGACATGGCTGACGCCCAAGCCCTTCAAGGCCGGGAAGATGTCCCCCATCACCTGTTCCAGGATGCGCCCGCTCTTGAGGTCCGAGCGTGGATCGCTGATCGCGAAGCGCGCCCGCCCGCCGAAGATCAGGCGGTTGTCCGGCGCCAGGCGGAAATAATTGCCGATATTCTTGCTGGTCACATAATTGCGCCGGTTGGGCAGCAACTCGGCGATCAGCGCATCGTCGAGCGGGTCGGTGGCAATGATGAAGCTGCCGACCGACACGATCCGCCGCCTGAAGAAGCCGAACGGTGCCGCCGCCGGCGCGCCGCCGGTCGCGACCAATATCTGTGACGCCGTGACCGATCCCTTGGGCGTCGTCACCTTCCAGCCGCTTGCCGCTCGATCCATGCCCGTGACTTGGGCGTTCTCGAATATCCGCGCGCCCGCCCGAGCCGCCGCTTCGGCCAGTCCGACGCCGAAGCGCGCCGGATGCAGTTGTGCGCTGGTCGTCTGGATGAGCGCGCCATGAAAGGCATCCGATCCTACCTCTTCGCGGATGCGTTCCGGCGGCACTAGCCGGACATTCTCATCGACTTCTGCCGCCAGCAGATCGTGGGCTCGGACCAGTTTGTCATAATGCGCCGGTTTCGCCGCCAGCTTCACGCGGCCGCAGCGACGGAAGGCGCAATCAATGCCTTCCTCCGCCGCGATCCGTTCGACCAGATCCACCGCGTCGCAATGGGCGCGATAATAGGCCTTGGCCACGTCCTTGCCGAAACGCGCGGACAGCGCGCCATAATCATGGGCCGTGCCATTGTTGCACTGACCCCCATTGCGTCCCGAAGCCTCTCCGGCCACCCGCCCCTGCTCCAGCAGCATGACGTTGGCGCCTTGTTTCGCCAGTGCGAGCGCCGCCGACAGGCCGGTGAACCCCCCGCCAATGATGGCGACGTCCACCTTGCCCTCGACGCCGCCCTGCGCCCCGCCGGCGAAGGCGGGGGCAGTGGCCAGCCAGTAGGAGAGGGAGGGAGCCGTCATGGCGCTCTTACAGCCCCACCACCGCCGGCAGCGCGCCGATATGGGGGATTTCGACATCGCGATAGAAGGCGTTGGACGGTTCATGCCCGCGGCCCACGAACACGCGGCAACCGAAATGCAGGTCGGTGGCCGTATTCTGGTCGTAACGGAAGCTGGACGATACGTGCATCATCTCTTCGGGCTTCGCGCCCAGCTGGTCGAACATATATTCGAACGCCTGCATCCGCGGCTTGTAGGCTTGCGCCATCTGGGCGGTGTAGACCGCGTGGAAGGGCGCGCCCAGCATGCCGACATTATGATGGATCTGGTCGTTCATCGCATTGGACAGGATGACGAGCGGGATCTTGTCGCCGATCTTGCTGAGGCCGCCCGGCACATCGTCATGCGGACCCCAGGTCGGCACGGCGGCATAGACCGCATCGGCGTCTGCCGCGCGATACTCCACGCCCCAGCGCTTGCAGGTGCGGGCCAGCGAATTGCGGATGATCTCCTGATAGGGTTCCCATGGACCCATCACCTGGTCGAAGCGGTAGGCGCTCCAGTCCTTGCAGAAGGCGGGCAGGTCTTCGGCCGCAACGCGATCGGCCATGAAGGCGGTTGCCATCTCGGTCATGCGGAAACGGGTCAGCGTGCCATAGCAGTCGAAACTGATATATTTGGGCCGGAAATTGGGCATCGACGGATCGTCCTTTGCAGATTCTGCGATTGGCTTGGGAAGCCGTGTGAAGCTAATCAGTTCATGGGCATTACGACATGGCAAAGCCGGAACATGCGCCCGATATCTTCGGGTCGGGACGCAGATTCGCGACTTTATCGCGATCCTTTCGGCATAGTTTGCCGCGCTCCGGGGAAGGCCGCAATCGGGGCATCCGGGCAAGGACGCGACGGTTGAAGAGAGGCTGTCGACGGCATGGAATGTCGGACTTTCAATAGCCCCTGTTCCGTGCGACCTCGCCGTCCATTGCCTCCCCCGCCTCATACCGCCGGATATTGGCGATCAGTACTCGCGCGGCGCTGTCTGCGCGGGTCATGCTTGCGACGTGCGGGGTGATGACGATGCGCGGATGCGCCCAGAACGGGTGATCGGCGGGCAGCGGTTCGGGTTCGGTGACATCAAGAAACGCACCGGAAAGATGGTGATCGTCGAGCAGCGACAGCAGATCCTGCTCCACCAGATGTCCACCCCGTCCGGCATTGATGAGGGCTGCGCCGGAGGGTAGGTGCGACAGGGTTTTCCGGCACAAAATGCCGCGCGTTTCATCGGTCAGCGGCAGCAGGCAAATCAGGATATCGCAGGTTGCCAGAAAATCGTGCAGCGCGGTTTCCCCGGCATGGCAGGTCACGCCCTCGATATCATGGGGCGATCGGCTCCATCCCGACAGGGGGAAACCGAAGGGCTTGAGCGCCTTCAAGACCGCCTGACCCAGATTGCCGAGGCCCATGACGCCGACCCGCCGCTCGCCTGCGGGCTTGAGCTTGATCGGTGCCCAGCGTGCATCTTTCTGCGCCTCGCGATAGTCGATCAGGTTCCGGTGCAGAGACAGCACCGCCAACGTGACATATTCGACCATGCCCGCCGCGATGCCCGGTTCGATCATGCGGACCACGCGGACATGGGGCGGCAGAGCGCTCATGTCGAACTGGTCGATCCCCGCGCCGATCGAGAAGAGGATTTCCAGATTGGGCAGGCTGGCGATCAGTTCGGCAGACGGCGCCCATGCGGCGAGGTAGCGGATCGTGGCGGGATCATGCGGCTGCGACGGATCGAAGAAGCCGATGTCGCTCGCTTCCGCCGCGAAAATCGCGCGCCAGATGCGGCCGCGTTCCGGATCGGATGTGTAGAGCAGGGTCATGCAGTTACCTTTCGGGCGGGGCGGCGACGCTGGGCGGCAGCCTGCCACCACATGATCGGCCCGGAAAGCGCGAGTGTTGCGAGGGCAAGCGCGACAACCAGCAGCAGCGCCGGCCCGATCGGGCCGATCACGTTGCCGGCATGGATGGGCAGGACGATCATCCACAGCGCGCCATTCTGTTCGGCGTGGACTGCGCTGACGATATGCGGCTGCGGGATGGTGACGATCGCGCGATGCACCGCGCGGCTGTTGCGCTCGGGCGCGTTGAAATTGACGATCAGACGGTCGCCATCGATCCGGAAGTCGCGCAGGCTTTTGTCGGGAAAAGCGCTTTGCGCCAGCGTCAGGCTGCGGTCGATCGCTGCGGCGGGCGCGGCGACTGGCGCTGCCGTCGCACTGCCGTCGGCGATTTCGGGCAGCACCAGCAGCAGGCCAGTAAGCGCGAGCAGCGCCAGGAAAGCAGCCGCCACGACGCCGATGGTCCGATGCGCCTGCCGCAACACCAGTCGCGGGGATAGCGTCCAGCGGATCGTCAGCGCCTTGCCCGGATTACGCTTGGGCCACCAGAAGGCGAGGCCGCTTACCGCCATTGCCAGCAGGGCCAGCGCGTTCAGCGCGACGATCGTCATGCCGGCCTTGCCCGCGATCAGCCGATAATGGATCTGCAACGCAGCCTCGACGGGGAAATGCGCCAGGCTGCCGGCGCGCAGCACGCGGCCGCCGACCGGATCGATCGAGGCATAGCGCGTCCGTCCGCCATCGTCGCTCAACTGCGCGAACCAGGTCGCGCCTACAGCATCCGGTGCAAAGAGGCGGGTCACATGATAGCCGGGCAGGGCATGGATCGCCTGCTCCACAGCGCGCCCGGCGGAGCAGCCTGAGCCGGTCCCCCGGCTCGTCATGCCGGCTGGGTCGATCATCCGCGCGGCCGGTCCGCGATAGAGCAGCAATGCACCGGTCAGCGCCTGAACCAGCAGGAACGCCGCCATGGCAAGGCCAAGAATCCGGTGAATGCGGAGCCATGTCGCGCGGGTCATGCGGCGCCTCTTGCTGTCCAAAAGAAAAGACCGCCGGCATCCCCAGTACTTGGAGGCCCAGAGCTTGGAGGCCCCGAGCTTGGAGAAAGGGATGCCGGCGGCCGGGGTCGGGGCGGGCGCGCCCCGACCTATGCCATCAGAAGTTGAAGCTCGCGCGGACGGTGAACGAGCGCGGCGTGCCGGGCTGGATCCACAGCGCCGAATAGGAGCTGGCATAATATTTCTTGTTGAACAGGTTGTTCACGTCCGCCGACAGTTTGATCTGTTTGGTAATGTTGAACGATCCCAGCACCTTGGCGATGGTGTAGCTCGGCAGGAAGAAGGTCGTTGCCGTCTCGCCCAGGCGACGGCCCACATGGGTCACGCCCGCGCCCAGCATTGCCTCATGATCGCCGATCGAGAAATTCTTGAACAGCAGGGCGTTGCCCTGATGCTTGGGAATGTTGATCAGGGGGTCGCCCTTGCGGATCGGTGCCGCAAAATTGGGATCGAGCGCGTTCGTGGCCCAGCCTGCGTCGGTGTAGGCATAGGTCAGGAATAGTTCGAACCCGGCCGGCAGCTTGGCGTTGACGTCGAATTCCACGCCCTTGCTGTCGGCCGATCCCACCGGCTTGGAAAAGCCCGCATTGACAGGGTCGGTGGTCAGCACATTGTCCTTCTTCATCTTGTAGAGCGACAGGGTACTGGTCAGGCGACCGTCAGTCGTCACGAACTTTGCGCCGACTTCGTAGGATTTGCTGGTTTCCGGCGCGAACGGCTGGCCATCGAAGCCTACGCCGCTGTTGGGGCGGAATCCCTTGCCGTAGCTGGCATAGAAAGACAGGCTGCTGGTCGGTTCGAACACCAGGCCGGCCATCGGGCTGAACTTGGTATAGGATGCGCGCGGATTGGTACCGTTCAGGCGCAGGTCGATATCCTGCGAGAAATCATCATAGCGCCCGCCGAAGCGTATCTTGAACTGCTCCGTGATCTCGATCTGGTCCTGGGCGTAGACGCCCCAGGCCTTCTGGATCTCGGTCGCATTCTGGATGACCGTGGTGGGCGTCGGCGCAACGATGTCGTAATTCGGTTCGAAGATATCGATCGAATAGGACTGGTCTGTCGCACTCGGACGATAGCGGGTCTGGAAGGTGTTGATCTTGAACTTGTCCCAGTCCGCGCCGATGCGAATATTGTGGACGATCGACCCGGTTTCCAACTTGCCGCTGATTTCGCCACGGAACACCATATGGGTGGTGCTATAGTCGCGATAGCGTCGCTGGCGCGACAGGGTACGACCGTCATTGTCGAGCTGCTGGCGGCTCAGCACCAGCTCGGGGTCGCTCGAAAAGCCTTCGAATGTGGTGCGGTAGGGGTACATGCCAAATTCCGGAATGGTATTGCCCCAGATCGAATAGACCTTCTTTCGGAATGCGGCTGCAACGTGCATCAGCCCAGTGTCGTGTGTAAACACGATCAATGCCTTTTGGATTAAGGAAGCCGATTGGTTGAAATTGTATTTGCCGCAAGCATTCAAAATCTGCGTGTTGCCTAATGCATTGCGGATCGCTTCGCCCGCTTCAAAATCCTCCGGTCCGCCCAGCAGAATGACAGGATGGT
>NZ_DATKFP010000115.1:0-2372 GCF_035511395.1 Sphingobium sp.
GACGACGCCCAGAGCGCCGCCAGTCGGGCGCCATCCGCCAGGGCGGATCGATTGCTGCTCACGGCGCGCGCTCAGAACCAGGCTTCGGGGATAGTGATGGTGTCGCCGGGCAGGATCGCCGAATCCGGATCGAGCTTAGCCTTGCCCTGCTTCCGGTTGACGGCTGCCACCTGCTTGTTGGCGCGGAACGTGTAGCCGCCCGCGATGGAAACGGCGGTGAGCAGCGTCATGCCAGGAACATAATCATATTGGCCCGGCTTCTGCACTTCGCCCAAAATGTAGAAGGGCCGATATTTGTCGACCTGTACGCTGACATTGGCGTCGGGGGCGAGATCCTTGGCGCGCAGCATGGCGGCGAGCGATGCCTCCAGTTCGGGGGCCGACTTGCCCGCCACTTCGACGGTGCTCAGCATTGGCAGCGATATGGTACCGGCGTCGCTGACGACGTAGCTGCCTGCCATCATGTCAAAGCCATAGACGGCGATCTTGACGGAATCGCCTGGCCCGAGCGTGTAATGGTCCGTCGCGGCTGCATTGCCGACGGGAAGGTTGGAATAGGCATTCGTGCAACCCGCAACGGGCAGCGCGATCAGGCCGATCAGCATAGTGCGGCGATTCACGGCAATTCCCCCAACTTTGGTCGATTCCATGGATAGGATGCTAACCGGTCTGTCCTGTCCGTTGGTGTACGCATCTGAGGCAGGTTGATCCTCAAAAGGACTGACCCTTCCGAGAGCGGACACTATCCCGAAGGATTATGCGCTCGCGCAAAGGTGGAAACCGGAGCGGTGCAAGATGCGATGCAAAAAATGCAGGCCATGGTCTGCGCGTAAGCCACACCATTCATCATCATTCCATCGATGCCGCGGCGACGGGCTTGGTCGGTCCCGGCCGGGTAATCGCGATGCCGATCGCCAGGATCAATGGCACGACCCAGCTTCGCGAATACATATGCGGCGACGCATTGGAAAATACGATGAACGGCACCAGCACCGCGACGACGAGGGCCGCCGCCGATCGGTCGAAGGCGAAGCGGCGCATGGCAACACCGAGCGGCACGAACAGGATGAGCAGCCAGCCGACGAGCGAGGCGAGGCCACCTTCAGCCCAGACCAGCAGATACATGTTGTGGACAGGTGCCTTCGATACGCTCACCACCCGGAACTGGTCTACGCCCAGTCCGATCAGAGACGTATCCCCCACCATGTTCCAGGCTTCGTGAATTAGTTCCATCCGGCCCGTAAAGGTGCCCGCCTGATTGATGTCGCCTTGTTCCAGCGCATTGGCGACGCGGTTCTGGAAGGCCGTTGGCAAGGCCACGCCGGTGGAAATCGCCGCGCTCGCCAATGAAAGGATGATGACGAGAGTGCCCGCCGACCGCTTGCCCCAGTCGAGCAACAGGAAGATGAGCGCTCCGAGCGCAGTACTGGTAAAGCCTGAGAAGGATCCAGACAGCAGCAGACCCGAACAGAGCGCACCCAGTGCAGCGAAGGTGAAGACCCAGTTTAGCCGACCAATTCGTGCCAGATAGAGAACGAACGGCAAAGTCATGGCAATCATCGCCGCGTTCCAGTTCGCGTCGGCCATGAAGGCGCCCAGTCTGTGCGTGCCCGTAATGAACTCGAAGCTGATCCGCTGCGCCTGTGCATAGGAAGCGTTCGTCCCATAATAGACGATCGTCCCGAACAGCTCCATCACGGTGACGCCCATCACTAGCGCGGTCGCGAATCCAATCAGCGACTCGCGGCGTTCGCGCAGGAGCAGCGACGGCAGTACTGCGAAGGCGAAGCCATATTGGCCTGCCACGATAATCCAGCGCAGCGGGTCGCCATTGACGATGCTCCCAACGAAAAAGCCGAGCAGCATCAGCGCGATGCCCGACAACCACACGATCCACCATTCGCCCAGCGGGCAGATGGCGACGCCGCGCCCGGCCAGCAGCAGGACGGCGGCGATGCAAAAGAGCGCGTCGCTGACCGTGAACAGATAGGACGGGACGATCCGCCAGGTGATATAGGGGACCAGGAACACTGCCAGGATCAGCATCGGTTCCGCCAGCCGAAGCATGGCGTAGTGATAGGGCGTCCGGTCCTGATCCTCCGTCGCCCATGCCGGTTCGTAGATGGTGGTCCCGAAAGCCATCAGGCTGCCATTGCCGGCATGGTCCAGCCGGGCAGCTCGCGGCCCAATATCCGGGCCAGATCCTCGACATCATCCTGATAATAGTCGACCAGATAGCGCCGCACATCGTCGGGAAGGGGAGGATAGCGGACCGGGCGCGCGATCAGGTTTCGGGCGCCTTCGAACATCGCGTTGCCCCGTAGGGGCGCGACCAGCCGCTTGATCGGCGCAGGCAAGCGGCGCAGGGCCAG
>NZ_DATKFP010000116.1:0-5685 GCF_035511395.1 Sphingobium sp.
AGCCTCGCAACTCACGTACGAGAACAGCCCCTCGCTCCGTTCATCACCGCCGCGCATCCCGATCCCTTCAACATCCCTCTACGGGATCCTGGAATCAGCAATGCCAC
The DNA here is from genome assembly GCF_035511395.1 of Sphingobium sp. Lineage (GTDB taxonomy): Bacteria > Pseudomonadota > Alphaproteobacteria > Sphingomonadales > Sphingomonadaceae > Sphingobium. Next base: position 108 of record NZ_DATKFP010000116.1, read on the forward strand.
ATCAAGGCAAGCGCCTTTTTCCGCAGCCTGTTAAAGCACCCGCCTCCACCTCGGCGATACGCAGAAGGGCGCTGAAAAGTGACAGAGTTGCGTCGATTTCGGTGATCGAACGCTCGACTTCGTCTTGCAACAGCCCCTCTTCGGGCGTCAGCACCATCATGCGTTCCAGCCTCTGGCGAACCTTGGCAAGCGGAGTGCGCAAGTCGTGTGCGATGCCGCTGGAAACCTGCCGCAGATTCTCGATCAGCGCGCTGTTGCGGTCCAGCATCGCGTTGAGCGTTCCGGCAAGCTGGCCGAATTCGTCATCGGGTTGCGACACCGGCATGCGCAGGCTCATGTCACCCGAGATGATGCCTTGCGCCGTGGCGTTCATGGCCCTCAGTCGGGACCGGATCGCGCGGGTCAGCCATACGCCGCCGATGATCCCCCCCAGCAGCGTCGCGCCTAGGCCTGCGAGCAGGATCAGTGCCGTGGTGCGGCGCAGCGCGCGTTCCGGTGCCAGTTCCATCGCCACCGTCAGGCTGTTTCCGTCCTTCAGATCGACGGTGAAGGCGCGGGCCACGTTGCGGCGGCCATCCTCATCGCGGAACTGGATCTGCGCCCACCCGGTGTGCGGACGATCGGTCGTCAGTTCGCCGCCGAGCCGGCGCCCATTCCTGTCCGTCAGCAGGTAGCCGAGCGCGTTGACGCCGCGGTCATCCCGACGTTGCAGCGTATCGCGAAGCGCGACGATGCCACGGTGGCGATGAATGTCGGCCAGATAGTCGCTTTCGGCCGCGATCCGATCGTCGAGCTGTTCGCGCAATGCGCTTTCGCCGATGACGTATATGGCCGCGCCCAGTCCCAGCGTCGCAATCGTGTAGAACACGACGAACCAGCCCGCGATACGCGTGATCGCCCCAAGACGGCAGTGACGTGGTTCAGACATCGCTGCGCAGCTTGTAGCCTACCCCGCGCACGGTAACTATCGGATCGCGCTCGAAACCCGCGTTCAGCTTCTGCCGCAGGCGGCTCATGTGCGTTTCCACGATGTTGGTCTGCGGATCGAAATGGAAATGCCAGACCTGCTCCAGCAGCATCGCGCGCGAAACCACCTGGCCCTGCTGGCGGATGAGCTGTTCCAGCAGTTCGAACTCCCGCGGCTGGAGGACGATCCGCTGCCCTTCGCGCCACACCTCCCTGCGGACCCTGTCGATCTTGATGGTGCCGCACGCCGCCGTATCGCCGAGACCTCCCCGTCCGCGACGGCTGAGGGCATCGATGCGCGCGCACAGTTCGGCCATCGCGAAAGGCTTGACGAGATAGTCGTCCGCACCGCTTCCAAGGCCCTTCACGCGGTCCTCGATCGCGCCGAGGGACGTCAGCATCAGGATCGGTTCGGAAAGGCCCAGCGCGCGGATCTCCGAAACGAGATCGGCCCCGTCGATATCCGGCAACATGCGGTCGACGATCAGGATATCGCAGTTCTCGCCTTGCGCACGGCGCAGCCCCTGACGCCCTTCCTGCTCGATCAGCGTGACATGGCCCTGCAGAGCCAACCCATCGGTGATGAAGCCGGCCATCTCGGCGTCGTCCTCTATCAGCAGTATGCGCATCGCACCCTTCAGCCTTCTTCTGCGCATTCCGTTAGCGTGAGTTTCGATCCGACCCAACTCGCGGATGCAGCCATATCCCGCGTGCTTCTGAGGCCTGCGCGCCAACATTGGGAAGAATCAATGTTTGCCATGCGGAAGGCGCGGCCTTGTGAACCTATCTCGAGGTGGCCCCGTGAACCGTGACGGTTCACCAGTTTCTGGCCGAGTGACGACATGCATCTGGATTTCGAAAAGACCGACTTCTCCACTTACGCGACGGACATCTGCATCGTCGGTGGCGGCGTCGCTGCCATTACGCTGGCGCGCCGCCTGCTCGCGAGGGGGCGGACCATTACGATGCTGGAATCGGGGGGCGTCGATTACGAGCCGGCGACCGCCGATCTCAATGCGGGGAGCAATGTCGGGGAGGACTATTACGAGTTGCACCATGCCCGCCTGCGTTTCTTCGGAGGCACCACCGCCATCTGGGGCGGTCGCGTGGCGCAACTCGACCCGATCGATCTCGAAACTCGCAAATGGGTGCCGCATTCGGGCTGGCCGATCACGATGCAGCAGTTGCAGCCTTACTACGACGAGGCGGCGGTTGTCTTCGGGCTACCGCCCGGACGTCCCACTCCTGACGGGCTGCGGCAGGCGGGGGTGACGATGCCAGAATTCGATCCTGACGAGATCGCGATGAAGCTCTGGTCGTTCGATCCTGAGTCCAGTCGTTTTACCGTGAAGGCCTGCGCCGACCTGCTCCGGCATCCCCGCTGCACTATCTTCACCCATGCGACGGTGACGGCGATCGACGTCGATCATGCCGGACGGAGTGCGACATCGATCCGGGTTCGCAGTCTGGGCGGCCGTAGCGCCGTGATCCATGCCCGCACCTTCGTATTGGCGGCAGGCGGGATCGAGAACCCGCGCCTCCTGCTCGCTTCGCGCTCGGTCTATGCCAACGGTCTCGGCAACGATCGTGATCTGGTGGGACGCTTCTTCATGGAGCATCCTCACGCCCGCGGCGGCAAGGTGCTTTCCGCGCAGGCGTGGTCGCTGCTGCGTCTCTTCGGCAATCGTCATACCATCCAGGGTCAGACCGTGGCGGCGTTGGTGTCTCCCGGGGAGCGGGCTCAGAAGCGCGAAGGCATGCTCAATACGGCGTTGACAATAGCCTCGCGTCAGCCGGCAGATGCGACGCAGTTCCTGGGCATGCGCGCCTACAATCGGATCAAGCACGACCTCGACCCTTCACGCGGTGCTCGTATGCTGTGGCTCTATGCCAAGAAGGCCGCGATGATCGCCCAGAAGGTCAGCGACCCTGCGCGACCATGGCTGCTGCAGAAACTGGGCCGTAGCGAAATGGCGCTCGTCATCCGCGCCGAGCAGGCACCCGATCCCACCAGTCGCGTCACCCTTGACACCGAGCGCGACGCCCTTGGCATGCCCCGTGTACGGCTGGACTGGCGGCTGAACGACCTCGACATTCACTCGGTCGATCGCCTGGTCCATCTGCTTGGACGCGAATTGAGGCGGTTGAATGCCGGGACCGTTGTACCGGCCGACTGGCTTTCCGATCCCGAACGGCGATGGCGTACCGACCCCAAGATCAGCGCTCATCCGATCGGCGGCTATCATCACATGGGGACCACCCGCATGTCCGACAGTCCGGCGACGGGCGTCGTCGATGCGGATGGCCGCGTGCATGGCATGAGCAACCTCTACGTCGTGGGAAGTTCCGTCTTCCCCACTTCGGGATGGGCCAATCCGACCTTCACGATAGCGGCGCTTGCACTGCGCACGGCCGATCGCATCGTTCGGCATGGCGAATCCGGGGTTGTAGTGGCGAGTTCAACGCGCGGCGACGACACAAGCTTGAAAGCGCTTTGCGGGCATTTGGCATTCGACCGATCTTTGGTTGAGTCCTCAGAAAACCGACACCACCGTGGTAAATAGGGACCAGCACCTGATCTAAGTTGGTCGCTGGAATTTCGACCTTTTCACGATTATTCGAGGGAATCCGAGGAGATTAAGCAGACTGACCGCCCCTGGGAATGAAAAATTACTCCCTAAACGGCCGTAATGGGTCGGATTGATAGATGGCGATCGCCAAATCGTGGGGCAAAGCTGTCCTCGCCGAGGCTAATCGTTCAACGTAAGCTCACGCCGAAAGCAGCCTATCGAATGGTCGTTGCCCGATGTTCCGCGATAGTGGGGATCGGGAGCGCCCTGCCAGTTCTCGATCCGGCGATAGATATCGAGGACAGAATCATATCCCCAACCCGCATCGCCGGTTCGTTCGGCAAAATGGTTGCAGTCGCTTCGGTGGCCGCGCGCCCAGACCATGACGTTGACACTGGAGCCGCTGCCCAGGCCCTTGCCCATCGACATGGACAGGGACCGCCTGTCCAGATGAATATTCGGCTCGGCGTGGAAGCCCCAGTCTCTGTGACCGCCAAGGTTTGTCGGCGAGGCAGACGGGTCCATGGTCACTCTGGCCTTGATGCGTTTAGCCATGTCGCGAAGCATCCGCTGGTCAAAGGCTTATCCTGCGTCGCGATGACAGGCCAGCTGTGCTTCGCCCGCCAAGCCGCATTTTCCAATCTGACCGTGAAACTGGCCATCTTGATCGGCACTTGCGCGGCATTGAGGAAATCGGCGTCTTCCCGCGAGGTGTCGGCGGCAAAGCCGGCGGAGAAACTGTCGGCCTTGAACCCTTAGCCATCCTGCCCGGTCTCGATCACGAATTCCGGCGGCTTGGTGTAGCCGTCATACTGCTGGCGGTGGTTTCGCCGGCATCGGGTGACAGGGCGGATACATAGAGCAACCCTGCCACCTTGGCATGAACGCCGGCTTCGGTGATGACCGTCCCGCCCCAGCTATGACCCACCAGGATTACGGGGCCATTCTGCCGATCCAGCACCCGCCGGGTGGCGGCGACGTCGTCGGCGAGGGAGGTGAGCGGGTTCTGCACGATGGTGACGCGATAGCCCCGCGCGGTGAGGTTCTCATGGACCTTCCGCCAGCCCGACCCGTCGGCGAATGCACCGTGGACCATCACGATGTTCCTGACGGCACTGCCATTAGATGAATCGGTGGATTGCGCATTTGCCGGCGAAGCCAGGGCGGCAGCGGCGGATAGAATGATGGATGGGAGCCTACTGCCCATGACGGTTTCCTTCATGATGCGGTGTTGATGTTGAGGACTGCAGAACGCGAGCGCCGTCTGCCACCCTCAGACAGTGTTGATTGTGCCACCGTCGATGACGAACTCGGCGCCGTGGATCGCCGCGGCGCGGTCGGCGGCGAGATAGGCGATGAGGTCAGCCACTTCTTCTGGCTCGGCTCCCCGCCCGATCGAGATCCCGCCAAGGGCTTCAAGTACAGACTGATGCGCGTCTTCGACTGTGCCGCCATTGGCAGCCCGAAGCATTTCGAGAAAGTCTCCGGTGGCCTCCGTCATGATCCAGCCGGGCGAGACGACGTTGACCCGCACGCCCTTGGGACCAAGTTCCTTGGATATCGACTTGCTGTAGGTTCTCAGCGCGGCCTTGGCGGCGGCATAGCCGGTCGTGGATTCGGGGAGCGGCAGGACGGACTGGATCGAGGTGACGTGCACCACGGTGCCCTGGCCCCGTTCGAGCATCTGCGGGATCAGCAGCCGGTCAAGCCGGACCGTCGCCAGCAGATTGAGGTTCAGTTCGGCGAGCCAATGGTCGTCCGTCATCGCGACGAAGCCGCCAGCCGGCGAAGACGAACCGCCGATGACATGGGTGAGAATATCGATGCCGCCGAGCCGTTCTAGCGCGGCCTTGGCCAGCGCTTCGCTGCCCTCTGCCGTGGTAAGGTCCGCCTGGACATATTCGACGAACCCTCGCTGGGTCTGGCGCCGCGCATGATCGAAGAAGTGTTCGCCGTGCTGCACAAGCTGCGCGATCAGGGCCTGGCGCTGCTGATCGTCGAGCAGAACACACGCGTGGCGCTCGACATCGCCGACTACGGCT
>NZ_DATKFP010000117.1:0-2818 GCF_035511395.1 Sphingobium sp.
AGTTCGCCTGGGGGGACATATGGTCGCGCCGACAGCTCAGCCTGCGCGACCGCAGTCTGGCGACCATCGCCATGCTTGCCGCGCAAAACCGGCCCACCGAGTTGAAGACGCACATCGGCGGAGCCATCAACAACGGCATGACGATGGAGGAAGTGGCCGAGGTATTCCTGCATGCGGCCGTCTATTGCGGCTTTCCGGCGGCGATGACCTGCATGCGGCTGGCCAAGGAGGTAGCGGCCGCCCGCGAGGGGGCGCCGGGCTAGCGCATTGCCCAGGCTTCTTGTGTAGTCGGCGCGGGCGGGGCCCGCATTTGATTGGGGATGATCATGGCCTTACCAGAGTTCAAGAAAGTCTTTGCCCACGAGGTGCCCGTCATCGACTTGTCAGTCCTGAAGTCCGGCGACCCGGCGGTGTACCGCGACATCGCTCATCGCATTGCCGAGGCCTCGCACACCATGGGGTTCTTCTACGTCGTCAATCACGGCATGCCCGCGAGCCGTATCGACGCGATGTTCGACGTGGCCAGGCGATTCTTCGCGCTGCCCCTGGAAGAGAAGATGGCGATCCGGCTGGCGCTGTCCGACAAATATCGCGGCTATCTGCCGTTCAAGATGATGGGCGCGGATCCGAGTCTGAAGGGCAACCTGCACGAGGCCTTCCAGATCCATACCGAGTTGCCGCCGGATCATCCGGCCGTATCGGCGGGCAAGCCTCTTCATGGCGCCAACCAGTGGCCGGCATCCCTGCCCGAGCTCAAGGTTGCGATGCTCGATTACTTCCGCGACATGTCGGCGCTGTCGCAGACGTTTCTGCGCATGTTCGCGGTCGGCCTTGACCTGCCGCCGGATTCGTTCACCCGCTATTTCCAGTGCCCCATGATGCAACTGCGCATCATGCATTATCCGCCCCAGGAACCCACGGAGTCGGGCGATCACCTGGGCACCCGGCCCCACACGGATTCCGGGGCTTTCACCTTCCTTGCCCAGGACGAGGTCGGCGGCCTGGAAATCCTCAGCCCGGCGGGCGACTGGATCACCGTCCCGCCGCTGCGCGGCAGCTTCGTGATGAACATCGGCGAAATGATGAAGATCTGGACCGATGGCATGTATGCCGCCACGCCGCATCGCGTCATCAATCGCTATGGCCTGGAACGCTACTCCATGCCTTTCTTCGCCACGCCGGATTTCGATGCGGTGATCACGCCGCTGCTGTCCAATCCGGACCGGGAGAAGGCTGCCGAGATGCCCCGGTTCGCCACTTCGGTGGCCGGGGATCGTCCGATCACTTGCGGCGAGATCCTGACATATCTGTATGGCCGTATCTGGCCGTCGACCAAGGTGCAGCGCGTCGATGCCTAAAGGGCAGGGACAGGGACAAACCAACTACGGAGTGTGTCGCATCATGAAGAGCGTCAAATGGGCAGGGTTGTTCGCTGTACTGTTCTCTCTCGGTGGGCCGGCGGCGGCGCAGGACACGTATCCGGCGCGGCCGGTTCAACTGATCTATCCCTTCGGCAGCGGCGGAACGGACTCGTTGTTCCGGGTGTTCGCCATGGCGATGAGCAAGATCGGCGGAGAGCAATTCGTCTACATCAATCGCGAAGGAGCCTCCGGCGCGATCGGCGCCGCCTCGGTGGCCCGGGCGCAGCCCGATGGCTACACATTGATGATCGGTCCTTCCATCGTCATGACGAACCTGCCTTATACGCAGAAGGACCTGTCCTACACGTTCGCTTCCTTCGACTTCGTCTGCCAACTCAACGTCAATGCCTTCGTGCTTGCGGTACGCGCCGATTCTCCCTACAAGAAATTGGAGGATCTGGTCGAAGCGGCGCGCAAGCAGCCGGGGAAATTCAACTATGGGCATTCCGGAACCTATACCGACGTCCATCTCAACATGCTGACCTTGGCCAGGCAGGCGGGCATACAGGTGCAGGACATCGCCTATCGCGGCGACGGCCCCAATCTGCTGCGGCTGTTGGCCGGCGATCTGGAGTTCACCATCAACTCGGTGGTGTCGGTGGCATCCCGCAACGATGTCCGGCCCCTGGCGGTGTTCTGGGACCGCCGGCATCCCGCGCTGCCCGACGTGCCTTCCGTGGTCGAGCTGGGCTATGCCAATTTCTTCACCGGCTACCAGGGGCTGTATGCCCCGCGCGAGACGCCCAAGCCGGTGATCGCCAAGCTCGAGAGCATGTGCATCAAGGCGGTGCAGACCGAGGAATACCAGACGGCGGCTCAGAAACAAGGCGCGGCGGTGGTGCCCATGAGAAGCGCCGCCTTTGCCGCCGAGGCGCGCAAGAGCTACGAAACCAAGGGTTCGTTGTTCGCTGAGCTGGGGGTCAAGCCTCAATGAGGAAATAGGGGTATTCCAGAGGACGGCATCGTTCTTCTCGCAGGGATCGTTGACTAAAGGCAATAAAATAGGTAATTTGAGTACCATATTTTAGTCATTGCTTTTTAGGTGGTATTTGGTGGCCGTGGATCATGGCCGCCAGCAACGATTCTCTCCCTGGAGAAACTCATGCGTCTGTCTGGATGGTGGGTTCGTGGCGGTATCGCGTGTGTGTTCGCCGCCGCCTTCGGCACCGGGATGGCGGCCGACACCGCCTACCCGGACAAGCCTGTGCGGTTGGTGGTGCCATATCCGCCGGGCGGGTCGCTGGATATCATCGGCAGGGTGCTGGCGCAGAAGCTCACCAGCAGCCTGGGGCAATCGGTGGTCGTCGAGAACCGCTCCGGCGCCTCGGGAGCAATCGGAACCCAGGCAGTCGCCAAATCGAGTCCGGATGGCTACATGCTATTGATGGGATCGCCCA
>NZ_DATKFP010000118.1:0-3295 GCF_035511395.1 Sphingobium sp.
GCCGGTGGTGCCCAGCAGCATGGTGTGGGATTGCTCGAGCCGGTGCGGGTAGGGGATGCCAGCGATGTGGTAGGGATGGTGTATTCCAGCTGCCTTGCGAGCCGCGAAGGGTAGGGCAAGGACTTCCTTTGCTGACAGGTCCGGGAAGAGGTCTTTGGCCTCTTCGACGAACTTGGTTTGATTGTGCTGGCTGATCTCCTTGTAGAGCAGATCCCGGTCCACCAACATCGCACCGCGTTCGTGGCGTTCTTCCATGATTGAGCCGCCCCGGCGGCGGGAGAAATCAACGTACCAGATCGATGCCGGGATGGTCGCGAAGGAGGCGATAAGAGCCGAGCCTATAATGCCGCGCATCGCCTTGTGCCAGGCGAGTGCTACTTCGGGCACATAGGGGACGTATCCCATGAATGTGTGCCGCACGGTATGGTCGGGAAGCTGCAGGTTAGCCTGCTTCATGGGATCGAGGGCACACCAGTCCCAAAGCCACGACAGCGCGCGCATGCAGGGGTCACTACACGAAAGTGAGTTTTACGTACGCTAGGGGAGAACCTCTCGTGAACACGGGCGAGTGCTGTCATGCGGCCAGGAGCGATGACGGTGCCCGCAGCGGGCGGAGTTGGCCGGGATCTGGGCGGCTTTCGACATTCCAGCGATAGTCGCCGGTGAGCGAGATATGCTCCCATCCCAGTGGGGCGATATGGCGAGCAATGTCTTCCGGGATCGCCAGCGCCCCGACTGCCTGTTCGAGATAGCGGGTGTTCCACAGGATGATGGCGGCCACAAGGAGATTGAGGCCGGAGGCGCGATAGGTCTGGTTCTCGAACCGCCGGTCGCGCAGCTCGCCAAGCTGGTTGAAGAAGAGCGCACGGGCGAGCGCGTTGCGCGCCTCGCCCTTGTTAAGGCCAGCTTGGGTGCGCCGGCGTAGGTCGAGATCGCGCAGCCAGTCGAGCATAAAGATCGAACGCTCGATCCGCCCGACCTCGCGCAAGGCCAGCGCCAGTCCGTTCTGGCGTGGGTAAGCGGACAATCTGCGCAGCATTGCCGATGCGGTGGCTGTGCCGCTGCGGATCGAGGTAGTGAGACGCAGCAGTTCGTCCCAATGGGCGGCGACATGTCCGATGGCGACCGGATCGCCAGTCATGCCGGTCAGCAGCGGCCCCGCTTCCTGGCCCGGCAGCAGATGCAGGCGCCGGTCCTTAAGGTCGCGTAGGCGCGGCGCGAAGCGGTAGCCGAAGAAAGGCATCAGGCCGAACACATGATCGGATGCGCCGCCGGTATCGGTGTAGTGCTCTTCGATCGACAGGCCGGCGGCATGGTATAGCAGCCCGTCGAGGACATAGGGGGCCTCGCCGGCGGTCGCCGCGATCACGCGGCTCGCGAACGGATCATATTGATCCGAGATGTGGGTGTAGAAGCTGACGCCAGGTTCGTTGCCGTTGCGCGCGTTGATGTCGCCGATCGCGGTGCCGCGGCCGCCCGCATGGAAGAGCTGACCGTCGCTCGAAGAGGTGGTGCCGTCGCCCCACAGCGCGGACAGCGGCACGGTGCGGTGGACGTCGATCAACCGCCCCAGCGCCTCACCATAGGCGGCTTCGCTGATATACCAGTCGTGGAGATGGGCGAGCTGACGCAAGGTTGCGCCCTGACAGGTCTCGGCCATGCGCGTCAGGCCGAGATTGATGCCGTCGGCCAGGATCACGGTCAGGAGCGCGTTGCGGTCATCCGCCACGCGACCGGAGCGGCGATGGGTGAAGCATTCGGAAAAGCCGGTCCAGCTATCGACCTCCAAAAGAAGATCGGTGATCTTCACGCGTGGCAGCCGATCATAGGCGATGCGGCGCATATCTTCTGCGCCAGGCGGCGTGATTGCCTTGAGCGGCGATATGACCAAGCCGTTGCCGTCAAGGCGCACCTGGGGCAGCTCTCCCTGCCGGGCGAGGATCGTCACCCGCTCGATCACGGTGTCTAGGCTGGCGCGGCGTTCGGCGATGAAGCTTTCGAAATCGGTGTCGATCGCCAGCGGCAGCGGTCCCCGTGCGCGCATCGCGTCGAAGGTGGCAGATGGCAGAAGATAGCTGTCGAAGGAGCGATACTGGCGGCTTTCCGCCACCCATATGTCGCCGGCGCGCAGCCGGTCGCGCAGTTGGGTGAGTACGCAAAGTTCATAGGCGGCGCGAACGACCACGCCATTGCGCAGCACGAACGGCCGCCATGACGGCGGCACGAACCGGAGCGGCGGTTTGTCGGGCAGGCGGCGGCGTCCGGTGCGATAGATGTCAGCCACGAGGCGGACCGCATCGAGCAGCCCCTGCACCGCGCCCGCTCCGCGAAACTCGAAGGCGTTGAGGAACGGCCCGATCACGGAGCGCAGTGAGCGCTGCCGCTCGATCAGTTCGGCCGTGCGGTCGATCGTTTCCGGCGCGATCAGCAGCTCGGCGTCCGCGACCGCCGGTCCCAGTCTCTCCCAGTCGATCGAACCGATGGCGGCAAGAGAATCCACGCCCTGCGCTCGTGCGTCTAGCAAGGCCCGGCACGAGCCGCTGAGCAGGCGAAGCTGCGCCTGCAATGACCGGATCGTGCCGATCGCCTTATCCTTGGTCCGGTTCTCGGCCCGACGCATCATGCTCCCCAGGAGCTTGTCCATCATCGTCAGCACAGAATCGGTCAGGCTTTCCTCGAGCCGGATGCCGGCAGCAGCAAGGATCGCATGCCGACGCTGGTCGGGCAATTCCGCCAGATGCTGCGGCGTGATGCGTGCCGCCTCGTCGGCGATCCGGTCGAACGCCGTCTGCGGGATCGTCGCGGCGCGCGATGCAGTCAGGCCCAGCGCGCGAACGTGGTCAAGCCGGTCGATCAGTCGCAGGACATTGCGCGGTGCTGGGGACAGCGGCGGGTTGCGCAGCCATGAGAGCCAGGTCGCGCTTTTGTCGTCGCGCCGCGACAGGAGGGCGTCGAGCCGTGCGCGTTCGGGTTCGCCGAAACCCCCGGCGAGCACGTCATGGACCAGTTCCCCGGCCTGCTGCCGCGCCCGTCGTACGATCGCCTCGATCACCGTAACAGGCGGCAGCAGCAATCGCCGACGTCGCATCTCGTCGATGACTATGCTGGCAAGCCGCGAGGGCTGGATGACGGTCTGCGCGATCGGCATGGCGATCACTCCGGCGGCGACCAGGTGCTGCGGCAGTTTGCCGAGGTGCTGCACCAGTCGTGCCGCTCCAGCGACTTCGTCTTCCGCTACGGCGGCGAGGAATTCCTGGTGGTGCTGGTGGACGCGGGCCGCGATGCCGCGCTGGCC
>NZ_DATKFP010000119.1:0-6093 GCF_035511395.1 Sphingobium sp.
GTGAAGGACTATGTGCGCCAGTGCTATCCGGTGGCGCGCGTCTCCCCGGCCTACGGCGTCGACGACGACCAGCTCTTCCGGACCTCGACCGACCTTCCCGCCTCTTTCGCGGCGATGGCCGGGCCGGCGACCTTCTCGACCGTGTTCACGGCGAGTGACAAGGCCGGGACGACGATGAGCTGCGAGGCGGCATGGAGCCACATTTCCGAGCGTCTGTCGGATGCCAGCCTGTTCGATGCCTACAGCGACCAGGTCTGCGCGCGCACGGGATTCGACGTGACCCAGACGGCGCAGCGCGATCGCTGCCGCCAGCAGATCGACGGCCTGGGCGAGATGATGCTGGGGCAGGCGATGAACCGGCAGAAATTCCTCACCAACATCCTGCTCGGCCAGACCGTGGGCGACGTCCTCTTCGAGGATTCGCCGGCGGCGACCGCGCGGGTGATGGCCAACCGCGCGATCGAATCCAACGGGCTTGCCACGCTCTCGACCGCCAACGAATGGATGCCGACCATCCGCGCCTCGGTCTTCGCGATCATGCTGATGATGATGCCGATCGCTCTGCTGTTCATCCTGACGCCGATCAACCTTCGGGTCGCGAGCTTTGCGCTCGGCCTCTTCGTCTTCGTCGCGCTGTGGGGCGTGATCGATGCCGGGATCTACCAGCTGACCCTGGGACGGGCGATGGATGTGCTGGCCGAACTGCGTGCGACCAGCGTCGCGGCCGACAGCTGGATCCTCGCCCCCTCGGCGGCAATGAAGGCGCTCGCCATCTTCGGCTCCTTCCGCACTGCTGCCGCGGGCCTGGCGGGCGCGTTCGTTTTCACGGTGTTCCGCTTCTCCGGGAACATGTTCACTGCCTTCACCTCGGGCATGCTCGGCGTACAGGGACAGGGCAGCATGGCGGCCGCGACGGTCGGGACCACCGAAGGCTATGCATCGGCGCTCGAAGCGCAGGCGTCGGCGAGCGGGACGGCTGCACGGCGATCGACGTCCTCCGGGTTCGGCGACTTCGGCGAGCGCAGCAGTTTTGGTCTCGACCGGGCGTTCGCCTCCTCCGGCGCCGTGCTCGCCGAACAGGGCGGCGGCGCTGCCGGCACTGCCGCGTTCGGGCTTGGCCGGACCGACGCCGCGCGCGAACTGGGTGGTCTCTCCCCTGCCCTTGTCGGGCGGGACCTCAGCGATCCGGCGACGGCCCGCGCCGTTCGCGCCAATGCGGCGACGTCGGCTATCCATAATTTCGCCCAGGGCGATGCCTTGCGAAAGCTTGGCACGACGTATTTCGGAGAAGGACAGCCGGGTGAGCGGGCCTTTGCCGCGTTCGCGCAGAACATGGTGCAGTGGAAGGCGTTCGGCGACCAGCGCGCCTACGAGATGATGCAGTCCGGCGCGCGGCGGCATTTCGAGCGTAGCGGCTATGACGCCAAGGACGCAGCGCTCAAGGCCTCTACTGTCATTGCCCAGGCCGGAGCCGATCCGACCTTCGCGAAGCTGACGGCAAACGCCTTCGAGCAGGACCAGATGCTGCGCAACGACCTGACCGCGGCTGAGACGCAGGTCGGCGCGATGGAGGGCCGGCGCGACTATGCGGGGGGCCGGGTCGCTGCCGTCGAGCGGGGCAATGTCGCGACCGAGCAGGCGCATCGTACCGGGGCCAATCAGGGCCAGCGCCAGGCAGCCGCCATGCTCGGGCTGTCCGTCACCGAAACCAGCCGCCGCATCGGGTTCATAAATGCTCTCTCGGGAGAAGCGCGATCGACGGCGATCAGCCAGCTTTCACGCGCGACCGGGCGGAGCGAAGCGCAGGTTCTGCGCGCGCTGGAGAACTACAATGCGGCAGTTCAGGTGGGCACAGCCGATGGTGCGACGGCCGAGGCGGCCCGCGAGGGCACGAGCGTCTATGGCCGCACGCGCGAGGCGGCGGGCTATGACTTCGCCGAGCGCTCGGGCAAGCTCGACGCCCAGCGCGAGATTGGGGCCGACGGCGTGCGCGGCAACGCGCAGATCGGCGAACAACGGCGGCAGGCGGACAATGCCGGCTTCGCCGAAGGGGCCGCAGCCGCAGGTGTTTCGGTCCGGGAAGCCGCGCGCCTCGATTCCTTCATCCGCGCGCTGGCCGGGACCGCCGGTAACCAGGTCGACATGGCCGAAGGCGGCGCGGAAGGAATCGCGGATCGTGCGCGCAACGAGCGCCTGACCGGGATCGTCGAGCGGGAACGCCTCACCCGCACCCAGGCGCTGCTGCGCGCGCATGGCGTCGAGATGTCGAAGCGCCAGATCGCCATGGACCAGAATGGCGATGTCAGCCTGAACCTGACGCCCGAACTTGCAGCGCAGATGTGGCGCGGTGGTCTCATCAACGAAAGTCAGCTTGGCGCCATCGCCAATGGCGGCCATGCCCGCTTCAGTTTCGCGCACAATGACCTGCTCGTTTCCAGCAGCACCGGGTTCAGCCGGTCCGCCCGCAATGACACCAGCACGCGCTTCGAAGCCGGCAAGCAGGCGGGCCCCGACACGATCGAGCACTTCCTGGGCAACGGCAAGGAAGGGCAGGCCGCCATGGCCAACTGGCTACGCGGCGGGTTCGAGATGGATCGCCGGGGCAACTGGCGACTGAAGCCCCAGGTGGCCGATACGCTGGAGCGCGATGTCACCGCGATCATCGCGCAGACCGGATGGCAAAGGTCGGTTAGCCGCACTGCGGAGCATCAGACGCAGGATAGTCAGAGTATTTCCGGCGATCTTACTGCTTCTGCCTCACGTGGAGGGGGCTCAAGCGGCAAAGAAGGTAAAGAAAAGGATGGCGCGAAAGCCAGCGCCGTTGGCTCTTTAACCGGAAAGTTGAGTGCAGACATTTCAGATCGAGGAATAGCGGGAGTTGCTGCGCAAGCATCAATCGACATTGTAAATTACGACGTCCGAGAGGCGATTGCCTCAGCAGAGAAAAGAGCCGCTCGTTCCGGTCGCCCAGAGGAGGCTTTTGCCGGGGAGCTTAGCGAACGTGTGCTAGGTAATGATGGGCTCCGGAACAGATATCTAAACCAGGCTGACTCTGGACGCAGCACTGTAGATGTCACCGGCCCCGTCATATCGATGGAGCAGTCCTCAATCCTCAGTTCCGGCCGATTGGTTTTCGACCGGGATCGAGGGCTGACGGATGGAGATTCCAGCTTCAAAGAGCGTCGGGATCCATGAGATCAGTGCTTTATTGCTCCGATGTGCTGGAGATGTCGGAGCCCCGAGCGCGCGTCAGCCGGATCAGTATATGGATCGCCAATTGGCCTCTGCGGCGGTGGACCCGGCGTAATCAACCATTCCCCGCACGCGACCTTGGCCTTCAGAAAGCCATATCCCAGGACCGCACCACAGTAACCGGATTGAATACGAAGATCAGCAGCACCATCGTGTTGACGAGATAGATGTTCAGCCGGTCATAGGGGATGGTAATCATCAGCTCGAGGCCGATCCAATAGAGCAGTGCCAGGGCAAGATAGAGTTTGGAATACCACGGGCGCCAGAACCAGTCGGCTGCACGCGGCGACGGCGGGGCCGCCTCTTCTGCCGGTTCGAGGTGATCAACATCCTGCATGTGCAGAGCCTTTCCAAACCAGAAGATAACACAACAACGCTCGGCGTGGGAACAGGACAAGGCAGTCTTCGCCGAAGGGACGCCGAAACAAACTTTCCCGAAACCCGAGTTGCAGCCTTTCCTCCCCCTCCACTTCCAACTTGCTCGCCATCCACGATCCCACATCACCTGCGCATCGACAGTGAAAGGCCAAGGCCATGAAAAGCCAACGCCCACAGCCCGCCTCACTTCCTGAACATTCACCAACTGCAAATGCCGCTGTATTGCGCCTTGCCCGCCTTCTGGGCCGGCAGATAGCGCGGGAACAACACAAAGCGCGAAGGCAGCGGGCGAACCGCGAAGATGTCTCCCCTGCGCCCCATGAACAGCAACGCCGCTGCGTCATGGTTCATGGGAGGACATCATTCAGCCATAAGGCGTCCGACATGCAATTTGGTCACGGACACATGTTCGCTTTCGGGACCCACGGTGTTCAGCCGCTATGGTCTCTGTCACGAGATCGCATCAACGCCCGCGCGGTGCCCGCGCCCATGCGTCGCCGCGACGGATTTGTCGCATATCCCCACCGCAAGTTCTTTGACCTGAAACCACCAATGCCGGCGTGGAATCCGGGCTCGAATGTCAGTGCAAACAGGCGTCAATCAAGGAACGCACGCATCGCGCGAGACCTGCCAGGGTGCTTGAGCTTGCGCAGCGCCTTGGCCTCGATCTGCCGGATTCGCTCGCGGGTCACCGAGAACTGCTGACCGACTTCCTCGAGCGTATGATCGGTGTTCATGCCGATACCGAAGCGCATGCGCAGCACGCGCTCCTCGCGCGGGGTCAGCGATGCCAGGGTCCGCGTGATCATTTCCTTGAGGTTCGCCTGGATTGCCGCGTCCACCGGGATGACGGCGTTCTCGTCCCTGATGAAATCGCCCAGGTGGCTGTCTTCCTCGTCACCCACAGGCGTGTCGAGGGACACCGGCTCCTTCGCGATCTTGAGAACGCGCTTGACCTTCTCGAGCGGCATCGAGAGCTGTTCGGCCATCTCCTCTGGGGTGGGCTCGCGGCCATGCTCATGGAGGAAGCGCCGGTTTGCGCGGACCAGCTTGTTGATCGTTTCGATCATGTGGACCGGGATGCGGATCGTACGGGCCTGGTCCGCGATCGAACGGGTGATGGCCTGCCTGATCTACCAGGTTGCGTAAGTCGAGAACTTGTAGCCGCGGCGATACTCGAACTTGTCGACGGCCTTCATCAGACCGATGTTGCCCTCCTGGATCAGGTCGAGGAACTGCAGCCCCCGATTGAGGTACTTCTTGGCGATGGAGATCACCAGGCGCAGGTTCGCCTCGACCATTTCCTTCTTGGCGATACGCGCCTCGCGCTCGCCTTTCTGGACCATGTTGACGATGCGGCGAAACTCGGGGAGGGCCATGCCGATGGTCGCCGCTATTTCCGTGACCTCGATGCGGATCCGCTCCGCGGGTTCGGCTTCGGCAGCAGCGAACGCCGCCCATTTCTTGTCCCGGCTCGCCATCTCGACCACCCAGGTGTCATCCAGTTCACGGCCGACATAGGCTTCGAGGAAATCGGCGCGCTTCACCTTGTGCCGCTCGACCAGCCGCAACATCTGGCCGCCCAGCGCCGTGAGACGGCGATTGGACACGTAGAGGTTGTCGATCAACTGCTCGATCTTGACCGCATGGAACCTGACCGACTCCACCTGCGTCGTGAGTTCGGCTCGCAGCTGCTGGTACTGCTCCTCCTTCGCCTCAGGGAAATTGATACCAAGCCCTGCCGCGTCCATGCGACTGACCTGAAGCTGTTCGAAGCTGCGAAACAATCCGGCGATGAGCGCGAATTTATCCAGCGCCTCGGGCATCAGAGCCGCTTCCATCTGCGCAAGGCTGATACCGCCCTCGTCCGCGTCCTCCTCTTCGGTTCGCGGGGTCGCGAGCGGCTTGCCGTCCTTGTCCAGCTGACCGCCATCCTGCTCTTCCGGCTCCTCTTCCTCGCTGAAGGACAGGCCTGCGGTCTTTTCGCTGATCTCGCCGCCATCTTCAGCTTCGCCGCCGTCGGCGAACGTCTCGGACTGCGGCTCCTTCGAAAGCATCGCGTCGAGATCGAGAATCTCGCGCAATTGCATGTGGCCGGAATCGAGCGCGTCGGACCAGCGGATGATGGCATGGAACGTCAGGGGGCTTTCGCAGAGGCCCTGGATCATCATGTCGCGGCCGGCTTCGATCCGCTTGGCGATTGCAGCCTCACCCTCACGGGTAAGCATCTCGGCGGTCCCCATCTCGCGCAGATACATACGCACGGGATCATCCGTGGTCCCAAGGTTTTCCGTCTTCCTGGGCCGTGGATCGCGGCTCTCGAAAGCAGCGCTGCCGTCCGCGGCGCCGTTTCCTTCGTCGGTCGCGGCCTGATCGTCGTTTTCGGCCGCCGAGGTGAGCTCAACCTCGCCATCATCGCCATCCGGATCATCCTCGTTCTCGACGATCCTGATGCCCATCTCC
>NZ_DATKFP010000120.1:0-17341 GCF_035511395.1 Sphingobium sp.
CGAGCAGCAGCCGGACATTCGCGCGGGCAAGGCCGCTCAGGTTCTCGTCGGCGATGGCACCCGTGATGCGGTGTCCGATCGGCCCCCAGGCATGGGCGGGCGTGGCGAGGGCGAGCGAAAGGGTGAGCGGGATGAGTTTGCGCATGAGCGTTTCATAGAGCAGGAGACGACGCTTGAAACCCCATTCGCCGATGGTTCGGGCGCGCTGCCTTTATCGATATCGCTCACAAGCGGATTGGGGATGGAATGCCGGCTCGCCGTGACCGGCATAGATGTCCGCCAGGAGCCACGATCGTTCGGCGTCCATGGCGTCCTCGGGAATGGTCTTCGACCAGAAGCGCATCGCCGGGTCCCAGCGATAGCCGCGTGCCTTGAGGGCATCCTTGCCCTCGAATGGAGCATCCACTGCGTTCACGCGAAAGCTCGGCCGCTGCGACTGGGCCACAAGCTTGGCCATGATGGTTTCACCATCAGGCGCGGCATGGCCAAGGAGGTAGATCAGCGCGAGGATGTCGTTCTCGGCGCGGTGCCCCTCGAAGAACCATCCGCACTGCGAAACCAGGTATCCCAGGGCCTTCCCGTCGAAGCCGAGTTCCAGCCAGTCGACCTCCGCCATCGAACAGGCCCAGGCGCGCCCCGCGATTGTCGGAAGCCGCCGATCGACGAAGGGCCGGTCGAAGGCGGCATTGTGTGCGACGATGAGGTCGGCAGATGCCAGAATGTCGGTGGCTTCCGCCTCGTCGATCGCCTGACCCGCGAGGGCCTCGTCGGACAGGCCGGTGAGACGGGCGATCCTGGGGTCAAGTGGCTGCTGCGGATCCTCGCGCCAGAGCCGGGGTGTGCCGACCTGGACAATCCGGCCAAGCTCATCGAAGCGAAAGCGCTGGACGGCAAGTTCGATGATCTTGTCGGTTTCCCGGTCGAGACCTGTCGTTTCGACGTCGAGGGCGAGACCAATGCGTGTCTTCCCGTGCGGCGGTCCTGCATATAGCCGGTTCACTGGAAGCAGGCGCCGAAGCACCCGAAAGTCCGGATGGGCTTCGAGAGCGCGGGCAGCTTCGGACAAGGCGTTGGAAGCGAAAGACGTCATCGCCCGCCTGATAGTCGCGGCGCGCTGCCGGGGAAAGCGTGCGCCGGGAAGGGCCGAGAAAATGGCGCGCCCGTTCTGCCCGGGTGAGACGCGAAAGGTCGATCAGTGAAAATCGTGACTGCGGATCGGCACGAGATCATCCGGATCCTTGCCCGGCCCGTAGCCTGGCGAGCCCAGCGTCCTGCCGCGAGGCCAGGATGGATCGCGTGGATCGGGACCGCCGCCGTTACTGGCGCCGTCACCGCGTCCTGGCGTCACGGAGAAGTCGCTGTGGGCAATCGAGCGGAGCATGTCGTCGTGGTTGATGATGCGGTCGCAAATCACGTGGATGATCTCGCCCTCCTTCTGCAGGCGGCCGCGCATTGCGATCATCGAGGCGGACATGATCTGCCGCCGGTAGATCTCGAACTTGTCGGGCCACAGGATGCCGTTGGCGATGCCGGTCTCGTCCTCGATCGTCACGAACAGCACGCCCTTGGCCGAGCCGGGGCGCTGGCGCACGAGGATTACCCCGGCAACCTCGATGTTGCGGCCATCGCGGATCGCGCCGAGATCTGCGCAGCGCACGATGCGCATGGCATCGAGCTGCGAGCGCAGGAACTGGAGCGGGTGCCCGCGAAGCGACATCTGTAGCGAGCGATAATCCTCGACTACTTCATGGCCCTCGCTCATCTCCCGCAAGGTCACGTCCTGCTCTACGTTCTCCGGCCTGAAACGCGCTTCGCGCTCGTCGGCCGCCGCAAAGAGCGGGAGCGGCGCGTCCCCTAGACCTTTCACCTTCCAAAGGCCCTGCCGGCGATCTTGCGCGATACTGGAAAAGGCATCGGCCTCGGCAAGCCGCTCGATCGCCGCGCGCGGCACCCCGGCGCGGCGCCATACTTCCTCGATGGTTCCGAACGGGGCAGGGCCGCGTGCGGCGACGATCGCGGCGCCATGGACATTGGCGAGGCCGCGCACCTGGCGAAAGCCGAGGCGCACCGCGAGGTATTTGCCGCGGCCGGGTTCGAGCGAACAGTCCCAGTGGCTGTGGTTGATCGAGACGGGACGTACCTCGACGCCGTGGGCTCTCGCATCGCGCACGATCTGCGCGGGTGCGTAGAAGCCCATCGGCTGGGCGTTGAGCAGGGCGGCGCAGAACACGTCAGGATGATGGTGTTTCATCCAGCAGCTGGCATAGGCGATCTTGGCGAAAGAGGCCGCATGGCTTTCTGGAAAACCGTAGGATCCGAAGCCCTCGATCTGCTTGAAGGTACGCTCGGCGAAGTCCTTGGGGTAGCCGCGCGCGACCATGCCGCCCACCAGCTTGTCGTAGAAGTGGCTGACCCCGCCAGTCAGCTTGAAGGTCGCCATCGCGCGGCGCAGCTGGTCGGCTTCGACCGGCGTGAAGCCGGCGCCGACGATCGCGACCTTCATTGCCTGCTCCTGGAACAGCGGCACGCCCAGCGTCTTTTCCAGCACCGCGCGCAGTTCGGCCTTCGGATACTCGGGGGTCTCCTTGCCTTCGCGCCGCCGCAGGTAGGGGTGGACCATGTCGCCCTGAATGGGACCCGGTCGCACGATCGCGACCTCGATGACGAGGTCGTAGAATTTGTCGGGCTTGATGCGCGGCAACATCGACATCTGCGCGCGGCTCTCGATCTGGAACACGCCCAGCGTGTCGGCTTTCTGGATCATTGCGTAGACGTCCGGGTCGTCATCCTGCAGGTCGGCCATTCCTACCCGGACGCCCTTGTGGGTCTCGAGCAAATGGAAGGCGCGGTTCATGCAGCCGAGCATCCCGAGGCCCAGCACATCGACTTTCATGAATTTCAGTGCATCGATGTCGTCCTTGTCCCACTCGATGATCTGGCGATCCTCCATGCGCGCCGGCTCGATCGGAACGAGGTCGTCGAGCCGTTCCTGCGTCAGCACGAAGCCGCCGGGGTGCTGCGAAAGATGCCGAGGTGTCCCGATCAGCTGGCGCGACAATTCCAGGGTCAGGCGCAGGCGATGGTCGTCGGCGTTGAGATTGAGACTTTCGATCTGTTCGTTGCTGATCCCGTCTATCGACCAGCCCCATACAAGACCCGTGAGCATCTTGGTGAGATCGCGCGGCAGCCCCAGCGCCTTGCCCACTTCGGCGACCGCGCCTCGCGTGCGGTAGCGGGTGACGACGGCGGTCAGCGCCGAGCGATGGCGACCGTAAGTTTCATAGATCCACTGGATGATCTCCTCGCGCCGCTCGTGCTCGAAATCGACGTCGATGTCGGGCGGCTCCTTGCGCTCGCCCGAGACGAAACGCTCGAACAGGAGTTCGTGTTTGATCGGATCGATCGAGGTGATGCCCAGCACGAAGCACACGCAGCTGTTGGCGGCCGAGCCGCGGCCCTGGCACAGGATGCCGCGCCGCCGGCTTTCCGCGACGATCGCGTGGACGGTCAGGAAGTAGGGGGCATAGCCCAGCTGGGCGATCAGCCGCAGTTCGTGGTCGATCTGCTTGCGGTAGGCTTTGCCCAGCCCTTGCGGAAACATGCGCGCCGCCGCTTCCTCGGTCAGGGCGGCAAGTGCCTGCTGCGCGGTGCGGCCGGCCATCACCTCCTCGTAGGGATACTGGTACTGGATTTCGCCCAGGTCGAAACGACACTGCGCGGCAATGTCGGCGCTGGCCTGGATGGCATCGGGGAAGACGGCGAAGCGGCGCTCCATTTCCTCCGGCGACTTGAGGTTGCGGTCCATGAACCTCTCGCGCCTGAAGCCCAGGGCATCGATCGTGGTCTTCTCGCGGATGGCGGTCATCACGTCCTGCAGCGGGCGCAGTTCGGGTTGATGGTAAAGCACGTCGCCGGTCGCGACGCAGCGGATGCCGGCCTTGCGGGCGAGAGCATCGAGACCGTGAAGCCGGCCCTGGTCGCCCGGCCTCCGGCGCAGCGATAGTGCGCAGTACCCGCGATCGCCGAAGGCGGCGCGCAGGTCCTGGAAGTAGGCCGCGGTCCGTGCGTCCGGCATGTCCGGAAGCAGGATAGCGACCAGCCCTTGGCAACTCGCGGCTATGTCGTTCCATGTAAGGATGCACTTGCCCTTGCCGCCGCGGCCCTTGCCCAGCGAAAGCAGGCGCGTGAGGCGCGACCAGGCGGGGCGATCGGTGGGGTAGAGAAGCATCGCGCGGCCATCGGCCAGTTCGATGCGCGAGCCCGCGATCATGCGTACGCCCGTCTCCTTCTGCCCGGCCCATCCGCGCACGATCCCGGCCACCGTGTCATGATCGGCAAGGCCAAGCGCAGTGTGGCCAAACGTGGCTGCTGCTGCGAACAGTTCCTCGGGCGCCGAAGCACCGCGCAGGAACGAGAAGTGGCTGGTGACCTGCAGTTCGACGTAGGTCGCCATCAGCCGAACACACCGTGGAGATACCAGGTGAGATCGCCGGTCGGTGCATCGACGCCGTCTCCGCGCCGGAATAGCCAGAAGCGCTCTCCGCCTCCAGTCTCGACCATGAAATAGTCGCGCACAGCCCACATTTCGCGGGAGCAGCGCCACCATTCGCCATGGATGCGCTCAGGGCCTTCGCCAGCCGACACCCGGTATGGCGTGCCGCGCCACGAGAAGCGACGCGGAGGATGATCGGGTAGCAGGGCGACCACGTTGGTGAGCAGTTCAGGCCGATGCAGCAGGCGAACCGGTCGGCGCCAGGCAGGCCAGCCGGCTGTCGTCGCAAGCGGCGGCGTGCGGCGAACCGCGCGCTCAGGCACGTCGCTCTCGATCGCGCTGACCCGGAACAGCGCCTCTTCGCCAGCCCGGCCCGCCAGTTGGTCGATGAGCGGCGCGACATCAGGCGTGTGCTGGGTGCCCAGGAGTCCGCACCCGAGCGCGACCGGCTGCAGGTCCTCGACGCGCGGCGCGGCAAGCTTCATCACCTCGATGCCAAGCCCGGCGTCGATCCGCTCGACACGCATGGCGAACATGCGTGCGAGATGCTTTGCATCTCGGGTGGCGCGCGCGGTGCCCACGGCGATGCGCTGGTCGATCCCGTCCACCCGCCGGCAAGTCAGCACTGCGGTGCGCAAGCCCAGCCGGCGGCCTTGCAGTTCGTGCACGAGGTCGGTGAGAAGATCGCCGATTACATGGTTGATGGCCTCGGCGGTGACGATTGGTTCGAGCAGCCGGCGCTCGGCGCGAGGCTCCTCGAACGCAGCCACCGGAACGATCGGCTCGGCAACAAGGCCTCGCGCCTGGTCAAGCCGCTCGACGGCCTTCAGCCCAAGCCTCTTGGCGAGGGGGCCACGCGGCATCGCATAGAGGTCGCCGATGCGTTCCAGCCCGAAACGGCCTGCCGTTGCCAGAGTGTCGGCGGCCAGGCGCAGGGCGGCCAGCGGCAGGTCGGCGATTGCCTGCGCCTCGCTGCGTGGAGGCAGGATAATCACGGTGTGGCCTCCGAAACGGGCAAGCGCATGCGCGGCGCCCGGCGTTGCGGCGATGGCGATGCGCGCGGTAAAGCCCAGGCGATCCAAAAAACGCAGAACCCGGCGGCAGAAGCGATCCTCGCCGCCGAAGAGATGCGTGGTTCCGGTGAGATCGAGCCAGAGGCCATCGGCATCGCAGGCACTTGCGGTCGGTGTCCAGTGCCGGACGGCGTGAAGCGCCAGCCGGTCGAGCCAGGCCGCGTCTGCAGTTCGGTCTGCGCCGCGCACGTCGAGGTCGCTTATGAGTGCGCGTGCGTGGGCGGCGGCCATGCCGGGACGCAGGCCGAGGTCGAGCGCGACCGGGCAAGCGGCGGTCACGATGTCGCGTTGCCCACTGCGCGCGATGAGGACCAGGGGCCTGGCCCAGAGATGGTACTGGCGATGCGCCGCGTGCACCGGCCACGGCCTGCCGGCCGGTCCACCGTCATCACAAGCCATGGCCCTGAAGGGATGATCGGCGGTTTCGCTGCGTCGCCCCATCTCGCGCATCGTCGGTCGCTGATGGGCCGGCAGTGCGTCGATATCGGCCTGCGCCGAGGCGAGGCCAAGCGCACCTTGCGCCCAGCGCGCGCCGGGTCGCCATCCGCCGCCGCGCGGCACCGAGCAGGCACCGGGGTCGTCGTCAATGGCTTGCGAAAAGCGCGGGACCAGCGCGGCCGCGTCAAGCGGCGCGGATGGACGC
The DNA here is from genome assembly GCF_035511395.1 of Sphingobium sp. Classification (GTDB taxonomy): domain Bacteria; phylum Pseudomonadota; class Alphaproteobacteria; order Sphingomonadales; family Sphingomonadaceae; genus Sphingobium. The sequence goes on from NZ_DATKFP010000120.1 coordinate 6,209, forward strand.
TCCAACCGGCGTAGTCGCTCGATCGGCAACTGCGGCAGGTAGAGCGAGGCAACCCTGGTCATCGCAGGCCTCGACAAGAAGGGAAAAGGGATTGCCGCCGCGCTGGCGGACAAGTTCGATCGTCCATTGCCCCCGGCCGATGCCCGCGTGGGGTAGCGCGGTGGAAGGCGCCGCTGCGATGCTCCAGCGCGTCATTGCGGCGGACGGCTGAGCCAGCGGGCTGCGCTCGCGCGAACGATGCCGCCGGTAGAGAAGCATCGGGGTTTTCCCGTCGGACGCAGCCAGCTGCAGGCGCCGGGTGGCGGTCTGGTCGGCGGCTTTGACCTCGGCGATGACGCAGGCCAGCGATCCGTCGCGCAAAGCATCTTCAGCCAGTGCAAGGACTTCGGAATCCTTCCTACCCTGGGCATAGAGCACGTTGCCGGGGCCGAGCCCGACCTGTTCGAGGCCCGGAGCATACAGGTCGAAGCGGCTAAGCGCCCACAGCACGGTCATGCCCTGGCAGGCAGCAAAGCGCGCGGCGAGCCCCGCGGCAAACAGGGTGGCGGCAGCATCGTCGCTCCAGCTGGCACTGGCGCCCGCGATCTCGTGAAGCGCGGCGCCATCGAGGCCGCCGCCTGCAAGGCGCGTATCGATTTGCGGCAGGCCGAACGGGAGCACCGGACCACGCGCCGCCTGCACTTGCGCGATCTGGGCACGCAGTGCGGCAAGGTGCTCGGCAGGCAGCCGGGAGGAAAGGGCGGTTTGCAGGATCATTGGCAACAGCGACTCATGTGTTCGCTATATGTTCCATTCCGGCAACCGCTGCGTCAAGGTATCGACCCATGAAAACCAGGCAGATGCTCGTTAAGCAACGGGTTGAAAAAGAAAAAGAATTTTCCGCAAGGCCGATATGTGCATTAGTGCCCTAAAGGACCGGAAGGTACTCAAGGGCTGTTGGCGGGGGCATTTCCCTCGCGGTTCCCGCTCGGTCGTGGGACGCGGCACTGTTGGGGACAAAGCGCTTGCTGGCCAAGAGCCAGGCTCCGTTCCTGGCACCTACATTGCGCTCTGTTGCGACCACGGGTACCACAGCACGGTCGATCCTGATGTCCCGCGTCTTATCATGCCCGTAACACGCTCGAAGCGGGCGGATTGCGGCTGCAGGACAGTGTCAGGCCTGTGTACGCGTGGGCTCGGCAAATCCGCTGGGCCGCGCGACTTTCTGCTTTTCTGCCGCCCGCCGGTCGGTGTAGCGCTTGTAAGCATAGCCGCCTGCAACTGCGGTAATGAGGCCGAGAGGGCCGAGGCGGCGTAGCACCATCGGCGCTGCAAAGCCGAGCAACGTACCTCCCGTGCCGCTCACCCCCTGGACGTGCTTTGCCGCCTTGTTTCCTGCGATTGCGCCGATGACCTTGCCAAACATGGGAATTCTCCTTGTGTGTGTTATGCAAGAGACGGCACCGAGAATGGTTCCGCGCCCGATGATGTGCGACCACTTCGGACGCCGGATGAGTTTCACATATCCACAGGCTGTGGACAAAGCGGCATCAAGGCGCGTTGAGCGTGAGTGTACGGCTTTGAACGCGGCTTCGGCTGTTCCATGGTGGAAGGCCGCGAAGCTCGAAAGCAGCACAGCTTGCGGACCATCGACATCGACAGGACGAACTTCTCATGAACAACAGCGATCTCGCCGACGCCATCGCCAGCGATCACGGCATTGCCAAAGCCGACGCCCGCAAGATTGTCGATGCCGTCTTCGAGGCCATCGGCAGCGCGGCTGCCAAGGGCGAGGAAGTCTCGCTCAACGGCTTTGGCAAGTTCAAGGTCAAGGACAGCCCCGAGCGTGAAGGCCGCAACCCAGCAACCGGCGAGGCAATGACCATCAAGGCTTCGAAGAAGCTGACCTTCACGGTCGCCAAGGCGGTCAAGGACAAGCTCAACGGCTGATGTAATACGGTGGCGGCACCGAGCCGAGCTCGGCGCCGCCACCATGCACAATTACCCTGACCAGTTTGCGAGGCCGAGCGGCATGATCGTGCGGATAACAGTGGGCAGCCACGCTGATCTTCTTGAATGGGCGGCTCTGCGCAGGGCGCTCTGGCCAGATGGCTCGGAAGCAGAGCACCACGAAGACCTGGTTCAACTGACGGCGGAGCCACAGCCTTTCATTGGCTTCCTGGCACGCGATCAACGCGGGGCGCTTGTCGGATTTGCGGAAGCCGCGCTGCGTGCCGAATACGTCAACGGCTGCGAAACTTCACCGGTGGCTTTCCTCGAAGGGCTATACGTTTTGGAAGAATGCCGGCGACAAGGCATTGGGCGCGGCTTGGTGGACGCCGTGGAAGCCTGGGCACGCAGCATGGGCTGCGCTGAACTCGCCTCGGATGCCATGTTGGACAACACCGTGTCGCATGCGATGCATGCAGCGCTGAAATTCGAGGAAACCGAGCGGGTGGTGTATTTTCGCAAGCTCCTGACGCCGATGCCGCCGTTCAGCTGAGCTGCTCCAGACGAGGCTTCGGATGTCCATTGCGCTTTCTCCGCAGCTTGTTCACCGTGTTATCAACAGGCTGCACATCTAAGGAGCGTGCAGCGCAGATGGGACATTGAGGCTGATCGGGTGCCGCCTTGCCCGGAGAACCCTTGAAAGCAAGTGAGACCGTGGCCGCAATCCGACGACAGGGATATCGGCTGGCCGATAGCCTCACAGGACCATGCTCCGTTGACGCACTATTGTAGTCGAGCGCGCTTCGGATCGAGGTGTTCGCTACATTTATCCTTGAAAAGCCCTGCAATCGCGTTGATCCAACACAAATTGCCACACTGGCAATAGCTCAACGCCGCCGTCACAAATCCGAGAGGTGCAAATCGATGCCTGACACCGAACCGACTTCCGATATTGCGGCACTCACCGTTCAACTTCTGAGCGCGTATCTCGCCAACAATACGGTCAGTGCCGATGATCTTCCCGGCCTCATTCGCTCGACGCGGGCCGCTCTCGTTGAAGACAGCGCCCCTGCGCAAGCGGAACCCGAAGCACCGACCTACACGCCTGCGGTTTCAGTGCGCAAGAGCCTGGCGTCGGCGGATCACATTCTTAGCCTCATCGACGGCAAACCTTACAAGACGCTCAAACGTCACCTGGCGAGCAACGGGCTCACCCCGGAACAATATCGCGAGCGCTACAATCTGCCTGCGAGCTATCCCATGATCGCGCCGTCTTTCGCGGCGCGGCGCCGCGAGATCGCCGAAAAGATCGGATTGGGCAATCGCAAGGCGGCTGCTGGCAGTTCGGCTACGTCGAGCCCCGCATCCGCCGACGTAAGCGCAGAACTGAGCCCATCAAGTAAACCCGCATCAGGAACGGTAAAGCCCAAGCCCGCTGCAAAGACAGCGTCCGCGGCCACGCCAAAGCCGAAACAACGCAAAGCTGCGTCAAGAACTGATGCGCCGCAGGCACCCGCTTCCGCGGTCGCCGCCCCTTCCGCCAAGCCCGTGAAGAAGCCGGCGAAGGCTGCGGCGGAGCCGGATCCGGTTGCGCCAGAGGGGCCTAAGGCACCAAAGGCTCGGAAAGCACTCGCGAAATCCCCCTCTGCCGGGGCTGAAACGGGAACCATTCCAGCGGTCGAGGTGGCTCCGGACACTGCTGAGCCGGAGACTGCTGCGGCAAAGGTCGAAACCGCTGCTGCTGCCTCTGCCGAAACGAGGACGCCAGAAGAAGCTGCGACCAGCCCGGGGACAACGAGGAAGCAGCCGGTAAAGCGCATGGCACGGACACCCAAGCCGTCGATAACGTCGGCTGGTTCCGTGCCAGTGGCGCAAGAAACTCCCGCTGTGGCCGAAAAGCCGAAGCGCCGACGCAAGCTCGGCCTGTTCGGAAACGAGGCCGCTGAGGCAACCACTGCGGTTGAAACGACCGCGCCCGCCATCGCGGAGGCTAAACCGCGCCGCAAGCGTCAGGTCGTGAAGGCCAGGTAAAGCTGTCGGACCCACCACTCTGCCGCGTGAGGCGGCAGAGTGGTATCGGCAGAGTGGGACCGGCACGTTGGCGCTCCCTGCCGGACAGCTCCACACTGCCGACGATCCAATGGTGGTCCCTGGTCGCCAACCGATAACGGCGCACTGAAGCCGTTATCCATTCTCGCCACTACGCGCCTCCAGGCCTGACGGAGCTGCGCGCCTTGCAGGGGCATTGGCCCGCCATACAACGCCGTATCCTCGTCATGTGCCGAAAACGTTCCTATCTGTCCGGGCACGTGAAGCTGATCGAAGGAACGCCTGAGAGTGCCCCAGCAGTTGAAGATCGATTTCGTGTCCGATGTGGCCTGTCCCTGGTGCGTCATCGGACTGAAGGGCCTGGAAGCCGCCCTTGAGCGGCTCGAGGGAGAAGTCACTGCCGAGATCCATTTCCAGCCGTTCGAACTGAATCCGAACATGGGGAGCGAGGGGCAAAACCTGCGTGAGCACATTGCCCAGAAGTACGGATCCACGCCCGAACAGTCGGCCGCGAGCAGGGCGGTGCTTCAGGAGCGCGCCGCAAGCGTCGGCTTCACGATTGCGATGAACGACGAGAGCCGGATCTACAATACGTTCGACGCGCATAGGCTGCTGCATTGGGCGGGAGAACAGGGCCGCCAATCCGAACTCAAGCACGCGCTGTTCGAGGCGTACTTCACCCAGGGCGCCAATGTCTCGCGCCATGAGGTACTGCTGGACGTGGTGGCTCGGGTGGGCCTCGATACGTCGCGCGCGGCGGAAATCCTCGGCGGAGACGAGTTCGCCGTGGCAGTCCGTGATGACGAGGAACTCTGGCGCTCGCGAGGGATTTCGAGCGTCCCGGCGATCATCATCGACGAGAAGTACCTTGTGTCGGGCGGCCAGCCGGTCGAGGTGTTCGAGGACGTGCTGAAAAAGATCGCCGCCGGACGGGCCGCAGTTACTCAATAGCCTGGACTGCACACCTTGATGCAGGCGGATGGTCATTACCGTTGCGCTTGCGACACGACTGGCTCCGTCCGGGTAAAGTCGATGAAGGCCCTGAGAGGAGGCGGAAGCTAGCGGCGGCCGGAATAATAGAGCATCGGCCCCGAGAACGGCTCGTCCCATTCGTCGAGTATCCGTTCCAGCGCCCCTGACTGCACGGCCGGCCCGAGCCAGTCCTCGAACAGCCGTACGACGCCGAGGCCCGCCATCGCCGTCTCGACCAGCAGGTCGCACGCCGATCCGGGCTGGATAAGCAGAGGGCCGGGCGGGTCGAGGCTGATCACTTCGTCGCCGCGCTCGAACTCCCAGGTGGCCCTTGCGCCGCTGGAGAAGCGCAAGCGCAGGCAGGCGTGGTCGAGGAGGTCGCGGGGATGTGCGGGGCGGCCATGGAGATCGAGATAGGCCGGAGCCGCCGCCGTGATTATCCGCTGCGACCGTGGCCCGATCGGTACGGCGATCATGTCCTGCTCCAGCCGTTCTTCATAGCGAATGCCGGCGTCGGCCCCGGAAGCGAGGATATCGACGAAGCTGTCTTCCACGATTACTTCCACCCGGATCTGGGGATGCGCCTTCAGGAATGGCGGCAGGATGCCGGGAAGGACGGTTCTGGCGACGTTCGCCGGGACGTTGAGCCGCAGGGTGCCGGCCGGCTGGTCGGTCTCGGCATGGACGGCGTCGAGTGCGGCATCGATCTCGGTGAGGGCGGGAGACAGGCGCTCGAACAGCCGGGTCCCCGCTTCGGTGGTCGAGATGCTGCGCGTCGTGCGGTGCAGCAGACGGGCGCCCAGCCGCGCCTCCAGCCGCCGAAGCGCTTCGCTGAGACCGGATGCGGAAACGCCCGACATCCGTGCTGCCTCCCGAAAACCGCCTGCGCGGGCCACGGCCACGAAAGCCGATAGATCGTCGAGTTCAGTCGCCATTGTGCAGATTCTCGTACAGCCTGTGCCGAGCCGCACGGCTTATCGATCGTTGGCGACAAGTCCATATGCCTGATCGCACCTTCACAGGAGACTTGCGCATGACCGATCTTGCACCCGCGAAGACCTTTCAACTCGGCGACCGTACCGTCAACCGGATGGGCTACGGTGCCATGCAGCTTGCAGGGCCCGGCGTGTTCGGCCCACCGCGCGATCGCGCTGTCGCGATTGCGGTCCTGCGCGCTGCAGTAGAGGCCGGGGTCAACCATATCGACACGAGCGACTTCTACGGACCGCACGTGACCAACCAGATCATCTGCGAGGCCCTGCACCCTTACGCTGATGATCTGGTCATCGTGACCAAGGTGGGCGCGGTTCGCGGCGACGATGCCTCGTGGCTCCCGGCGCAGAGCCCGGCTGAACTCACGCGGGCGGTGCACGACAACCTGCGCAATCTGGGACTGGAGCAGCTCGAAGTCGTCAACCTGAGGCTGATGGGCGATGTCCACGCGCCGAGCGAAGGGTCGCTGGAAGCACAGTTCGCCGCACTTGCCGAGTTGCGCGAGCAAGGACTGATCCGGCATCTCGGACTCAGCAACGTCACCCCTGCGCAAGTGACCGAGGCGCAGAAGATTGCGCCGGTAGTCTGCGTCCAGAACCAGTACAATCTCGTCCACCGCGCCGACGACACCCTGGTCAAAGAACTGGCCGCCCAGGGGATCGCCTATGTCCCGTTCTTCCCGCTGGGCGGGTTCAGCCCGATCCAGTCGGATGCGCTGTCCCGGATCGCGGCGCGGCTCGAAGCCAGCCCGTTGCAGGTTGCGCTGGCGTGGTTGCTGGCACGTTCGCCCAACCTGCTCCTGATCCCCGGCACCTCGAGCGTCGCACATCTGACCGAAAACCTGGCGGCAGAAAGGCTGCGCCTGTCGCAGGATGTTCTCGACGAGATGGATGTCATAGCGGGCACATGAAATCTGCCGCTGTTCGAGGGTGAAGTACGCTGAAAGGTCGGAGTGCGCGGTTTAGCCGATGACCGTCCGGGCGAATGCGGCAGCTGCCTCGAGGCCATCCTGCCCGACGCTGTGGCCAAGCCCCGGCGAGACGTGCATCTCGACCGGCACGCTGGCTGCCGTGAGTGCAGCGTTGGCCAGGTCCATCGAGCGGAACGGCACCACTTCGTCGTCGGTGCCGTGGATCAGCAGCACTGGCGGGCGGCTGCGGATATCGATCTCCAGTTGATCCGGCGCGACGAGCATGCCCGAGATGCCGACGATCCCGGCGACAGTTTCGGTCCGGCGCAATCCGACGTGGAGCGCCATCATCGTGCCCTGGCTGAAGCCGGCAAGCAGCAGGCGGTTGCTGGGCAGCCCGGCAGCTTCGAGCTCCGCAGTGAGGAAGGCATCGAGCATCGGCGCCGCAGCGGCGGCACCGGCGGCACGTTCCGTCATCGAGAAGGTCTCGATCGGCCACCACTGGTAAGCGGCGGCCATGCGGGGGATTTGCGAGGGTGCATTCGGAGCCACGAAGGCGGCATTCGGCAAGGCGGGCTGAATCATGCTTGCAAGCGAAATGAGGTCCTCGCCGTTGGAGCCATAGCCATGGAGGAGGACTACCAGAGCATCGGGGGCATTGCCGGAGAACGGGGCGAGGCGGGGGCCGTCGAGCATCAGGATATTCCTTCTGGATTGTTTGGGGCGCGTGGTCGTGCGCCCAGAGGCTTCGGTTGAAACACACTGCGTGGCGTTCCCGTTCTGGCGGCCGCAAGCTGGCGTGCGAGATCGATGAATGCCTTGAACGCGGCAGAACGCGCCCTGCGGCCGGGATAGTAGCGGCACAGCGGCGCGAGCGGCAGACCGGCCTACTGTATGTGCGCTCGTCCCGGATACGCCTCCGTGAAGCAGCTGATATCCATGGCTTCATGTCCAAGCTGATAGAGCGGAGTGTCGCATGCGGGAAGGGCGGTGGGTACTAGGGGCAGGGGTAAGGTTCAGCCTCGCGAAACGAAGACAGGTTGGCGCTTCTCAAGGAACGCCGCAAATGCTTCCCTGGCCTCGGGCGATTGCATTGCACTGCGGAAAAGACCTGCTTCTTCCTCGATGCGCGCAGCGACAGCGGCCTGATCGCCTTTCATAAGCCGCCGCGTGGCAAGAAGGGCCTCCGGTGGCTTGGCGGTCAAAAGCCGAGCCTTGCTCCTGGCATGGTCGAGAAGCCCATCGGCCGGAACGATGCCGGTGATTAGCCCAGACTTGTCCGCGCCTTGCGCATCCATCGGCTCACCCAGCAGCAGCATCGATGCCGCCTTGGCATACCCAAGCGTAGCGGGTGCAAGCAGGCTTGATCCGGCTTCCGGAACAATTCCGAGGTTGACGAACGGCATGACGAACCGGGCGTCCGGGGCCGCGTAAACGAGATCGCAGTGGAACAGCAGGGTCGTTCCGACGCCCACGGCAAGGCCCTGGACCGCAGCGACGATCGGCTTCTGGAACATGGCTATAGCCCGGATGAAATCGAAGGCGGCGGCGGCGCCTTCCGGGCCGGATACGAAATCGGCCAGGTCGTTCCCGGCACAGAAGGCGTCGCCCGTTCCATGGATGAGCACCGCGCGAACATCGCTTCGGTGAGAGGCGTCGGCGAGGGCGCCCGTCATGATCCGGTACATGCCGCCGGTCAGGGCGTTCTTCTTCCCGGGGCGATCAATCTCGATTTCCAGGATGTGGCGGTCGTTGGTCACTTTGACGAAGTCCGTCATGTGCCTTTCCTCCCCATGGTTTGAGTAAAATTATGAACCAGCCGGGTCGATATTCAGGCCTGGTCGAGCGCCTGAGACAGATCCGCGACGATATCGCGTTCGTTCTCGATCCCGATGGACAGGCGGACCGTGGACTGCAGGACGCCGATCCGGTCCCGGATTTCCACGGACACGCCGGAATGGGTGGTCGTGGCCGGGTGGCTCGCCAGCGATTTCGGGCCTCCCAAGCTGACCGCGAGCTTGAAGATTTGAAGGGCGTTGCGGCGCAGGTCAACCGTGCGTCGCGCGATGCCTTTGAAAATCTGATGGTGCTCGCAATCGACCAAGTCTGCAGCCTTGTCGTGCTCGCAGGCGATATCTTCGATGGCGATTTGCGGAACTTCGAAAGCGGCCTCTTCTTCATCGCGCCGCCGCCAAGCACGTTCGACGGGTTGCGGGTCGGCGTTTCCGAGACGATCACAAGTCTGAAGGCTATCGAGCCCGACGAGGTCGATTCCTTCATCGGAGGCGATGTCCGCTTCACTTTCGGGGCATGGCCATCGAGAGCGTCATGGGCAGCTTCGAGCGTTGGCACTCCGGCGAGTTCGGCGCCAAGCCGGGTCAGGATATCCTCTGCATCGAGTTCGATGATCAGGCTGTCTCGACGAGCATCACCGATCGTCCGGACAGCAGGTATGCCGGCGGCGCATTCCGTGAATGATGCGGGGGCGCCGGAATCTCCACATACGGCCCCTGATGATTGCGCGGTACCGACACGTGACGCGCCGGAATGCGGAACCTGGTCCGCCCGCCGGCCGCGTGATAATGGATTTCGGAGGAGCCCCCCTGTTTGCCACGCGTCCCTCTTCGCGGATGATTTTTTCCGGAAATGGCTGTCGTCGCATCCGAGCCCTGGCCCGGGCGTTCGTCACCCATGGGATACTTCGAGCACATTTTTGTGGCCTTGGCCGTCCAGACGCTGGTCGGCCGAATTACCGGCAACTGGTGGGCCGCCGCGGCTTTGGCATCTGCGTACTTCATCGGCCGAGAACTGGCGCAGGCCGAATATCGCTGGATCGAGCGCTTCGGCGAGGGGCTGCGCGCCAACATGCCGTGGTGGGGACCGTTCGACAGGCGGGTCTGGACCACCCTCGACCAGTGGGTCGACTGGGTGGGCCCGCTGGCGGCAACTTGCAGCCTTGCCCTGTACTTGAGCCGCCGTTGAGGCCGGCTTTGTCGCTGCAAACGAATTGGGCCGGACCGACACCAAAGCGTCGATCCAGCCCAACGCCGGTGCGGCGTTACCGCGTCCTGCTTACTTGAAGCGTACGCCGATACCGCCCATCACCCGCTGACGACCGCTGTTGCCGTGGTAGTTGGAGTACACATACTGTGCGTTCACGTAGACAGGCAGACGACCGCCGGTAAGCGTGTATTCAGCCCCGCCGCCGACCTGGTAGCCATCCGCGCGGTAGTGATCGTAGACCAGCGTATTGCCAGCCGGACCTTCGATGCGCTTGCGCTGTTCGCCATTGACGTAGCCGGCCTTGCCGAAGACCAGGAACTGCGGGCTTACGAGGACGCCTGCACGCACGGCGGCGCCCCATTCCTCGAACGCTTTGTGGTCGATGCTGTTGCCACCGCCCAGTGCGGTCGTGTTCTCGTTACCGTTGCCAGGGCGCCAGAAACTGCCTTCAGCGCCGACGACAATCCGCTCGCCCAGCGTACCGTCGAAGCCGACGGTACCGCCATAGCCGAACTTGTCGTTATGATTGCCTTCGGACTGGAACCGGTCACCACCGAAGTTGCCTTCGACGCGGATCCCGCGGAACGAAGTGCCGTTCGACGCGACGACCGGGGTGTTATCCGCGCTGGCATCCTGCGCGATAGCGGGTTGCGACACTACGCCCGCTGCGATGGAGGCTGCGAGTGCGAGGGCGGCAATTTTCATAAAACTTCCTTTGGTATCTCAATCACCTGCGAAATGGCTGAGATTGGCATCGGGTTTCCGGAAAAACTCAGCGACCGGTTCGAATGCGACCGATCTGTGACGTTATTGCAACGATTGCGGCGTCGGATGTCTGCTATGCGCGGGCAGGGTGACGGCCTTGACCACTTATTGTCCCGGCGCCTTTTCCTTCGCGGCCCGGGAACGCCTGCGGCTCCGGCGACGCCTACCGACAGCCTCGGCCAGGAGGCACCGGAAGTCGTGGAAAGATGCTGGAAATGGTTGCGCTTGTACGCCAATGGAGCCCCCCGAATTCCAAACCGGCCCTCGTGAAACGCGGCCCCACTGACGAGTTGACGACTGGACATGAGCAAGAGTGAACGCGGCGGAGAGTTCGAAGCACCGGTTATCGAGGCAAGCCGCGGCTCCGTCGCCAGATTCATAGACTCTGCCAGGCGTCGTGGAACGATCACTGTCGACGAACTCAATCTCGCGCTTCCACAGGATCAGATGACCGCGGACCAGATCGAAGACGTCATGGCGGCGATCTCGGAGATGGGCATCAGGATCGTCGA